>JBPBQE010000383.1:0-29415 GCA_050954595.1 Janthinobacterium lividum | reverse complement strand
GCGAGTGGGACGAGCGCGTGTGGCCGAAATCCACGCGTGGCTACTTCCAGGTGAAGACGATCATCCCGGAAATCCTGCGCGAGTGCAGCACCGGCCTGGCGGCAATTGGTGAGGAGGAGTTCGTCACCGAACGCCGCTGACTCGAGCCGGTCGACCAGACCAAGCCTTGCCATTGCCCCGGGGATGCGGTGCTCTGCACGGGCGATTGAGACGGATTGATCTGTGCAGACCACGGTATCCCACACCGCTCCGGCGTCCTTCGATACCATCGTCGTCGGCCTGGGTGCCGTCGGCGCCGCCACGCTGTGGCAGCTCGCGCGACGCGGCCAACGCGTGCTCGGGCTGGATCGCTGGAACCCGCCCCACAGCAATGGCTCCACGCATGGCGACACCCGCATCACCCGCTGCGCCGTTGGCGAAGGCGAAATGTATGTGCCGCTCGTGCTCCGCTCGCACGAGATCTGGCGCGAACTGGAGGCCGAGGGCGGCGACAGCCTGCTCACGCAGTGCGGCGCCCTCATCATGGCCGGCAGCGGCCAGGGCGCGGTGGTCCACGGCAAGCCCGATTTCGTTCGCACTACCATCGCCGCCGCCGAGCGGTTCGGCATCGCCCACGAGATACTCGCGCCCGACGAGGTGATGCGTCGCTTTCCCAATTTTCAACTGCAGGGTGACGAGCTCGCCTATTTCGAGCCATCAGGCGGCTACGTACGGCCCGAACGCTGCGTCGTCGCGCAACTCGACGCAGCCCGGCGGCTCGGCGCGGTCGTCCAGGGCGACACGCAGATCATCCGTCTCGAACGCGACGGCGCCGGCATCTGTGCGACCACGGCGGGCGGCGAGCAGTTCCGGGCGGCAAAGGCGGTGCTGGCGGCAGGCGTGTGGTCACCAGGCCTGGCCGGCCCGTCGCTGCAACGACACATGAGCGTCGCGCGCCAGGTGCTACACTGGTTCCAACCCGACGAGCCCGGTGCCTACGCTCCCGAGCGATCACCAGTGTTCATCTGGGCACACGGCAATACGGCGGAGGACAGCTTCTACGGCTTTCCCATCCCACCCGGTACGCACGGCGTGAAGCTGGCCCGCGAACAGTATACCGACGTGACCGCTGACCCCGACCATCTCCAGCGCGACATCACGATGCAGGAAGGCCTCGACCTGACCCGGCGGCACGTCCATGGCCGGCTGCGCGGCCTGGCCGCGGCACCGCTGCGCAGCGTCGTCTGCCCCTACACCAACACGCCGGACGGCGACTTCCTGGTTGCAACGCTTCCGCATAACGATCGGGCGCTGATGGTGTCGGCTTGTTCCGGTCATGGCTTCAAGCATTCCGCCGGGCTTGGCGAAGCCGTTGCCAACGCGGTGGTCGCCGGCGAAGCAACCGGGCTCGGCGGCTTCGTCGAAGGACGACTCAACGCGGCTTGACCTGCAATCGGATCGGCGTGTGATGCGTTGTCGCCTCGTCACTCAGGAGTAGCGATTATGGAACCGATGAAGCCGATGGAACCCATGAAGCCAATGGAACCCATGAAACCGATGGATTTCGGACCCGCCTGGTGGCCGGAAGACCTCGGTGAGCCCAGCACCAGCGGCGGTCAGAACGACGTCAAGTACGCCTTCTTCGGCGACAAGCATCGCCTGGCGATCCAGAAAGACGGCCAGGTGAGCGTTTACGATAGCGAGAACCACAAGATCAACGGTGTCTCGCAGCAGCAGGGTAGTAGCTTGTCATTGTCTTTCAGCAGCCAAGACGGCACCGTCGACCTGTCGAGCCTGAAGAAAGTCTAAACGCGAAGCACTGCCCTCGACGCGGTCTCAGGTCGAGGGCAGTAGTTACAGTTGTTGCATGCGCCATTCATACGTGCCCTAATCCAAGCGTAAACATCATTGGTTGTTGATTTTTCTGCTTGGGATATTGGCACTTTACATGATCATGCTTAGTTTTACGCCATATTCAGACTTGCCGTGCTGAACAGCCAGGGCCGGGTCGCAATGGTGTCCGGGGCTGCCCGTGGCATCGGCCGCGCCACCCTCGAACATCTTCTCGACACGGGCTGGTGCGTGTCGGCCGGCATCCGGGACGCTCGCGGGCTCAAGGAATCCGACCGCTTGTCGCTGCACCGTTACGACGCGGAGGATAGCGACAGCCCGCGTGCCTGGGTCGCCGCCACCCTCGCCCGCTTCGGATCCTTCCATGCCCTGGTCAACGCCGCCGGGATCAACACCAAGGCCACGCTCGCCGACGAGGACGAGACGGCGCTGGATGCGCTGTGGGCCATCAACGTCAAGGCGCCCATGCGGTTGATCCGCGCCGCGTTGCCGACGCTGCGGGCGTGCGGCGAAGGCCGGGTCATCAACGTCGCCTCCTTGTCGGGCAAGCGGGTCGCCAACGAGAACGTCGGCTATGCGATGAGCAAGTTTGCCCTCAACGCCCTAACCCAGGCAGTGCGCCGCGAGGGCTGGGATGACGGTGTGCGCGCGTGCAGCGTGTGCCCCGGTTTTGTAGCCACCGACATGACGGCGGCGGTGACCACCACGCCGCGCGGGTCGATGAGTTCGGCCACCGATGTCGCGGTGCTGATTGGCACCGTGCTGTGCTTGCCGAACAACGCCACGGTCGGCGAAGTGCTGGTGAACTGCCGCGTGGAACCGATGCTTTGACCGAACACCGATGATCCGCACGCTGGTCTCGCGCATCGGCCAAAGCCTCGTCTTGCTGGTGCTCGTCTCGATGATCGGCTTCGGGTTGCTGCATCTGGCCCCAGGCGGGCCGCTGGCGCAGTTCGCGCTGACCCCGGGCATGTCGGCCGAGACCATGGCGCAGCTCGCGCATCAGATGGGGCTCGATCAGCCATTGCCGATCCAATATGTCGACTGGGCCGGGCGGTTGCTCGGCGGCGATTGGGGACATTCCTACCGCGACGGCGCGCCGGTGCTGGCGGTCATCGCCTCGCATCTCGGCGCCACCTTCGAGTTGATGGCCAGCTCGACGCTGCTGGCGGTGCTGATCGGCACCTGGGTAGGCGTGCTGGGCGCGGTTCGCCGCTACTCGATCGCGGATTACCTCGCCACCATCGGCGCCATGGTGGCGTTGTCGATCCCAACCTTCTGGTTCGGGCTCGTGGTAATCTACCTGTTCTCCGTCACCCTCGGTTGGCTTCCTTCCGGCAACCGCTACACCGCCGGGGATGCCAGCTGGATGGATGCAGCGCGGCACCTGGCCCTACCCTGCCTGGTACTCACCCTCGTCACGGTCGCGACCTGGAGCCGGTTCATGCGCGCCTCCATGCTGGACGTCATTTCGCAGGACTACATCCGCACCGCTCGAGCCAAGGGCGTGCGGCGCCGGGCCGTGCTGGTGAAGCACGCGCTCCGCAACGCGCTGCTGCCGATGATCACGGTGGCCGGGCTGCAACTGCCGACGCTGCTGGGCGGCGCACTAGTGGCCGAAACGGTGTTCACTTGGCCCGGCATGGGCCGGCTGTTCCTCGATTCCATCGGCTACCGCGATTATCCGGTGGTGATGGGGCTGCTGATGATCTCGGCGGTGATGGTGCTGATCGGCAACCTGCTGGCCGACATGCTCTACGTGGTCGCCGACCCGCGGATCCGCGTACGATGAGCGCCACCCTCGCCCGCCCGACCCGGCGCATTCGCAGCCCGGCGCTCCGCCGGCTCATGCGGCACCGTCTCGCCATGTTCGGCCTGGCCGCGCTGGTGCTGCTAGTCCTGGCCTGCGTGATCGGCCCGTATTTCGTGCCGTACGAGCCGCTGGCGATCGATCTGCGACACCGGTTCCAGCCGCCATTCGCCGGGCCGCATTGGCTCGGGTCGGACCCATTGGGCCGTGACCAACTGATCCGTTTGCTGCTGGCTGGGCGCATCTCGTTACTGGTGGGATTCGCGGCGATGGGGCTGAGCACGGTCACCGGCGTGCTGGTCGGTCTGGTTGCCGGGTTCTACGGCGGCTGGACCGGAACGGCGCTGATGCGGGTGGTGGACGCGGTGCTGTGCTTCCCGTCGATCTTCCTGCTGCTCACCCTGGCCGCGCTGGTTAGCCCCGGCGTGCTCACCATCACGCTGATCGTGGCGCTCACTTCCTGGATGGAGGTGGCGCGCATCGTCGAAGGCCAGATCCGGGCGTTGCGGGAGCGGGATTACGTGCTGGCCGCCGAGGCGATCGGCGTGTCGGACGCGCACCTGATGCTGCGCGAGTTGCTGCCCAACATCATGGCGCCGATCATCGTGGTTGCCACGCTCAACGTCGCACGCGCCATCCTGCTGGAAAGCTACGTGAGCTATCTCGGCTACGGCATTCAGCCACCGACGCCCTCCTGGGGCAACATGCTCAACAACGCGCAGGAATATCTCGCCACCGCCCCCTGGCTGGCGATCCTGCCGGGGGCGGCGATCACGCTGGCCGTCACCGGCTTCAACTTCCTTGGTGACGGCCTGCGCGACGCCCTCGACCCGCGGCTGGATTTGAACCGGTGAACGCCGTGCTGACCGCGACCGACCTGCGCGTCACCTTCACCGGCGAGAGCGGCACGGTCCGGGCTGTGGATGGCGTGTCGTTCGCACTCGGGGCCGGCGAAACGCTGGCGATCGTGGGTGAGTCCAGTTCCGGCAAGAGCGTCACTGCCCTGGCGCTGATGCGGCTGCTCGGAACCGGGCCGCGTGTCGAGGGATCAGCCATGCTGGACGGCACGGAACTGCTGTCGCTGCCGGAGTCGCGCATGGCCGCCATCCGCGGCCGCGACATTGCGATGATCTTTCAGGAGCCGATGACCTCGCTTAACCCGGTGCACCGCATCGGCGACCAGATCGCCGAAGCCGTGCTGGCGCACGAAACCGTCGGCCGCCGGGCCGCGCTGGCGCGTGCGGTCGATCTGTTGCGGCAAGTCGGCATCGCCGAGCCCGAACTGCGGGCGCGGGCCTTTCCGCACCAGCTTTCCGGCGGCATGCGGCAGCGGGCGATGATCGCCATGGCGCTCGCGTGTCGGCCAAGGGTGCTGATCGCCGACGAACCGACCACGGCGCTCGACGTCACCATCCAGGCGCAGATCCTCGAACTGATCCGCAGCCTGCAGCGCGAGACCGGCATGTCGGTCGTGTTCATCACCCACAACCTCGGCGTGGTGGCCGAAATCGCCGACCGTGTGTTGGTGATGTACGCCGGCCAGGTGGTGGAGGACGCACCGGTCGCCGAGCTGATCCGCCGGCCGTTGATGCCCTACAGCCGCGGGCTGATCGCCTCGGTGCCGCTGCTCTCGCAATTGCGCGGCCGCACGCCCGCGTCGCGCTTGCCGGCAATCCCCGGCAACGTACCGGACCCGCAGCACCGGCCCGCCGGCTGCACCTTCCATCCGCGCTGCGCCCACGCGCTGCCCGATCCCTGCGAGGCGACCCGGCCCGCGTTGGAAGAAGCTGCCGCCGAACACACCGTACGCTGCGCCCGTTGGCGGGAATTGGCGGCATGACGCCGCTGCTCGAGGTCACCGACCTCACCAAGCATTACAAGGTCGGCCGCGGCCGCACGCTCCGCGCGCTGGACGGGGTATCGCTCGCGATCGCGCCCGGCGAAGTGCTCGGCGTGGTCGGCGAGAGCGGGTCCGGTAAGACCACGCTTGGCCGGACGATCCTGCGCCTGCACGAGCCGACGGCCGGGTCGATCCGCTTTCAGGGCCAGGAGATCGCGCGCGCGTCACGCCACCAGTTACGCGCGGTGCGCCGACACATGCAGGTCGTGTTCCAGGACCCGTATGCTTCGCTCAATCCGCGCATGACGGTCGAGCAGAGTCTGGCGATCCCGCTCGCCGTTCACGAGCCGGACCTCGACGGCGGCGCCCGGCGTGCCCGCATCGCCGATGCGCTCCGCCTCGTCGGCCTGCCGGACAGCGCGGCGTCGCGCTACCCGCACGAGTTCAGCGGCGGCCAGCGTCAGCGCATCGGCATCGCGCGCGCACTGATCTGCCGCCCGGCGCTGCTGGTCGCCGACGAGCCGGTTTCCGCGCTCGACGTTTCGGTGCAGGCGCAGGTCATCAACCTGTTGCTGGACCTGCGCGCCGAGTTGGGCCTGTCGCTACTGTTCATCGCGCACGACCTGGCCGTGGTCGGGCTGATCTCCGACCGCATCGCCGTGATGTATCTCGGCCGGATCGTGGAGGTCGCCGCCACCGCCGATCTGTTCGCCCGGCCGCGGCATCCCTACACGGAGGCGCTGTTCTCCGCCGTGCCCGACATCGGCAGCAAGCCGCAGCGCATCCTGCTCGAGGGCGACATCCCGAGCCCGCTTTCGCCGCCCTCCGGCTGCCCGTTCCGCACCCGCTGCCGCTATGCGGAGCCCGAATGCGCCGTGTCGCCACCACCCCTGACCGAGCGCGCACCGGACCATTTCGCGGCGTGCCGACGGCCCGAACTCACCCTCGCCTCACCGGTCGCTACCGAAGATAGGAGCATGTCATGGGCCCAGTGATCGACCCAGTCGATACCGACGCTACCCTCCCCGCCCGCGTCGACGTGGTGGTCATCGGCGGCGGCATCATCGGGGTCTCGGCCGCGCTGCATCTGGCGCGAGAGGGCCACTCGGTCCTGCTGTGCGAAAAGGGCAAGCTCGCCGGCGAGCAGTCCAGCCGCAACTGGGGCTGGGTCCGCAAGACCGGCCGCGACCTGCGCGAGGTGCCGCTGATCATCGAGGCGCTGCGGATGTGGGGCGAGTTCAACCGCGAGGGACTGCCGACCGGCTTTGCCGAATGCGGCGTGCTGTATGTCGCGCGCACCGATGCGGAGCGTGAGCACTACCAGAAATGGCTGGACCGCGTTTCCGAATACCAGATGGGTAGCCGCATCATCGAGGGCGACGAGTTGGCCGGGTTGTTGCCGGGCGCCACCAAGCGCTATGGCGCGGCGCTCTACACCAAGACGGACGGACGGGCGGAGCCGCAGAAGGCAGTGCCGGCATTGGCCGCCGCGGCGCGGGCGTCCGGGGCGATCATCGTGGAAAATTGCGCGGTTCGCGGCCTCGACCTTACCGGCGGGCGCGTAACTGGCGTGGTGACGGAGCGCGGCCGGGTTGCGTGCGACAGCGCGATCCTGGCCAGCGGAGCGTGGTCCCGCCTGTTCTGCGGCAGCCTCGGCCTACGCTTGCCGCAGTTGAAGACCCGCTCGTCGGTGTTGCGCACGTCACCGGTTCACGGGGCACCGGAGACGTCCGCCTGGGTCGGCAACTTCGCCTACCGCAAGCGGCTGGACGGCGGCTACACCATCGCCAACGGCCAGGCGAACGTGGTGCCGATCACGCCCGATACGTTCAAGTTCTTCTTTGACTTCCTGCCGGCCGCCAAGGCGGAACGGCGCGGCTTGCGCCTCCGGCTCGACAAGACCTTCATGGCCGAGGCCCGTATGCCGAAGCGATGGGATCTCGACCGCGCCAGCCCGTTCGAGACGGTCCGTACCCTCGACCCCGACCCGGTCGGCAGCATCAACGACGACGCGGTGCGAAACTTGCGCGAGGTATTCCCGGTATTCCGCCAGGCCAACGTGACGCAGCAATGGGCGGGGATGATCGACGTGACGCCCGACGCGGTGCCCGTCATCTCCGAAGTCGACGGCATGCCCGGCTTGGTAATCGCCACCGGGTTCTCGGGCCACGGTTTCGGCATCGGCCCGGCGGCAGGACGCCTGGCGGCCGAGATCGCCACGGGATCACCGACGATCGTGGACCCCACCCCGTTCCGCTACAGCCGCTTCACCGACGGCTCGCCCATCTCGCTGCAATCCGGCCTTTGAAAGGGCTTTCCAGAATGGACATCTCCCGTCGCCGCCTTCTTGTCACAACGGCAGCTCTCTCCGCCGCGCCGTCGTTCGGCTGGGCGCAGACCAAGCCTAAGCCCACAGGCCAAGTGGTGATCGGGCTGTCGCAGGAACCGACCGTGTTCGATCCGCGGCGGCCACACATCGAGGTCGATGATGGCGTCAATATCGCGGTCTACAGCCCGCTCTGGGCCGTTTCGCCCAGCGGCGAGATGCTGCCGCGACTGGCGCAGGAAGTGCCGACCGTCGCCAATGGTGGCCTGTCGGCGGATGGACTCACCTGGTCGATCAAGCTGCGCCCCGGCGTAAAATGGCACGACGGCACGCCGTTCACCTCCGCCGACGTCGCCTATTCCATGCAAAGCATGACGACCAAGGATTTCCCGGCCTACACCCGCACCGGGTTCAGCCTGATCGACGACATCAAGACACCGGCGCCAGACCAGATCACCTGGACGATGAAGAAGCCGTACGCACCGTTTCTGTCGATCTTGTCGTGGTTCTTCATCATGCCAAAGCACAAGCTGGAGAACGAGCCGATCGTCGGCGGCCACTACGCCGAGAACCCGGTCGGCACCGGCCCCTTCAAATGGAAGGAGCGCGTGCCGGGCGACCACATCACGCTGGTTGCCAACGAGGACTACTTCGAGAATGGTCCAATACTGCAAACGGTCGTGTTCAAATACATTCCCGATCTAACGGTGCTGTATACGCAGTTCCGCACCGGAGACATCGACTTTATCGGGCTGCAGGGCATCTCGGCTGACCACTATGACGAAGCCAAGAAGCTGACGGATCGGACCGTCACCGCGGCACCGACGGCTTCGATCGAGAACTTCTACTTCAACCTCGGCCTGCCGCAATTCGCCGAAAAGGCGGTGCGCCAAGCCATCTACTACGCCTACGACAAGGACAGCATTGTCCAGCAGCTTTACTTTGGCGTGCCGCGGCCGACCGAATCATACCTGCCTCAGCAAAGCTGGGCCTACAACTCCGACCTTCCGAAGCACGAATACAGCATCGAGAAAGCCAAGAAGACGCTCGACGATGCCGGCTGGAAGCCCGGTGCCGACGGTGTCCGCGCCAAAAACGGCGTGCGTCTGGCATTCACCAATTCCACCACCGCCGGCAACCACCTGCGCGAACAGGTGCAACAATTGCTGCAACAGGATTTCAAGCAGATCGGCGTCGACATGACGATCAAGAACCTGCCGCCGGCCGTGATGTGGAGCGACTATTGGGTGTTGTCCAAGTTCGAGACTGCGATCGTCGGCATCAACTTTATGGTCGGGCCGGACCCGGACGCCTCCAACTACTTCTCCAGCACCGAGATCGCCGCCAAGACTGGGGGCGGCCAGAACACCATGCAATACGCCAACCCGGAAGTGGATCGCCTGTTGCAGCAGGGCGCGTCCGAACTCGACCGGGCCAAGCGGATTCCGATTTACCAAAAGCTGCAGCAGGTGTTGCGCGAGGACCTGGCATTCCTGCCGCAGCACCAATACGCGCTGATCGAGGGCACCAAGGGTAAGCTGAAAGGCTACGAACCCGACATCAACGTGCGCCTGAATACCTGGAACCTGGCAAGCTGGCATTGGGCGTAACCCGGGGCACCCATAAGCCAGCCGCAGGTGAGCCGTGCGGATGCAAAACCTAATTTAATCCGATTGTCCCTCCTCTTTCTTCACCGAGTTTGGTAACCGCCGCATCACGCAAGCACCCATAGTGATCGGCGATGAAACCAGCAGACCTCGTCCACCAGAGCTTTCTTGCTGGACCCATCGACATCCAGCTTCTGCGGGACGAGCGTCTGCACGATCTGTTCGAGGCGGCGGCGCAACGGGCACCGCTCGCCACCGCCATGACCTGCGCCGGCCAGAGCATCAGCTACGGTGAGCTGCAGGCGCTGACCGATCGCTGGAGCCGCTCGCTGCGCGCGCGCGGCATCCAGCCGGGTAGCAAGGTCGGGATCTGGCTGTCCCGCTCCATCGCGCTGCATGCCGCGGTGTTGGCAGTGCTGAAGGCCGGTGCCACCTACCTGCCGTTTGACGATCAGGCACCGGCCGAGCGCGTGGGCACGTGCCTCGAGGATTGCGGGGCCGACCTGTTGCTGGTCGATGCCGGACAGGCCGCGCGCACCGCCGGCTTGGCGGTGGAGACCGTGGACGTGGCAGCGCTCGATGTGGCGGTGGACGTCGCGCCGCCGCTTCGCCCGACCGCCAGCCAGGCCGCCTACATTATCTACACGTCGGGATCGACCGGTCAGCCGAAGGGCGTCGCGGTCAGCCATGCCAGCATCTGCCATCTAGTCCGAGCAGAGAACTCCCAACTCGGCGTGGTCGAGACCGACATCGTCTATGCCGGCTTCTCGGCCGCGTTCGACATGTCGCTCGAGGAAGTGTTCATTGCCTACCTCGCCGGCGCCTGCCTCGCCGTCGCGACCGCCGAACAGGCCCAGCAGATCGACCACCTGCCCGACATGCTGACGCAAGCCGGCGTCACCGTGCTGCACTGCGTGCCGACGCTGCTGGCATTGATCGACCGTGACATCCCGGGCCTGAGGCTGATCAATTTCGGCGGCGAAGCCTGCTCGCAGGCGCTGGTCGATACCTGGTGGCGGCCGGGTCGCCGCCTGACCAATACCTATGGACCAACCGAGGCCACGGTCACCGCCACCATCGCCGAACTGCGACCCGGCGTGCCCGTCACCATCGGCGAGCCGCTGCCGAACTACACCGCCTTGATCGTCGACGAGAGCGGACGCCTCGTCCCGCCCGGCGCCGCCGGCGAGCTGTGCATCGGCGGGCCCGGCGTGTCGCTCGGTTACGTCAACCGGCCCTTGCTGACGGCTGCCGCCTTTGTGCCCGTTCCCGGCTCGATGTCCGCCGACCTCGCCTATCCCACCATGTATCGCACCGGCGACCGCGCGACGGTGGACGAGCGCGGGCAGCTTCATCTGCACGGCCGGCTCGACAGCCAGGTCAAGCATCGCGGCTTCCGCATCGAACTCGGCGAGATCGAGGCGGCGCTGACCCGGTTGCCCGGCGTCCGTGCCGCCGTCGTCGTGCTTCGCGGCAGCGGCGCGGACGAGCATCTCGCGGCGTTCGTCGTATCGGCCGGCTTTGATCAACGCTCGCTCCGCGTCGGCCTCGGCGAGTGCCTACCGAGCTACATGGTGCCGGCGGCATTTCATGTGCTCGACGCCCTGCCGCGCCTGCCGAGCGGCAAGGTAAACCGCAACGCCCTGCCCGATCTGCCCGCTCCGAGCGACACCGTGGAAGCCGACGATCCGTTGCTGGCCACGTTGCAATCGCTGTTCCCGCATGGCCGCGCCGGGCTGCAGGACGACTTTTTCCGCGATCTGGGTGGTCACTCGCTGTTGGCTGCGGCCTTCGTCTCCCGCCTGCGCAAGCTGCCCCGCTTCGCCCGTCTGTCGCTGCAGGACCTCTACGAGCTTCGTACCGCCGAGCGCATCTCGGCCCGGTTCGCCATTGCACCGCCGGCAGCGGCGCCGATACCCGACCGTTTGCCGGTCAGCCGGTGGCGGCACGCGCTCTGCACGCTGGCACAGGCGGCGGTGCTGCCGTTCATCTTCGCCATCGCATCGACCGAGTTCCTGTTGCCATACATCGTGCTGGACCAGTCGCACGACGATTTCGGCTGGTTCAAGGCGGTCGGCTTGGCGCTCGGTGTGTTCGTCGCCATTCCGCCGGCCACCATGGCGGTGGCGATCACGGCGAAATGGGTCGTGCTCGGCCGGGTGCGGCCAGGGCGGCATCGGCTGTGGGGGTTCATGTATCTGCGCTGGTGGTTCGTCAGCCGGTTGCAGGAGCTCGTGGTGCGGACCGTCATGGCCGACACGCCGTTGATGGCCGCCTACTACCGGCTGCTCGGGGCACGGATCGGCAAGGGCGTGCATCTGGGCGATGTCGGCACGGGAGCCCACGACCTGATTTCGATCGGGACCGGAAGCGCGATTGGCTCGCACACCTTGTTCAACACGGCGACGGTGACCGGAGGCTGGCTGATCTTCGGCCCCGTCGAGATTGGTGCCAATGCCCATGTCGGCTCGGCTTGCGTGCTCGACCCCGGCAGCACGATCGGCGACCGTGGCGAGTTGAGCAGCCTGTCCTGCCTGCGCACCGGCGCGGTCGTGCCGCCGGGTCAACTCTGGTCGGGTTCGCCGGCCGGGCCGAGCGGCGCCGCACCGATCGCCAGGCCGGCATCGACGCCCTCGCGCTGGCGGGTCGGCGCGGCGGTGACGAGCTTCTCGCTGATAGCCCTGCTGCTGGTGCCGGTGCTGCATCTGTTGCCGATGCTGCCCTCGCTCGCCGCGCTGGACATGGCGCAGGAGGCCGGGCCGGTGCGGCGCGACCTGATCCTGATCGCGCCGGTGATCGCGCTGGCCTACACACTGCTGGTGTTGCTCGAGGTCACGATCCTGCGCTGGGTGCTGCTCGGACGCGTCACGGAAGGCGAGCACGACACGGTGTCGCTGTTCTACGTCCGTAAATGGACAGTGGACCGCTTGCTGGACCTCTCACTCGCGGTGCTGCATCCGGTATTCGCCACGCTCTATGTCGTGCCGTTCTTCCGCGCCCTCGGCGCCAAGGTCGGTGCCGGCGCGGAGATTTCGACCGCCGCCTCCGTCACGCATGACCTGCTCCAAGTCGGCGAAGGCGCGTTCGTGGCCGACTCCGTCAAGCTCGGCGACCAGGAGATCCGCGGCGGCCGGCTCACGCTAAAGCGCACGGTGGTCGGCCGGCGCACCTTTGTCGGCAACTCCGCCTTCATCCCCAGCGGATCGCACCTTCCGGACGACGCGCTGGTCGGTTGCCTGTCCGTACCTCCGGCCGAGACCGCGCTGATCCCCGGCCAGGCCTGCTTCGGCAGCCCGGCCATTGTGCTGCCGTCCCGCCAACAATCCACGCGTTACGACACCCGGCTGACCTTCCGCCCCAGTCGGTGGGCGATCGCGCAACGGCTGTTCATCGAAGCGGGCCGCATCCTCTTGCCGCGCGGCGCGGTATTCGTGGCGATCTGCTTCGCGCTCGACGCGTTCGACACGCTGCCGGAGGATCTTGGCCTGCCGCTGGCGCTGCTGATGGTGCCGTTGCTTTACGTCCTGTATTTCGTGATCCCGTCGGTGATCGGCACCGCGGCGCTGAAGTGGCTGCTCGTCGGCCGTTATCGACCGGCCGAGTATCCGCTGTGGTCGCGCCCGGTGTGGCTGACCGAAGCGGTGACAGCGATCTACGAGGGCCTCACGGTGCCGCTCTGCCTGCGACATTTGCGTGGCACGGCGTTCCTGCCGATGGCGGTGCGGTTGTTCGGCACGCGGATCGGCCGCCGGGTCTGGATGAATTCGACCGAGTTGACGGAGTTCGACCTGGTGACGATCGGCGACGAGGCCGAGCTGAACCAGGATGGCGGCCCGCAGACGCATCTGTTCGAGGATCGGGTGATGAAGACGGATCGCCTGGTGCTCGGCGCCCGCAGCACGCTCGGCCCGCACAGCATCGCGCTTCCCGGCGCGCAACTGCAGGAGGGCGCGCAGCTGGGCTCGCTGTCGCTGGTGATGAAGGGCGAGACGATCCCGTCCGGGCCGGCCTGGGCCGGGTCGCCGGCACGCTGCCAGGAGTGAGGCCACTGCCGCCGGCCTGGCGCGACGGCGACGTGGCCGCCGCGCTGGTGCCGCGTGGCGACGGGCCGAATTGGTTAGGGAAGCTTCTCGGGTGTTCCGCCGGGGATGTCGTCGGCTATCGCGATCGGCGCGGCAAACCGCTGCTGTCGCGACCGGTCGGAGCGGCATACAGCATCGCGCACCGTGCCGGGCTATCGCTGATCGCCGCCGGCTGGCGCCGCGCCATTGGGGTCGATCTGGAACTCGTCCGTGCCGACCTGCCGCTCGCCGACATCGCCGACACCTGCTTTGCCGCTGCCGAAGCGGACTGGCTGCGCGCCCTGCCGCAGCACCAGCGCGCCCTGGCGTTCACGGTCGTCTGGGCAGTCAAGGAAGCCGTGGTGAAGTCGAGCGGCCGCGGTATCGTCGACGGCATGATCGACCCGGCCGTCACCGGCGCGGCGCTCATGCCCCTTCTCGCGGGCGCACCCAGCCTGAACCTAAGCCTTCCTGGCCTCGACAGCGTTCAGGTGCGTCAAGGCACGCTGGGATCGGCGCATGCCGTCGCGTGCATCGCCGCGGCTTCGCCCGCCAACGACCCGAGCGCCACGGCCGATAGCAGCCCATTGCCGGACAGATAGCCCGACGCGTTCCGCCCCGACACGCCACAGGCGGCACCGCCGGCCGCGAACAGATTGGGGAATGCCGCGCCGGTCGCGTCCAACACGGCCGAATCGGGGCCGATCGCCAGCCCGCCCTGGGTATGGAACAGCGCCCCGGTGACCCGCACAGCGCACAAAGGCGGCACGAGGGGCAGGGTTCCGGCAAAGCTGCGTCCGAATTCATCCGTGCCGTCGCTCACCAGCAGATCGGCGATGCCATCCATCGTGGCTGCGAAGCCGTCTGCCGAGACGTTCATCCGGCGAGCCAACTCGGCCGGGTCGTCGGCGGAGAGGATCGCGCCGGCAGCTTCGGCATGGCGGAAATCCTCGAACTGGCGGGCGATCCCGGCAATGCGCTGGTCGAACACGGTCCAGGCGATCCCGCCGGGCTGACGCAGCACGAAGGCAGCCTGCTCCGAGTATCCCTGCATCTCGTTGGAGAAGCGCGCGCCATCGGTGTTCACCTGGAAGCCGCCCTCGGTGATCGTAGCCCAGGTGATCAGGATGCCGACCGGGTGCGCGACGGAGCCGTGGCCCTGGTGGCCCGACAGGTCGCGGCTATCCGCGCCGAGCGACGCACCCCAGCGCAAGGCGTCGCCCTGGTTGCCGGGGTGACCGAAATACAGCGCGCCCGACAGCTCCGGGACGTGTTGCGCGACCAGGCCGGTGTCGCCGCCATAGCCGTTGCAGGCGAGCACGAGCGCGTCGCAACTCACGCGTTCGGTGCCGCCGTCGGGCCGCGTGTAGGCGACGCCGCGGAGGTTTCGGCCATCGGCATAGAGCGTGGTGACGTGTGAGTCGCACAGGATGTCGACGCCGTCGGTAGCCGCCGCATCGGCCAGGCGGTCCATCAGTTCGGCGCCAGAGCGCGTCGGCAGCCCGTGCATGCGGCGGGCGCTGTGACCCGGATAGGTGAAGTCGTCGAGCACGGAGAATGCGAGGCCGTGCGCATCGGCAAGCCATTCCAGCACGGGGCCGGCACGCGTAGTGAGCGCGGTGACGATGGCCGGGTCGGGCTCGTCATGTGCCTTGGCCATGATGTCGGCGGCGAACGCGACCGGGTCGTCCGCTATCCCGGCGGCGCGCTGCCACCGCGTATCGGCAGCGGGGATCAGCCCGGCCGATAACGCCGTCGAGCCGCGCGGCAACGGATCGCGCTCCAGCAACACCACATCTACGCCGCGCCGCCGCGCTTCCAATCCGGCCACCAGCCCGGCTGCCCCGGCACCGATCACCACCACCGGCACATGCGCATCGAAGGCGATGCCCTCGGCCGGTTCGACGCTCAACCGAGTTCCCCCAGGATCGCCGCAACGGTCGCCACCCGGCACACCGGACGCAGCGCGTCGATGGCGGTGTCATGCACCGCTTGGCTGAAGGCGGCGCAGCCATCCTCGAGCACGGTGACGTCGAAATCGCGCACATGGGCTTCCCGGACCGTGGATGCCACGCCGCCATTGGTGACGATCCCGGCGACGAACAGCCGGGTGATGCCGCAGCGGCGCAGCACCCATTCCAGTCGGCTCATGTAAAAAGCGGAGTATGCCACCTTCTCGACCGAAAGGTCGGCTGGCTGAAGTTCATCCACGAGTTGGTGGCCCCAGGCGCCAGGACAGAAATCGCCGCGGCGAAGGAACGGCCGCAGCGAAAGCAGATGCGGCGAGATCAACGGCTCGCCGCCACGGCCCGGCACCAGCGTGAACTGCGTCTGCACCACCCAGCCACCGCCCGCCCGCAGCCGCTCGGCCAGCGGACGCAGCCGATCCGGCAGCACGCCGATTGCCGCCGTGCCGAGACCGGCGCGGCCATAGGCGCCGTCGGGGTGAACGAAGTCGTTCTGCAGGTCACAGAGCAGCAGGGCAGTGGTTTCCAGGCTCATCGCACTTGTCTCGCTCATTGGGCGGTTACGACGACGTTGCCCAGGCGATCGACGCGAGCGACCAGGCCGGGGTCGACCACCGTGGTGGCATCCGGCTGCTCCAGGATCGCGGGACCGTGGATTTCGGCCCCCACCGGCAGCAACAACCGGTCATGCACCGTCGCCCGATGCCAGCCGCCGAACCAGACGTCACGCGTGCCGCGATCCGCCGCCTCCAGCGAGGCCTCCGCCCCCGGCGCGAGCGCGCTCAGGTCGAATTTCGGTCGCCGCCCAACCGCGGCCGTGCGCAGATTGACGATGCGGACGCCGACGCCGGGTAGCACGCGGCCGAACTGGGCCCGGTAGGCCGCCTCGAACGCTTCGTGCAGCCGCGCCTCCGTGACCCCGGTCCGGCCATCGACCACTGTGAGCGGCAGGCTGACGGCGACGGTGTGGGTCTGGCCGACGTAGTGCATGTCCGCCTCGAACACCGTGTCGATCCTCTCAACCGTCAACCCGGCCGCCTCCACCACCGCCCGCGCCGCCGCCGCCTCGTCCACCAGTCGGCGATCCAACATCTCGGCATCGATGCCGGCGAGCGACAGGTTCACCGTCTGCACCTGATCGTGCCGGATGTCGGCGATGATGCAGCCCAGCGCGGAGGTAACTCCCGGGAAGCGCGGCACCAACGCCGCCTTCATGCCGACGTCCAGGATCAGCGCACCGGCATGCAGCGCGCCGCCGCCGCCGAATGGGACCGCGGCGAAACGCTGCGGATCGTGCCCGCGCTCGATCGACACCAACCGAATCGCACCGGCCATGCGGGCATTGGCAATGCGCACGATCGCCTCAGCCGCTGCCTCCGGCCCGAGGCCGAGCTTGTCGCCGACATGGGCCATGATCGCTGCCCGGGCGGCCACAACGTCCAGCTGCGTCAGCGCGCCGCCGATTGGCCGGGCCGCGTTAATACGGCCGAGCACGACGTTGGCGTCCGTCAGCGTCGGCCGCGTACCGCCCTGCCCGTAACACACCGGGCCGGGCCGCGACCCGGCGCTCTCCGGGCCGACCTGCAGCAATCCACCGGCATCGACGACAGCGATCGAGCCGCCGCCGGCGCCGATGGTGGTGATCTCAATCATCGGCGTGCGGATCACCAGGCCGAACTCGATGGTGGCCTGCGCCGCCAGCGCGACCGCGCCGCCGACGACGAGCGACACGTCGAACGAGGTGCCGCCGAGATCGCCGGTGATGACATCGGGGAAGCCGGCCGCCTCGGCGATGGCAGCGGCAGCGATGACTCCGGCAGCCGGGCCAGAAAGCGCGGTGCGTACCGGTAAGCGGCGCGCCGTCGCCGTGGACATAACACCGCCGTTGGACTGGACGATGTGGAACTGCCCAGTGAAACCGTCCTCCGCCAGCGCGCCGTCCAGCTTTCCGAGGTAGCTGCCGACGACCGGCTGCAGATAAGCGTTCAGCGCGGTCGTGGAGGTCCGCTCGAACTCGCGGATCTCCGGCAGGATCTGCGACGAGCAGGCCAGGTTGCCGTTGGGCCAGACGCTCTGGGCGGCCGCAAGGGCAGCGAGTTCGTTGGCCGGGTTGGCGTACGCGTTGACGAACACGATGGCGAGCGCCTCGGCCCCGTCGGCGAGAAGTTGCCGAGCCAGCCGGGCAACGTCATCGGCGTCGACCGCCTGCCGGATGCTGCCATCGGCCAGGGTGCGTTCGGCAACCTCGAGCCGCATGTCGCGTTCCACCACCGGCACGAAATCGCCCCATAGCCCCCAGGTCTGCCTGCGGTCGCGGCGACGCATCTCCAACACGTCACGGAACCCGGCGGTCGTGATCAGCCCGACCCGCGCGCCCTTGCGTTCAAGCAGCGCGTTGGTGCCGACCGTGGTGCCGTGCACGATCGAGCCGAGGTCGGCGACGCTGCCGAACGAGCGCAGCCCCTGCAGGAAGCCGACGGCCTCGTCGCCGCGGTTGGACGGCACCTTCGCGGTCTGGAACCGGCCGGCGGTTTCGTCGAACAGGAACATGTCGGTGAAGGTGCCGCCGACATCGACGCCTACGATGCGGCTCATGGCGTCACGTATCCCAGCCGCTGGTCGCGCTCGACAGCCGCCGCATCGCGCTCGCCGGGCGGTCCCCAACCGCCGCCACCGGGCGTTTCGAGCCTTACGCGGTGACCGGTAGGCACGGCGATGTCGGTGACTTTGGAAACGAGCGCCGGGCTGTGAGTGCCGTCGGCATCCTGCCAGGTGAAACGGTTGACCGCGCCGCTGCTGCCGCCGACCACGCCGAACGGGCCAACGGTGCCGCGCTCGCCGAGCAGGGAAACCTGGGTGTCGGTCAGCATCTCGATCTCGTAGATGGCGCCGAGGCCGCCGCGATGGGTACCCTCGCCGGCGGAGTCCGGGCGCAGTGCCCATTGCGTGAACATCACGGGATAAGCGGCTTCCAGGATTTCGGCGGGTGGGATGGTGGCGGTGGAGATGGGATTGTTGGCGTGGCTGAGCCCGTCCGTCTCCGGATTGCCGCCCATGCCGCCACCGAAGAAGCTGAACATCACCCAGCGTGAGCCGTCGTGACGGTGGCCGGCGAGTGAGAGCGCGTTGATGGTGCCGAACGGGGCGGCGGTGGCGCGTGCCGGGTCGGCCTGGGCGAGGGCGCCGAGGACGACGCCGATGAGGCGCAGGATGGTTTCCGTGTAGCCCGCCATCGGCCGCGGTGGCCCGGCCGCGAGCAGCGTCGTTTCCGGCACCACGAAGCTGATCGGGCGCAGGCACCCGGCATTGGCCGGCACGGCGGTGAAGACGTGCTTCAGCGCGACGTAGCAGGCGGCGATGGTGGTGGCGTAGGCAATGTTGACGGGGCCTTGGGTGGGGGGCGAGGAGCGGGAGAAGTCCATCACCATGGTGTCGCCGGCAATGGTCAGGTCCAGCGCGACGGTGAGTGCGTCGGCGGTGATGCCATCATTGTCCAGCACGTCCTCAAAGGCGTAGTGCCCGTCCGGTAGGGCGGCGATGGCGGCGCGCATCATGGCATCGGCGCGGGTGGAGAACGCGTCGAAGGCGGCCTGGACCGTGGCGTCGCCGTACTCGTCGAGCAGACCGGCGAGACGGCGCTCGCCGAGGTCGAGGGCACCGAGCTGACCGTTGAGATCACCCCAGTTGGAGGTGGGAACGCGGGAGTTGGCGGCGAGGATGTCGAGGATGTCCGTGTTCATGCGGCCGGCGGCGATGAGCTTCACCGGCGGAATGCGCATGCCCTCCTGAAAGCTCTCGGTGGCCTTGGGGTTGTAGCCGCCGGGCACGTTGCCGCCGATGTCGAGCCAGTGGCCAGCGGAGGCGAGCCAGCAGAACAAGACGCCGTCGCGGAAGATGGGGCGGACGAGGCGGAAATCGTTGAGGTGGGTACCGCCGGCATAGGGATCGTTGAAAAGGAAGGTGTCGCCGGGTTCGAGCCCGCCGTCGCGGGCGACCTTGTCGATGACGGCTTTGACGGCGAACGCCATGGCCCCGACGAAGATGGGCAGTCCAGCGGCGCCTTGGACCAGGGTGTCGCCAGTTTCCGGATGATACAGGCCGTGGCAGGCATCCTTGGCTTCGGCGATGATCGGGTTGAAGGCGGCGCGGTAAAGCGTCGCGTCCATCTCGTCGGCGACCTGCGTGAGTCGGCCGTCGAGGATGGCCAGGGTGACCGGATCGATCACGATGCGTAGCTCCGGCCGAGAGCGAGCATCTCGGGGGTGCCGATCAGCTCATTCAGCTCGGTGAAGTCGAACATACGGTCGGCGAACGGGAGATTGCTGCCGTGCTGCGCCAGAGAGGCGTAGTAGGCCTGCGCGGTGCGGGCGAGGGCGCGGACGATGCCGCCGGGAAAGATGACGAGGCGGAAGCCCAGCCGATCCAGCTCGGCGCGCGGCAAGGGCGGCGTGTCGCCACCATCGACCATGTTGGCCATCAGCGGACACAGCCCCTTGAGGGCGGACGTTACCGCCGCGAGCTGGTCGACGTTCTGTGGCGCCTCGACGAACAGGACGTCCGCACCGGCCTCGGCATAACGCCGGGCACGCTCGATGGCAGGGCCGACGCCCTCGACGGCGACGGCATCGGTGCGGGCGATGATGAGGGTGTCCTTGCTCTGCCGCGCATCGAGGGCGGCGTGCAGCTTGCCGACCATCTCGTCGGCGGAGATCAGCACCTTGTCGCGCAGGTGACCGCAGCGCTTGGGCATGGTCTGATCCTCGAGCTGGATCGCCGAGGCCCCTGCCCGCTCGAACACGCGCACGGTGCGCAGCACGTTCAGCGCGTTGCCGTAACCATTATCGGCATCGACGATTAGCGGTGTCGGCACCCGATCGCGCACCAGGGCGATTGTCTCGGCGACCTCGTTCATCGAAACCAATCCGATGTCGGGCTGACCGAGCTTGGTGTAGGCGATGGCGGCACCGGAGACATACAGCGCGCCGAAGCCGGCCTCGGCGGCGATGCTGGCCGTGAGTGCGTCGTAGACGCCGGGCGCAATGACCAGCCCGGCCTGCATCTGCGCGTGAAGCGTTGGTGTCATGCTCACAATCCGAGGTAAGTGCGTTTAAGGTCGGGATCGGCGCGCAGGACCGCAGCGGGTCCGGACAGGACGCAGACGCCATTTTCGAGAACGTAGGCGCGGTCGGCCAAATCGAGCGACTGGATGACGTTCTGCTCGACCAGCATGATGGCCAGCCCGTCGGCGCGGAGCCGGGCGATGAGGGCGAACATCTCCTCGACCAGCAGCGGCGACAGTCCGAGCGACGGCTCGTCGAGGATCAGCAACCGCGGTTCGGCCATCATGCCGCGGCCGATCGCCAGCATCTGCTGCTCGCCGCCCGACAGCGTGCCGGCGGCCTGGCCGATCCGCTCGCGCAAGCGCGGGAACGTCTCCAGCACGCGCTCCAGGTTTGCCGCCCGGCGTGGACGGCCGCGGCGATAGCTGCCGAGCACGAGGTTGTCGCGCACCGACATGTCGCCGAACACCCGCCGGCCTTCCGGCACATGGATCAGCCCGGCGGCAACGATTGCCTTCGCCGAGGCGCGCTCGGTGCGCGCGCCGGCAAACTCGATCTGGCCGGCGCGCACCGGGATCACGCCGGACAGTGCCTTATTCAGCGTCGTCTTACCGACACCGTTGGAGCCGAGCACGGCGACGATCTCGCCGGGCTCGACGGCCAGGTCGATGCCTCGCAGCACTTCGGTAGAGCCATAGCCGGCGCGGAGGGCTGTAACCTTGAGGAGCTCAGCCATGCGACGCCATGCGGGCGGCAGCGCCAGCGCCGAGATAGGCCTCGATGACGGCCGGGTCGGTGCACACCTCGCGGGGTGGGCCGGCAGCGATCATCCGGCCTTGAGCCAGCACATGGACGGTGCTGCACAACTGCATGACCGCCTGCATCACGTGCTCGATCATCAAGATCGTCACCCCCGTCGCGGCGAGATCGCGCAGAACGGGCAGCATGGCGGCAATCTCGCTCGGGTTGAGGCCGGCCAGCACCTCGTCGAGCAGCAGCAGCATCGGCTCGGTGGCCAGCGCGCGGGCCAACTCCAACCGCTTGCGCCCGGCGATGGTGAGTGCCGCCGCCTGTTTGTCGAGTTCCGGCCCCAGGCCGACCCGCGTGCCTACAGCGCTCGCGTGCTCCAGCGCCTCCGCTCGGCCGGCATGGCGCAGATGCGCGCCCACGGCGATGTTCTCGCGCACGGTCAGGCCGGCGAAGGGCTGCACGATCTGGAAGGTGCGCACCACGCCGAGCTGTGCCCGCCGATGCGCCGGCATGGCAGTGATGTCGGCGCCGCCCAACGAGACGCGGCCACCGCTCGGCTGAGTAAAACCGGCGATGATGGTGAACAACGTCGTCTTGCCGGCACCGTTGGGCCCGATCAGCCCGGTGATCTCGCCAAGCGGCGCGGTCAGCGATGCCGCATCGACCGCCAGCAGGCCGCCGAATCGCTTGCTGACGCTCTCGACCGCCAACATCAGCGCGCCGCCTTTCTGGCGCCGGCGAGACCGCCAGGCAGGAACGCGATGGCGGCCACCAGCAGCACACCGAACAGCACCTGATCGACGCCCGGCACCTGCCCGGCGACCAAGCGGGTCAGCTCGCCGAGCCCATGCAGCGCCACCGCGCCGAGCACCGGCCCGATCACCGTGCCGATCCCGCCGACGACGGGCGCCAGCAATGCCGCCACGGAAACGCCGGTGCCATAGGCCAGGCTCGCATCGACGTAGAGGTAATACTGCAGGTAGAGCACGCCCGCGGCCGCCGTGATCGCGGCCGACAGCGTCATCGCGCGCAGCTTGACGGCAAAGGTGTCGATGCCCAGCGCCCGCGCCGCTTCCTCGTTCTCGCGGATCGCGACCAGTTGCGCGCCGAAACGGGAGTTGGCGATGGCGGCGGTCAACGCCAACACGGCCGCCACGATGGCGAGCACGACGTAGAAGAACGTTGCCCGGCTGGCGAACTGGAAATTTTCCGGCCGCGCATCGAGCCGAAGCAGCGTGCCGGCCGCCGCGCCGGTGATCGGCGCCGCATTGGCCAGGATGCGCAACACCTCGGCGAACGCCAGCGTCACCAGCGCGAAATACGAACCCCGCAGCCCGGCGCGGAACACCAACGCGCCGATGATCGCGCCTACGCAAGCGCCGGCACCGACACCGGCCGCCGCTCCGACCCAGGCGTTGATCCCGTAACGCATTTGCAGCACGGCGCTGACGTAAGCGCCGGTGCCGTAGAACGCTGCATGACCGAACGACAACTGTCCGCCGAACCCGGCCAGGATATTCCAGCCCTGCGCCGCCACCGCGATGATCAGCGTGCCGACGAAGAAATTGAGCACGGTGTTGGACGCAGTGACCAACGGCACAGCCGCAAGCAGCACGAGAGTGACGAGAATTGGCCAATGCCTCATGCGCGCGCTCCGAACAAGCCGGCGGGCCTGAACAGCAGCACCAGGATGAAGATGGCGAAGATGCCAATCTGGCCGAGGCTGTCGCCCAGCAGCAGCCCGCTGAGGCTTTCCACCACGCCGATCAGTAGACCGCCGATCAGCGCGCCCGGGACCGACCCCATGCCGCCGAGGACCACGATGGTGAATGCGACCAGAACAAAGGCTTCCCCGGAGGCCGGGTTGACGGTGTAGGTCGGCATCAGCAGCCCGGCAGCCACGGCAAGGCAGGCGCAGCCGATACCGAAGGTGACGCCGAACACGTGCTTGACGTCGATGCCGACCAGGCGGGCGCCGAGGTCTTCACGCGCGACCGCGCGGATGGCGCGGCCGATATCGGTGCGGGTCAGCAACAGCCACAGCAGCAGCGCGACGACCGCAGCCACGGCAAAGCCGATCAGCCGGGGGGTGGAAAGCAACATCGGGCCAACCGGGACGACGTCGAAGGCGGCATCGCTGTCGAGCGAGCGGGGGTCGGCGGAGAACAGCGCGAGCAGCCCGTTCTGCAGGATGATCGCCACGCCCAGCGTGACCAGCAGCACGTTACCGTCGCGGCCGCGGCTGGCCGGGCCGATGACGAAGCGCTGCAGTGCGTAGCCGAGCGCAAAGAACAGCGGCACTAGCGGCAGGATGGCGACATATGGACTCACGCCGAAGACGGTCGCGAGGCCCCAGACCGCGAACATGGCGCAGGTCAGCAAAGCGCCATGAGCGAAGTTGATGATGTGCAGCACGCCGTAGACCAGCGTGAGGCCGAGCGCGACCAGGGCGTAGACAGCCCCGGTCAGCAAGCCGTTGGCCGCGGCTTCGGCGATGATCGACGGCGAGTACATCAGGTCCCAGACACTAAGTGACCGGGAAGATCGGCTTGGCGTCGGCGAACTCGGCGGGGAGGATGACCTTCACGTCGCCGCCCTGGACCTGCAGGTTCGCCGGGGTCGCGCCGGTATTCTGGCCGCCGACGAATTTGGTGGGGCCGTAGGGCATGATGTGGCCGGCGAAGTTGGAGTCCGCGAGCGCCTGCGTCAGCTTGGCGCGATCGGCCGTGCCGGCGCGGCTGAGCGCGTCGGCGACGAGCAGGACGCAGGAATAGTTCAGCATGACGTTGTAGCTGAACACCTTACCGGCAGCGTCGACCTTCTGCTTCAGCGCCGCCGTCTTCGGGTTGCGCGGGTTCGCCCAGTGATTGCAGTCCAGCAATCCCTCGGCGACGGCGGGGAATTCCTTGATGAAGCGATAGTTCGAGGCGGCGCCGTTCAGCACGCCGTAGATGCCCTTCGGCTTGATCCGCTGCTGCTGCAGCGTGCGCGCCAGCAGCACGAACTCACCGTAGTAATCCGACGGCAAGATCAGGTCCGGCGCCAGCGAGCGGATGCGCAGCGCGATATTGCTCATGTCGCGCGCCGGGGTCGGATGCGCGATCGTCTCGATCACCTCGAAGCCGCGCTTGGGCAGTTCGGTCTGCATCAGCTTGGCCAGGCCGCTGCCAAACAACCCATCCTCGTGCACCAGCACCACGGTCTTGGCCGGCTTGCCGGCCGCATCGTTGATGGCGACGAGGTTGTCCAGCGCCACCGACGACACCTTGCCGAAGCCCGGCGCGAAACGGAACGTGTTGGTGAGCCCGCGGCTGACGATGCTGTCGGCCACCCCGACATCGACCACGTAGGGCAGGTCGTAGCGTGCCGCCGCCTGACTGGCCGCCAGGCAGATCGGGCTGGCGAAACCGCCGACCACGGCGCAAACGCCCTCACCTTGCATCCGCTCGACTTCGGCCACGCCGGCGTCGGGCGTCGAGCGCGCATCACCGAACACCATTTCGAGCTTCGCCCCACCCATGCTGGCAATGCCGCCGCTGGCGTTGATCTCGTCGATGGCGAACTGCGCCCCGAGGCGGCCGAGATCGCCATCCTGCGCCAGGACGCCGGTGACGGGCTGCAGGATACCCAGCTTGACCGTCTGATTTTGCGCCACATTTTGGGCCCGGGCGATCGAGGGGGCGGCCAACATCGCGCCTGCGGCCAGCAGGGTGCGCCGGGTCACGTCGATCATGGGGCTCGTCTCCGTTGAAGGGTGGGTCGGGTGTGCAGGTCCCACCGGCGCCGATCGCCGCTGCGGGTCAGGTCGAGGTGGAACGCGAAGCGATCGGGGCGGTAGAGCGCGTGCAGATGCTCCACCCCGGCCCCGGACTGGTCGTGCACCACGCGGGTGAGCGAGAGCAGCGGCGCGCCGACCTCGAGCTTCAGGGCGTCGGCGGCATCCGGACCGGCGAGCGTGGCGGAAAGCGCCTGGCTCGCGCGGTCGACCACCGTGCCGGATCGTTCCAGCAACTCGAGCAGCGGTGTGCGGGAAAGGTCGGCTTCGGCATAGGTCATGCCGATGCATTCCGGCACATGGGTGGTCAGATAGGAGAATGGCTCGCCGTCGATCAGCCGCACGCGAACCGAACGCTGCGTCCGCTCGCCGTCGCTCAGGCCGAGGGCATGCGCCACGCTCTCCGGTGGCGTCCCGTACGCGAAAGCGAGCAGGCGCAGGCCGGTGGTCTGGCCCATGGTCTTCAGGTGCGCGAACACGTCGGCCAAATCGGCGGCCACGACCGGGCTCAGCATGCCGTCGGTGATGAACGTTCCGGCCCCGACCCGGCGCGACACCAGCCCTTCTTCCTCTAGCCGATCGAGCGCCCGCCGCAGCGTGACGCGCGAGACGCCCTGCTCGGCCGCCAGCGCCGGTTCGCTCGGCAGGCGCTGCCCGGCGGGCAAATCGCCCGATGCAATACGCTCGCGCAACATCAGATAGATGCGGCGCGCTTTGACCGACTGCGTGGCGTCGATGACCCGATTGTCTTTGGGTAGACCCGGCATTTGTCTACTCTATGGGACAACACGCTTGCGTCAACGTGAAATCTGCTGTGGAGTTGGCCCATGATGCGCACGCTATTCGACAAGGTCTGGGACTCCCACATCGTTGCGAATCTGGGTGACGGCTGGTCGCTGCTGCATGTCGACCGGCATCTGCTACACGACCTGTCCGGCGGGCGGGCGCTGGGCGACGTGCTGAAGCGCGACCTGCCGGTGCCCAATCCGGAGCTTGCGTTCGCGACCCCGGATCATGCCGTCTCCAGCGCACCGGATCGGGCACTGCGCGGCTTCCCCGCCGGCGAGCGCCTCCGGGCGAGCCTGCGCGACCAGGCGGCGGCAACCGGCATCAAGTTCTTCGACCTCGGTCAGATCGGCCAGGGCATCGTGCACGTCATGGGGCCGGAACTCGGCATCGCGTTGCCGGGCGTGACGCTGATCTGCGGCGATAGCCATACTTGCACCAATGGCGGGCTGGGGGCGCTGGCGTTCGGCGTCGGTTCGTCCGAACTCACCCATGCGCTGGCGACGCAGACGCTGCGCCAGCGGCGGCCGAAGCGGATGCGGGTGCGGTTCGAGGGCACGCCGGGTCGCGGGATCGCACCAAAGGATCTGGCGCTGCACATGATCGGCAAGCTCGGTGCGGCAGCTGGCACGGGCTACGCCATCGAGTATGCCGGCGCGGCCGTCGAGGCGATGGGGATCGAGGGACGGATGACCCTCTGCAACCTGTCGATCGAGATGGGCGCCAAGATCGGCATGGTGGCACCCGACGAAACCACCTTCGAGTTCGTCGCCGGCCGCCGCTATGCCCCGGCGGGCGCCATGTTCGACCGTGCCGTCGCCTATTGGCGCACGCTGCCGACCGATGCCGGCGCCGCGTTCGACCGCGAGGAGGTGATCGACGCCGCCGCGGTCGCGCCGGTCGTCACCTGGGGCACCAGCCCGGAGCATGCGATGGCAATCGACGGGACGATCCCGACGCCGACCGCCGCGCAGGACAAAGCCTGGCGTGCCGCGTTCGACTACATGGGCCTCGAGCCCGGCCGCCAGTTAGCAGGAACGCCGGTCGACTGGGTGTTCATCGGCTCCTGCTCCAACAGCCGGTTGTCCGACCTGCGGGAAGCCGCCGCCATTGTGCGCGGACGGCATGTCGCCGCCGGCGTGACGGCCTGGGTGGTTCCGGGCTCCGAACGCGTCAAGCGCGAGGCCGAGGCGGAAGGGTTGGACCGCGTGTTCCACGAGGCCGGCTTTGCCTGGCGGGAGCCCGGCTGCAGCATGTGCGTCGCCGCCAACGGCGAGACGGTGCCGCCGGGTCAGCGCGCGGTGTCGACCTCCAACCGCAACTTCGTCGGCCGCCAGGGACCCGGCGCCCGCACCCATCTCGCCAGCCCGGCCATGGCCGCCGCCGCCGCCGTCACCGGCGCCCTGACCGACGTGAGGCGCCTGTGATGCAGCCGTTCACCACGCTGACCGGCGCGGCGGCGCCGCTGCTGCGCGACAACATCGACACCGACATCATCATCCGAGTCGAGCGCCTGGCCGGCACCAGCCGCGAGAGCATGGGCGCGGTGGCGTTCGAGACCTGGCGCTTCCTGCCGGATGGCAGCGAAAATCCGGAATTCGTGCTGAACCAAGCGCGCTTCCGCGATGCGCCGATCCTGCTGACCGGGTCCAATTTCGGCTGCGGCTCGTCGCGCGAGGGGGCAGTCTGGGCGATGATGGGCATGGGGCTGCGCTGCGTCGTCGCCGAAAGTTTCGGCGACATCTTCTTCAACAACTGCTTCCAGAACGGGATGTTGCCGATCCGGCTCGACCCGGCCGTCATCGCCCGGCTGGCCGCGACGCCGGGCCCGGTCACCATCGATCTGGCCGCGCAGGTCGTGGTCGCGGGCAATGACCGCGTCGCCTTCGAGATCGAGCCGATGCGGCGCACCGCGTTGCTGGAAGGATTGGACGAGATCGGGCTGACGCTGCAGCACGCGGCGGCGATTGCGAGCTACCAGGCAGCGGACCGGGGCGAACGTCCCTGGGTGTGGCTCTCCCGCGCGTGAAGCGGTTCTTACTGCTCAACCCGAACACCAACAGCATCACCACGGCGATGATGCTCGACATCGCGCGCGACGCGGTGGGCGAGGACGGCACGATCGAGGGCGTGACGGCGCCGCATGGCGTGCCGGTGATCACCGACGAGCCAGCGCTCGCGGCAGCGGCGGCGGAGGTGGCACGGATGATGGAATTGCTGGTCGAGAACGCGTTCGACGACGTGCTGATCGCGGCCTTCGGCGATCCCGGACTGGCAGCGGCACGCAAATGCGGAACTCAGATCACCGGGCTGGCCGAGGCAGCCATCGGCGCGGCGGCGGCGGGCGGACGGCGGTTCTCCATCGTGACCACGACGCCGGCGCTGGACGGCGCGCTGCGTCGGCGGGTGAAGGCCTATGGTGCCAATGCCAGTTTCGCCGGGCTGCGTTACACGCGGTCGGGGACGGAGGGCATGGCCGACGCGGAGCGGCTGCGCGACGAGTTGTTCGAGGCCTGCACCCTATCGGCGCGCACCGACGGCGTTCGCGCCATCGTCATCGGCGGCGGCCCGCTGGCGGCGGCGGCACGCGACTTGCGAGGACGGGTGGACGTGGAGTTGATCGAACCCATTCCCACCGCTATGCGCGCCATGCTGGCACGCCCCGTTAAAAAGGATTTTCGATGACCGACACCCTGATCCGCGGCACCATCGTCACGTCGCAGGCGGTGATGAAGAATGGCTGGATCGCCATCGCCGGCGAGCGGATCGAAGCGGTTGGGCAAGGTGACGCACCGCCGGCCGCCACCGTGCTGGATTACGGCGACAAGCTGGTGCTGCCGGGCCTGGTCGACGGGCATATGCATACCAGTTCGGCAATCGGCTGGGCCGGGATCGAGGGGTCCACCCGCTCAGCGGCGGCCGGCGGCGTGACCACTTGCGTCGACATGCCCTACGACGTGCCGCAAGCGGTGACGGATGCCGGCGTGCTGGCCGACAAGATTGGCTGGGTCGAGCGGCTCGCCCATGTGGACATGGCGCTCTACGGCACGATCAGGAAGCATGATGGGGTGGAGGCCATCGCCGGTCTGGCGGCGGCGGGCATCTCGGCGTTCAAGCTCTCCACTTACGAATACGACGCGGTGCGCTTCCCGCGCATCGATCACCCGACCATGCGCGAGGCGTTTGCCGCCATCGCGCGCACCGGACTGCCGGTGGCGGTGCATAACGAGGACCAGGAACTGGTCGAGCGCCTGACGGCCGTGGCCCGCGCCGCCGGGCAGACGGACGCGATCATGCACGCTCGCACCCGCCCGCCGCTGGCCGAAACGATGGCCGACCTGGAAATTTTCGAGATCGGGCTCGAGACCGGTGCCCACGTCCATATCGCGCACTCCTCGGTCGCCCGTGGCTTCGCCATCGCCGAAGCCTTCCGCAGCATGGGCGGTCAGGCGACCGGCGAGGCGTGCATCCAATATATGTGTATGACCGAGGACGACCTGGTCCGGCTCGGCGGGCGCGGCAAGTGCAATCCGCCCTTCCGCACCGCCGACGAGGTGGAGCGGATGTGGGAGGCGTTCGTGGCCGGCAAGATCCAGTACGTCT
>JBPBQE010000368.1:0-29878 GCA_050954595.1 Janthinobacterium lividum | reverse complement strand
GTCTACGGCGGTGCCGGCGTTCACGTCGAATACCTCAGCCGGGCCCTGGCCAAGCGCATGGACGTCGAAGTGCGCGCCTTCGGCGACGACGCGGCCATCCCCGGCAACCCCTCCGTCCGCTTCTATCCCGAATGGCCCGAAGCCAAGTGCGGCACCGACCCGCGCTTCGCCGGCGCGGTCGACGCCTTCGAGCGCAGCCTGCGCATGGCTAAGGACCGCACCGACGCCGACCTGGTGCACTGCCATACCTGGTACACGGATATGGCCGGCATCATCGCCGCCCAGCTCTGGGATATTCCCAGCGTCCTGACCATCCACTCGCTCGAACCGCTCCGCCCGTGGAAAGTCGAGCAGCTCGGCCAGGCTTACCATCTCAGCGCCTGGATGGAGCGTACCGCCATCGAGCAGGCCAGCGCCATCATCGCCGTCTCCAACGAGACCCGCGACGACGTCCTCCGCCTGTTCGACGTCGCGCCCGACCGCGTCCACGTCATCCATAACGGCATCGACCTCGATGAATACCGCCCGTCGATGCACGCCGATGTGCTGGACCGTCACGGCATCGACCGCACCCGCCCCTACGTCCTCTTCGTCGGCCGCATCACCCGCCAAAAAGGCATCCTGCATCTCCTCGCTGCCATCCCGCATCTCGACCCGGCGCTCCAGGTCGTCCTCTGCGCCGGCGCCCCCGACACGCCGGAGATCGGCCGCGAGATGGCCGAAGGCGTCCAACGCCTGCAGCAAACCCGGCCCGGCATCATCTGGATCCCCGACATGCTGCCACGCCCCGACGTGATCCAGCTCTACACCCATGCCGCGCTGTTCTGCTGCCCCTCGGTCTACGAACCGTTCGGCATCATCAACCTCGAGGCCATGGCCTGCCGCACCCCCGTCGTCGCGTCCGCTGTCGGCGGCATCAAGGAAGTCGTGGTGCCGGAGGAGACCGGCATTCTGGTCGACCCCGGCCTCAAGCCCGGCAGCTTCGAACCCGCCGACCCCGCCGCATTTGCCTTGGGACTTGCCGAAGCGATCAACCGCCTCGCAGAAGATGCTGGGCTCCAAGCCCGGATGGCCGACGCCGGTCTCGCCCGGGTGCGCAACATGTTCACCTGGGATGCCATCGCCAGCAAAACGGAGGCACTCTACCGAGCCATCGTCACCAAAGCGCGATAAGATCGGGGGTAACCCACCATCACTCGCCGTACCTCGCCGCGAACGTAGCACGTCCATGGATCACGAAAACGTTACCCGCTTTCAAAGGTGTTCCGTAGTTAAAGGATGCGAGGCCAGAGCGCGGCACCCTCCTGCTGCAGCCAGCCTTATCGGCGCGGTCGATACCACCCCCCGGGTGTCGGCCGCGCCACTCCCCCTCTTCTGACGGAAATACGGATGCGCATTGGAATTGCTGGCGTATCGGGCCGCATGGGGCGTCTCCTCGCCGAAGAAACCGTCGTCGCCGGTCATACGCTCGTCGGCGGCACTGCCCTGGACGGCATCGGTCCCGATGGCGTAGCGCTGATGTCCCTTCCCGACCTCGCCGCCGCGTCCGACCTCGTGATCGACTTCACCCACGCCAGCGCCGTCCAATCCACCGCCACAGCGCTCGTCGCGGCCGGCACCGCCTGGATCCTCGGCACCACCGGCCTTTCCGCCGAGGATGAGGCCTGCGTCGACCGTGCCGCCACACAGATCCCGGTCGTCTACGCCGCCAATTTCGGACCCGGCGTCAACATCCTCCTCGCCCTCGCCCGCAAGCTCGGCGCCATCCTTCCCGCCGAACAATACGATGCCGAGATCGTCGAGATGCACCACCGTCACAAGGTCGACGCACCCTCCGGCACTGCCATCGCCCTCGGCCGCGCCGTCGCTGATGGCCGCGGCGTCGCCCTCCCCGACGTGATGCAGAGCGGCCGTGACGGTCACACCGGCCCGCGCCCTGCCGGCGCCATCGGTTTTGCCGCCCTGCGCGGGGGCGAAGTGGCTGGCGAGCACACGCTGCTTTTCGCCGCCGCCGGTGAACACATTTCCTTGACCCATCGCGCCATCGACCGCCGGGTTTTCGCCACCGGCGCCGTCCGCGCCGCAGGGTGGCTGCAATCCCGCCCGCCCGGCCGCTACGACATGGGCGATGTAATGGGTCTGGAGTCTTGACCGCGCGGGCCGGCTAGGTCACACACCCGCACGCCAGGCATAAAGCCGGCACCGCGGCTGCCCAGCCACTCCCATACATCACGCGACAAGAGGAGAAATCCATGCGCGACAAGGGCGAATACCTTTTCACGTCCGAGTCGGTTTCGGAAGGTCATCCCGACAAGGTCGCTGACCGCATCAGCGACACCGTGCTCGACACTTTCCTGGCCGCGGACCCGCAAGCCCGCGTCGCATGCGAGACCCTCGTGACCACCAACCGCGTCGTCCTTGCCGGCGAAGTGCGCGGCCCCGAATCCATCACCAAGGACCTGCTGATCGAGCGCGCCCGCGAGGCCATCCGCGACATCGGCTACGACCAGTCCGGCTTCAGCTGGAAGCACGCCGAGATCGACTGCCTGTTGCACGCCCAGAGCGCTGACATCGCCGTCGGCGTCGACAGCGCCGGCAACAAGGACGAAGGCGCCGGCGACCAGGGCATCATGTTCGGCTATGCCTGCACCGAGACCCCCGTGCTGATGCCGGCCCCGCTGCATTACGCGCACCAGATCCTCCGCCGCATCCGCGACGGCCGGGTTGCGGGCGACGCAGTCGTCGCAGGCCTGCTACCGGACGCCAAGAGCCAGGTCACACTTCGCTACATCGACGGCAAGCCCGTCGGCGCCACCAGCGTCGTCGTCTCGACCCAGCACGAGGAAGGCCTCGACCAGGCCGAGCTGAAGCAGCGCCTCAAGGGTCTGATCGCCAACACCCTGCCTGAGGGCTGGATGTGTCCGGACGACGAACTCTACATCAACCCGACCGGCAACTTCGTCATCGGCGGCCCCGACGGCGACTGTGGCCTTACCGGGCGCAAGATCATCGTCGACACCTATGGCGGCGCCTCGCCGCACGGTGGCGGCGCGTTCAGCGGCAAGGACCCCACCAAGGTCGACCGTAGCGCGGCTTATGCTTGCCGCTACCTCGCCAAGAACGTGGTTGCCGCTGGTCTGGCCGAGAAGTGCACCATCCAGATCAGCTATGCGATCGGCGTCGCCAAGCCCCTCTCGGTCTATGTCGACCTCCAGGGCAGCGGCCATGATGTCGACGAGACCAAGCTGGGTGACGTGTTGCAGCAGGTGATGAACCTGAGCCCGCGCGGTATCCGCGAGCATCTGCGCATGAACCGGCCGATCTACGCCGTCACCTCCGCTTACGGCCATTTCGGCCGCGAGCCCGACGACAAGTTGGACACCTTTACCTGGGAACGCACGGACCTTGTCCCTGAGCTCCGCAGCGCGTTCAACCGCTAAGCCCCCAGACGATCGCCTCTATGGCAGGATCCGCGGCCACAAGCTGCGGCCTCGCCAGGAGGCGCTCCTCGACCTGACGCTCCCGCGGCTCGCTTTCAGCGAGTCGCAGGCAGCCTCCCCCCTCGACGCCTTCACGCCCAACCAGACCCAATTCTGGCTCGAAGTCGGCTTCGGCGGCGGCGAACACGCCCAGGCCCTTGCTGCCGCCAGCCCGGCCGCCGGCCTGATCGCCTGCGAAGTATTCGACAACGGCATCTGCTCGCTGCTCTCCCGCCTCGTCCCCAAAGGCGCCGAAGCCACTGCGCCGGTTCCACCCAATCTCCGCCTCTGGACCGACGACGCCCGTAAGCTGATCCGCGCCCTCCCGGATGCCTGCCTCGACAAACTGTTCCTGATGTTTCCGGACCCCTGGCCGAAAGCCCGCCACACTAAGCGCCGCTTCGTCCACCCCGAACAGATCGCCCTCGTGGCCCGAATCCTGAAACCCGGCGCCGAATGGCGCATCGCCTCTGACGATCCCACCTACCAGGCCTGGGTCAGCGACACCCTTGCCGCCCAAACCGCCTTTGCCGTCGAGCCCCCCGCCACCGACCGCCCCGAGGGCTGGCCGCCGACACGCTACGAGTCCAAGGCCCGCCGCGCCGGCCGCCAGCCGCTTTATTGGTCGTTGACCCGGGCTTAGCCCTTCACCTCGGTCCCCCAATCCGCCGGCCGCGGCATGTCGAACATGTCAGACGTCCGCGTATAGAACCCCCGCCCGTGCATCCGCGCGATCAGCTGCATCTCTTCCGTCTTGATGTGCGGCCGCGCCGGGTCGCCCGTCAGCAAGCGTTGCTCGATGTGCATCTGCACCACCCGGCCGACCACCACCGATTGGCTGGTCCCGGTATCGATCACCTGGATCACCTTGCACTCGAACGCCACCGGGCTTTCCCCGATCCGCGGTGGCGCAACCTTGAGGCTCGGCACCGCCGTCAGCCCGGCCAACTCCATCTCGCTCACCTCTGGCGGCGCGTTGATCACCGTCGCATTCATCTTCTCGGCCAGGTACTCCGGCACCAAATTGACCACGAACTCCCCGGTCTCCTCGATATGCGCCGCCGTATCCTTGTGCTTCCGCCCCGGATCGCGGCTGCCCACCAGCCCCAGGATCATCAGCACCGGCTCCGACCCGAACGCATTGAAGAACGAATGCGGCGCCACGTTCACCACGCCCGACCGCCCCTGCGTCACCGTCCATGCAATCGGCCGCGGCACCACCGTATTGACCGTCAACCGATATGCCTCCGCCGGAGACAGCGTCTCGAAATCGAACGTCGCGAACTCAGTCACCAACTACACTCCTCATTTCCGCCGGTCCGATAAGGTTCTACGACGGTCCCCATGGAAACCTGGCACAACCTCGACCGCCCCGCGCTCGACCGCGCCTACAACGCTCGCGACAGCGTGCCGGATTTCGCCGCCGAGATGCAGCGCTGGACCAACCTCTCCGCCCTTGCCCGCTTCCAGCTGAACCCCACCGAAAACATCGTCTTCGACCCCGCCTCCGGTATGGCGCTCGACTGGTTCGCGGGTGCGCCCGGCGGCCCCGTCCTGCTCTGGATCCACGGTGGCTACTGGCGCGCCCTCTCCAAGACCGAACAAAGCCTGGTCGCCCCCGCCTTCGTCGCCGCCGGCATCCACGTCGCGGTCATGGATTACAGCCTGGCGCCCACCGTCACCCTCGACGAGATCATCCGCCAAGCCCGCGCCGCCGTCGCCTTCGTCGCCGCCACCGCCGCCAGCCACGGTGCCGACCCGGCCCGCATCTTCGCCGCCGGTCATTCCGCCGGCGGCCACCTCACCGGCATGCTCCTGGCCGATCCCGGCCCCCTCCGCGGCGGCATCGCCCTCTCCGGCCTGTTCGACCTCGAGCCGATCCGGCAAAGCTACGTCAACGAGTGGCTCCGCCTCGACGCCCCCGCCGCGCACCGCCTCAGCCCGCTGCACAACATCCCCGGCTCCGCCCCCGCCCTGCTCGCCAGCTATGGCGGCCTCGAATCCGACGAGTTCCGCTGGCAATCCGAGACCTACGTCGCCGCCTGGCAAGCCGCCGGCCACCGCGCCACCCTCGCCCCCCAGCCTGCGCGACACCATTTCGATATCGTCGTCGCCCTCGGTAACCCGGCCGATCCGCTCTGCCGCGCCGTCATCGACTTTATCCAAACGGAGTAGCGTGATGGGTTTGATCGTCCTGGCCGTCCTCGCGGCCCTCGTCGTGCTCACGGTTTCGCTCGCCGTCCGCACCGTTCCGCAAGGCCAGACCTGGACCGTCGAACGCTTCGGCGCCTACACGCGCCTGCTGCACCCCGGCCTGAACCTGATGCTCCCCTTCGTCGAGCGCGTCGGTCACAAGATGAACGTTCAGGAAATCGTCCTCGACATCCCCGAACAAGCCGTCATCACCCGCGACAACGCGGCCGTCGTGGTCGACGGCCTGATGTATTACCGCGTGCTCGACGCCGCCAAGGCCGCCTACGGCGCGCAGAACCTCGTCCAGGCGCTCACCTCCATCTCCATGACCAATATCCGCAGCGTCATCGGCGCCATGGACCTCGACGGCGCCCTTTCCGGCCGCGAGGAGATCAACGGCCGCCTGCTCGCCACCCTGGATCACGCCACCGATCCCTGGGGCGTAAAGGTCAGCCGCGTCGAACTCCGCAAGATCGAGCCCCCGGCCAACCTCATCACCGCCATGAACCTGCAGATGACCGCCGAGCGCGAACGCCGCGCCACCGTGGCCCGCGCCATGGGCGAGCGCGAAGCCGCCGTCGCCCGCGCCGAGGGCGAGAAGCAGGCCACCGTTCTCCGCGCCGAAGCCCGCCTCGAAGCCGCCCAGAAAGACGCCGCCGCCCGCGAGCGCCTCGCCGAAGCCGAAGCCTACGCCACCACCCAGGTCGCCGCCGCCGCGGCCGGACCCGGTGCCGAAGCCCTCCGCTACTTCATCGCCCAGCGCTACGTCGACGCTGTCGGCAAGCTTGCCGCCAACCCGGCCGGCCACACCCTCATCGTCCCGCTCGAAACCGGCGGCCTCGCCGGCGGCATCGCCCAGGCCGTCGCCGCCATGCAGTTCACCAAGCCGCACGCGCCGTGACCGATTTCTCCCTGAACGGCGGCGCTGTCTGGCTGATCGCCGGGCTGTTGCTGGCGGCCCAGGAACTGATCCTACCCGGCGTCTTCCTGCTCTGGATCGGCCTGGCCGCCATCGCCGCCGGCCTGCTGACCGTCGCCATCGGCCTCACCCTGCACTGGCAGATCGCCGCCTTCATCGTGTTGGCGATCGCCCTGGTCGCGCTGGCGGCCCTCCGCCGTCGCCCAGTCCCCGACACGCTCAACGGCCCCAGCACCGGCCTGATCGGCACCACCTGCTATGCCCTCGCCTTCGATGCCGGCGAAGGCCGCGTCCGCTACCGCGACGGCACCTGGCAGGCCCGCATCACCGACGGCGCGATCCCGAGCGCCAACGAACCGTTGAAGATCACCGGCCTGGACGGCACGATCCTCCTCGTCTCGCGCCCCTAGCCGCCCTCCCGCTCCATCGTCATCCAGCGCCCGTCTGCAGCGCCGTCGGCAAAGCCGAACTGCCGGTAGAGCCCATGCGCATCCGCCGTCGTCAGCGTCCAATGCGTGACCGTCGTCAACTCGGGATGCCCGAGGATGGTCGCCACCAGCGCCTTGCCCAGCCCCGATCCGCGCGCCGCCGGGCTGATGAACACGTCGCCCAGATGCGCCCGCAACGCGTAATCCGTGAGCAGCCGCCCGAACCCGACCTGGCTTTCCGGTCCGTAGATCCCGAAGCACAGGCAATTGGCGAAGCTGCGCTCCGTCACCGCCCGCTTCCGGTCCACCGCCCAATACACCGTCGCCAGCGACGCATGCACGAACTCCATATCCATCCGAGCCCGGTCGTCGCTGATCGTGTAGCCGTTCTCAAGCGTGATCGTGTGCACCATGCCGTGCACCCTACACCGGTTGCCCCGGGTCAAGCCCAGCCACATATTCCCCTCATGAGCGACACCCAAGCCGCCCTCCGCATCACCATCAACGGCGAGTCGCGGACGATCGCCTCCGGGCTGACCGTCGCTACCCTGATCGCCGACCTCGGCCTCGACCGCCGCAAGGTCGCCGTCGAGCGCAACGAGGCGATCGTCTCGCGCTCCGCCTACGAGACCACCGCAATCGAGCACGGCGACCAGTTCGAGATCGTGCATTTCATAGGAGGGGGCTGACCCATGGACGGCTTCACGCAGCAACAAGAAGACACCTGGACCGTAGCGGGCCGCACCTTCCGCTCCCGCCTCGTGGTCGGCACGGGCAAATATAAGGATCTCGAGGAGACCGCCGCCGCCATCGAGGCGTCCGGCGCCGAGATGGTCACCGTCGCCGTCCGCCGGGTTAATTTGTCCGACCCCGGCGCCCCCATGCTGCAGGACTACGTTGACCCCAAGCGCTACACCTACTTACCCAACACCGCCGGCTGCCACACGGCCAACGACGCCGTGCGCACCCTGCGCCTGGCGCGCGAGGCTGGCGGCTGGAACCTGGTCAAGCTCGAGGTCCTCGGCCCGCCGCCGCACCTTTACCCCGACATGGCCGCCACTCACGAAGCCGCCGAAGCCCTCATCAAGGATGGCTTCGAGGTCATGGTCTACTGCGCTGACGACCCGGTGGCCGCCAAGCGCCTGGAGAACATGGGCTGCGTCGCGGTCATGCCCCTCGGCGCCCCGATCGGCTCCGGCCTCGGTATCCAGAACCCGGCCATGATCTCCATGCTGATCGAGCAGGCCAAGGTGCCCGTGCTGGTCGACGCCGGCGTCGGCACCGCGTCGGACGCCGCCCGCGCCATGGAACTCGGCTGCGATGCCGTGCTGCTCAACTCGGCCATCGCCAACGCCACCCACCCCGTCCAGATGGCTCGCGCGATGAAGGCCGCCATCGAGGCCGGACGCCTCGCCCGCCTCGCCGGACGCATGCCCCGACGCATCGGCGCGGACCCCTCGAGCCCCCTCGCCGGATTAATTCGTTAGTAGTTCTTCTACCAGGGATTCGGTGAAAGGCGTGCCTCTGGCGCGCCTTTTTCATTTCCAACTCTATTCTACAGCATTACTGAATATGCCAACAATCCAACCGCCAGCGAGACCCGGCCATCAAGTAGTCTAACTTGATCGTTACAATATGTGAGTTAACGCTTCGACTACGATTGTTCTACCATGGATGCGGCTTTTGCCGCGTCGCACACTGACTGACCCAAAGGTCATTTGGCATAGTTCAAAATATAAAGGTTGCATTGAAATCTGTGTTTCGTCATCACGGATTTCGTGAACAACACAGCAGGCCTCGTTTGACCTTCGGCGCTCGTCTCCTCACCAGCCTCGCGGCCGCATTTCTCCTGACCACGAGCATCGCCTCGGCCCAGGCAGCGGTTGCTTCGAACTGGGAGGAAAGCGGGCAAGCGTCCTGGTATGGCCCGGGCTTTCACGGTCGCCGCTCCAGCAATGGCGAGATCTTCAACGAGCGCGCCCTGACCGCCGCTCACGATAGCCTGCCCCTCGGCACCCGCGTCCTGGTCACCACTCAGGAGACCGGCCGCTCCATCGTCGTCACCATCACCGATCGTATGCCGCCGAAGCGCCTACGCGTCATCGACGTCTCCAAGGCTGCCGCCGCCCGCCTGGGCCTGCTCGGCAGCGGTGTCGGCATGGTCACGCTATCCAGTGCCGCCAGCGCCGAACCGGTCGAAGTCGCCGAAGCGCCCGAAGATTTCGGCGATGTCGAGTTCAGTCCTCGGCGACGTGGTCAGCAACATACGCACCACGCTGCCCGAAGGGCTTCGGCGCGCCATTAGTGCTGTCCCGCACCGTCTGTAGCTCCAACTCGGCATTCAGCTCGGCGCCCAGCAGCACCACGTAGACCGTCACGAACAGCCACATCATGAATGCCACCACTGTCCCCAGCGGCCCGTAGGCGGCGTCGTAGGTCGAGAACGTCGCCACATACCAGCTGAACAGCGCCGACGCCGCGATCCACAGCACGGTCGCCACCATCGAGCCCGGCGTCACCCAATACCACCGCGGCGCGCTCCGCGACGGCCCGAACCGATACAACAGCGACAGCCCGATCAGCACGCCCAGCAGCAGCAGCGCGAAGCTCGCCAGCCGCAGCAGCACCTTCTGGCTTGGCGGGATGCCCACGAACGCCAGGATCGCCGGCAGCACCACCAACACGCCCAGCCCGATCACCACGCTCAGGATCGCCAGGATCGTGATGGTGAACGCCGTCAGTTGGTAACGGATGAAGCTGCGCTGCTCCCGCTCCTCGTAGGCCAAGTTCAGCGCCGTGATCACCGACTTGATCCCCGACGCCGAACTCCACAGCGCCACCGCCGTGCTCAGCACCAGCCCGGTTCCCAACGTCCCCGGCGGCTTGGTCACCAGCATGTGAATGCGGTCCGCGATCAGCGTGTACGCCGATGGCGGCAGCAGGTCGCGCAACAGGATCAGCTGCGGCTCCACGGTCGCCGGGTCGAACATGAGGCCGTAGATGGAGATCAGCATCGACATCGTCGGGAACAGCGCCAGCGTGCCGTAGAACGCGCACCCCGCCGCCACCAGCGACACCCGGTCGGTCAGCATCTCCCACAACGTCCGCCGCAGCACCGCCCGCCACCCCGCCCACGGAATCTCCGACGGCGAGTTGGCCAGCCGCCCCAGCGCGATCGCGTTCGGCGCCTGCAGCACGCGGTGCAACTCCGGCCCCTTGCCGGTGGCATCGTCCCGCGGCAATGGAATTTCGGGCGGCGCTTCGGGAATGAAATGCTCGGTCAAAGTGGCGAAATCCTCGGTCGGCCCGGAATACCACAATCCACCGGTCCCGCGTATTTCGGCCATCGATCTACATCCCGCGTGCACCACCCAGGGTTGTGCTCTCGTCCGCGCGACCGTCCGGCAACGCACGGAGCCGCCTCCCACCAAGTCGCACGCAAACCGTGGTAGCGTCCTGCCGCATCAGGAGGGCAGTCTCGGCATGGCGACGATCAAGGAAAAGATGGAGGCCGGCGGCTTCACCACCGGGTTCGATTACCTTCGCATCGGTCTATCCATTGCCGTGCTGGTTTGGCACAGCTTCAATCTCTCGGACGGGTCGCACGAGCTGGACGTCGCCCGTTGGTCGGGCCCATGGCGTTTCCTGCCCGCATCGATCATTCCCATGTTCTTCGCCCTCTCGGGCTTCCTGGTCACCGGCAGCCTGCTTCGCGTCCGGCTGCATCAATTCATCACCCTGCGCCTGGTTCGCCTGATCCCGGCCCTCGCCGTCGAGGTCACCCTGTCCGCCTTGATCATCGGCGTGGCTTTCACCACGCTTCCGATCGGCGAGTATCTGTGTAGTCCCGAAGTCCGCGCCTACTTCCTGAACATCGTCGGGGTAATTCAGTACGAGCTGCCGGGGGTTTTCGTGAACAACCCCAATCCCCTGATCATCAATTCTCAACTCTGGACGATCCCGTTCGAACTCGAATGTTACGCTGCGCTGATCTTCCTCAGCGTGACGGGCATCGTTCGGGTCAGGGCGGCGTTCGTCGCCGCACTGCTCGTCCTCGGCATCGCATTAACTGCTCAAGCCGTGCTCACGCACAACATCAGGATGGACACCTCCGTGCCGGGACGTTCCATGGTGATGGCGTTCCTGATCGCGGTCGCGGTCTACCTGTATCGGGACCGCATCCCTGTCTCCCCCGTCTGGGGTGCAGCTTCGCTGGTGATCAGCGCCTTCCTGCTGGGCATCCCGGAATGCGTATTCCTGGCCATGGTGCCGCTCGTTTACGCAACGGTGTGGCTCGGCCTGATGCGTCCGCCGCCGATTCCGTTCGGCGATCTCTCCTACGGGGTATACCTGTTCCACTATCCGATCGAACAAACACTCGTGCATCTGTTCCCGGCTCTGAGAACGCCTTGGGCGCTGTCACTGACGTCGCTGCCCATAACGGCCGTGTTTGCGTGGCTGTCATGGACGTTGATCGAGAGACCGCTGCTGCTGCGCAAGAAGTCGATCCTCAAGGCGACCGATCGGGTATTCGACGCGACGATCGGTCGGTGGCTCGGCTTCGCTAAAGCCAGGCTTGCGGCCATCTCGAATTAAACGAGGCTGGACCTGTTCGGACACCAGGCGCTTACTGACCGTTCATTCATCCCTAAATTACCCGCGGTTTGAAACGGAGAACATCATGACGACCGTCACCATCCCCGCGGCCGACGACGCTGGCCAGTTCGACGCCTTCGTCGTCCAAGCGTCTGATCGCCCTGCCGGGGTCGTGGTCCTCATCCAGGAAATCTTCGGCGTCAACGACTCCATGAAGGAGACGGCCCGCCAGGTCGCCGAGCAGGGCTATCACGTCATCGTCCCCGACCTGTTCTGGCGCCTTCAACCCGGCATCGACCTCACCGACAAGACGGAGGCCGAGTTCAAGCAGGCCCTGGCCTACATGAAGCAGTTCGACCAAGCCAAGGGCATCGCCGACCTCAAAGCCACCGTCGCCTACGCCCGCACCATGGACGGCAGCAATGGTAAGGTCGGCACGATGGGCTACTGCCTCGGCGGCCGTCTGGCCATGATGATGGCCACCGACTCCGACTCCGACGTGAACATCTCCTACTATGGCGTCGGCCTCGACGGCCTGCTCGGCGGCCTCGACCACGTCGCCGCGCCGTTGCTCATTCACATCGCGGACGAGGACGGCTTCTTCCCCGCCGAAGGCCGCGCCAAGGTCGTCGAAGCCGCCAAGGCCCGGCCTCACGTCCACGCCTACACCTACCCGAAGGCCGACCACGCCTTCGCCCGCGTCGGCGGAACCCACTGGCAGGCCCGTGGCGCCACCATCGCCAACGGCCGCTCCGCCGAAGCCCTCGCGGCAGCCCTCGGCTGATGACTCCGGACCAGCTTGCCGCCCTCGTCCCCGACGGTGCCAAGCTGGCGCTGCCACCGGACAACTCGCTCGCCCCCTGCGCCTTCGCTCGCGCCCTGGTCCGGCGCGGCGTCCGCGGCCTCCGCCTGCTCGGCGTCCCCGTTTCCGGCTTCGCCACCGACCTGCTGATCGGCGCCGGCTGCGTTGCCGAAGTCGAGACCTCCGCCGTCACCCTCGGCGAAGCCGGCTTGGCCCCCCGCTTCACCGCCGCCGTCGCCGCCGGCACAATCCGCGTGCTCGACGCCACCTGCCCCGCCATCCACACTATGCTGCAGGCTGCCGAAAAGGGCGTGCCCTACATGCCCCTGCGCGGCGTGCTCGGCAGCGACCTCGTCGCCCACCGCCCCGACTGGCGCGTGGTCCAGAACCCGTTCTCCGACGAGCCCGACGAGATCTTGCTCCTCCCGGCGCTGCAGCCCGACATCGCCGCTTTCCACGCCGACATGGCCGACGAAGCCGGCAACGTCTGGGTCGGCCGCCGCCGCGAACTCGCCACCATCGCCCACGCCAGCAAGCGCGTCCTCGTCACCGTCGAGCGCATCGTCCCTGGTAACCTGCTCGACGACGAACGCCTGGCCCCGGGCACCATCTCTGCCACCTACGTCGACAGCGTCGCCGTCGCCGAACGCGGCGCCTGGCCCATCGCCCTGCTCGACGAATACGACGCCGACCCGGCCCATATCGCCGCCTACGCCAAAGCCGCCCGCACCGATGCCGGCTTCCAGGCCTATCTCGACGCCTACGTTTTCGACCGAAAAGCCGCCGAATGATCCACCCGCAGGAACGCCTCATCGGCGCCGTCGCCCGACTCATCCTCGACCCGGCCGCCCCACCCGCGCGGCACATCGCCGTCGGTGCTGCCTCTCCCATCCCCGCCGCCGCCTGCTGGCTGGTCAAGAAGCTCGGTCACGACGTCCGCCTGTCGCTACTGCACAAACGTACCGGCAATCCCTTCACCGAAGGCTCCCGCGAGCTGTTCGACCTCGCCGGCCAGGGCCGCCTGGACCTGTTCTTCCTTGGTGGCGGCCAGATCGACGGCCAAGCCAACATTAACCTGATCGGCACCGGCGCCTGGCCCGGCCAGACCGCCCGCTTCCCCGGCAGCTTCGGCAGTGCCTTCATGTACATGACGGTCCCGCGCACCATCCTGTTCCGCGAGGAACACAGCCGCCGAGTCCTGGTCGAAAAGGTGGACGCCATCAGCGCCCCCGGCATCTCGCCCCCCGGCCAATTCCGCCGCGGCACCGCCCAGGCCCTTGTCACCGGCCGCTGCGTGTTCAGCTTCGACGGCGCCGGCTTCACCCTCGCCTCGCGCCACCCCGGCGAGACCGCGGCCGGCATCCGCGCCGAGACCGGCTTCGATTATCGGGACACCGACGCCCCCGAGACCGCGGACCCGACGCCCGACCAACTCGCACTCCTGCGCGGCTCCGTCCGTGCCGAGATGGCCGAAACCTACCCCGAGTTCTGCGCCCGGGTCTGGCCGCTCTAGTTCGCGTCTTCCTTCGGAATGATCGAGATCTTGCCGTCGCGTTCGACCACCGCGTATTTCATCGCGTCCAACGTCATCATGCCCTGCTGACGCATCGCCGTATGGATGTCGGCCTCCTGCATTCGCAGGTGCCGCATATCCGGCCCGACGAACTCGCCGTCACGGAACACCACGATCGGCGTCCCATCCACCAACCGCTCGATCAGCGTGGATTTCAGCTTCAGCCACCCGACCAGGATGTGCATCAGTCCCACAGTGCACAGCCCGGTCATCGCCGCCGTGAACGACCGATCCTGCCCCATGATCGCCGTCCCGGTCATCGCACCGAACAGGAACAACACCACGATGTCGAACGGAGCGGACTGGCTCGCCGTCCGACGACCGACGACGCGCAAGGCGATCAGTGCGATGATGTAGGCCGCCGCAGCCTTCAATACGGTGTCCACGGCTACGGCAACACGAACTGCGACCAGCGCACTTCGGGGCCATCCTCGCCTCCGAGCCGCGCCCACATGCCGATCGGCCCCGCCCCGGCCGGCATCCCGCCGAGCCGGATCACGGCCCGCTTGGCGCCGGGCTGCACCGCAAGCACCAGTTCCACGTCACCCGCCGTGCCGGTGCGCCACTCCTTCGGCTGCGGGAACACCGATTGCAGCCCGAATTGCTCGACCAGGCTTTTCTGCAGCGTGACGACCACCTCGCTCTGCCCTTCCGTCACGTTGGCGTCGATCACCAATCCGGTCGGCGTCCCGAAGCGCACGATTGGGGCATATTCCACCGTCATCGGCCCGTTGTTGACCTTGAACGTCAACAGGCTGACCGGGCCACCACCGAGCAGCCCGACCATCGTCGCCGCGATGATGGCCGCCATCAGAATGCGCACGGTCCAGGCGCCGACCCGCCACTTCCGCTCGAACTCCGGGTAGAACCCGGCGTCCAACTCCGCCGCCATCTTGTCCGAAGCGCTCATTGTCTCCGAACGTGCGCGGCCATCCTTCGTTGCCGGCGCTACTCCGTGTCGAGCGCGTACCCCGCCGCCCGCACCGTCCGCACCACGTCCAGCTCGCCCTCGCCGTTGATGCTCTTGCGCAGCCGCCGGATGTGCACGTCCACTGTGCGTGGCTCGACATGGATGTCCCGCCCCCACACCGCGTTCAACAACTCCTCGCGCGAGAATACTCGCCGCGGATGCTGCATCAGGAACTCCAGCAGCCGATATTCCGTCGGCCCCAGATGCACCGCCCGGCCATTCCGCTGCACTCGGTGCGCCGACTGGTCCATGACGATGTCATGGAACTCGAGCTGCCCCCGCACCGTCGGCGGCCCGGCCCGGCGCAACAGCGCCCGCATCCGCGCCAGCAGCGCATCCATGTTGAAAGGCTTGGTAATGTAATCGTCTGCGCCGGTGTTCAGCCCGCGCACCGCGTCCTGATCCTCGCTCCGCGCCGTCACCATGATCACCGGAAGATCCCGCGTCGCCGGCCGCCGCCTGATCTGCCGGCACACCTCGATGCCGGACATCACCGGCAGCATCCAATCCAGCAGCACGATATCCGGCGGCGACTCCGTGATGCGCGAGATCGCCTCCTGCCCATCCACGGCCTCCTCGACCTGGAAGCCCTGCTTCTCGAGGTTGTAGCGTAGCATCGCGACCAACGCCGCCTCGTCTTCGACCACGAGAACCATGGGCTTTTGCATCAAAGGTCTCCGTGCTCCCGCACGACCGCGTAAGCCGCGGCATCCGTGCCCTTGGGCCGATCATCGTCCAGCGACTCGCCGGTCGCGGCGTAATAGACGGTCTCGGCGATGTTGGTGGCGTGATCGCCGATCCGCTCGATGTTCTTGGCGATGAACAGCAGGTGCGTGCAGGGCGTGATGTTGCGCGGGTCTTCCATCATGTAGGTGATGAATTCGCGGAAGATCGAGTTGTAGAGGTCGTCGATCGCCTGGTCGGACTGCCAAACCTGCAACGCCTTGGCCGGGTCGTTCTCGCCGACGGCGTCGATCACCAGCCGCAGATTGTCTTGCGCCAACCGTGCCATCGTCGCCAGCCCCGTGAGCGTGAACGGCAAGGTGAACTGCCCCAGCACGATGCTCCGCTTGGCGACGTTCTTGGCATAGTCGCCGATCCGCTCCAGCTGCGCCGAGATTTTCAGCCCCGCCACGATCGTCCTGAGATCGTTGGCCATCGGCTGCCGCAGCGCCAGCAGGCGGATCACCGCCGCCTCGATCTGCCGTTCCAGCAGGTCGACCGCCTTATCCTGCTGCACCGCCTGCGTGGCGACGTCCGGGTCCATGCTGACGATCGCCTGCGTCGCCAGCGCGACCTGGCTCTCGACCAGCCCGCCCATCTCGGTCAGCTGATCGCGCAGCCGATCCAATTCCTGTGTGAAGCTTTTCACGATGTGCTTGCTCTCGGACATGGCGCTGCTCCCCCGGCTCAGCCGAACCGGCCGGTGATGTATTCCTGTGTCTTCTTCTGCTTCGGCGCTGTGAACATCTCCGCCGCCGGCGCTACCTCGATCAGCTCGCCGAGATAGAAGAACGCCACCTGATCCGCGCACCGTGCCGCCTGCTGCATGTTGTGCGTGACGATCGCGATGGTGAACTCGGTCTTCAGCTCGTCGATCAGCTCCTCGACTTTGAGCGTGCTGATCGGGTCCAGCGCCGAGGTCGGCTCGTCCAGCAGGATCACCTCCGGCCGCGTCGCGATCGTGCGCGCGATGCACAGCCGCTGCTGCTGCCCGCCTGACATCCCCATCGCCGACCCGGTCAGCCGATCCTTCACCTCGGTCCACAGCGCCGCCCGCGTCAGCGACCACTCGACCCGCTCGTCCATCTCCGCCCGGCTCAGCTTCTCGTGCAGCCGCACCCCGAAGGCGATGTTGTCGTAGATCGACATCGGAAACGGCGTCGGCTTCTGAAACACCATCCCGACTCGGCTGCGCAGATCGTTCACGTCGACGTCGGCGCCGATGATGTTCTGCCCGTCCATCAACACCTCGCCCTCGGCGCGCTGCCCCGGATACAGGTCGTACATCCGGTTCAGGCAGCGCAGCAGCGTCGACTTGCCACAGCCGCTGGGGCCGATCATGCCGGTCACCTGCTTGTCCGGCAGGTCCAGGTTGATCCCCTTCAGCGCCTTGTTGGTGCCGTAGAAGAAACTGAGGTTACGGATCGCCAGCCGCGGCGCCGCGATCGCTGCCGTCGAGCGGGCCTGCATCGCGCTCATCCCGCCCGACGTCGCTTCTCGTTCCATGACCGGCATCCCTAATTCCTCTTCCGCAACGCGAACCGCGCCACGATGTTCAAGGCCAACACGCCGACCGTGATGATCAGCGCTCCCACCCAGGCCAACTGCGTCCAATCCTCGTACGCCGACCCGGCATATTGATAGATCGTCACCGGCAGGCTGCTCATCGGGTGGTTCATGTCGAGCGACCAGTTCAGGTTACCCAACGAGGTGAACAGCAGCGGCGCCGTCTCACCCGCGATCCGCGCCACCGCCAGCAGCACGCCCGTCATGATGCCGTCCAGCGCCGCCCGGTAGCAGACGAACACGATCGTCTTCCATTTCGGCGCACCCAACGCCATCGCCGCCTCGCGCAGCGCCGTCGGGATCAGCCGCAGCATGTCCTCGGTGGTCCGCACCACGATCGGGATCACGATCACCGCCAGCGCCACCGCCCCGGCCCAGCCGGAGAACCCGCCAAATGGGCTAACCAGGATCTGGTACACGAACAACCCGATCAGGATGCTCGGCGCCGACAACAGGATGTCCGACACGAACCGCACCAGATCGCCCAACCGCGACCCGGCGGAATACTCCGACAGATACGTCCCCACCATCAGCCCGATCGGCGTGCCGATCAGCGTCCCCAGCGCCGTCTGGATCAGGCTGCCGACGATCGCATTCAGCAACCCGCCCCCGGAGCCCGGCGGCAACGTGATGTGCGTCAGCACGCTGAGTGACAATCCCTTGTAGCCCAGGGCCACCAGCGTCACCAAAATTGACGCCAGAAAAAACAGCCCGATTCCCGCCGCGATCCAGCACAGCGTCCGCACCACCCGGTCCGCGACCCGCCGTCGCCGCCCCAGCGACTTGGCGACTGCCTCGTTGCGAACGACCCGGCGTGCCGTCATCGACGCGCTCATGTCCGCACCCCCGGCCGCAGCAACAACCGCGACAGTGCCAGCACGATGAACGAGATCACGAACAGGATGAATCCGAGCGCCAGCAGCGATGACAGCTTCAGGCTGCCCGCCGGGCTCTCCGGGAACACGAGGGCCACGATCGAGGCGATGGTGTTGCCGGGCCCGAACAGGCTCGGCGTGATCCGGTTCGCGTTGCCGATCACGAACGTCACCGCCATCGTCTCGCCCAGCGCCCGCCCGAGCCCGAGCATGATGCCGCCCACCACCGAGCTGCGCGTATAGGGCAGCACGATCGAGCCCATCACCTCCCAGGTGGTCGAGCCCAGCCCATAGGCGCTTTCCTTATAAACGGCCGGCACGGTCATGAAGACGTCGCGCATCGTCGCCGCGATGAACGGGATGATCATGATCGCCAGCACGATGGAGGCGGTGAAGATCCCCGTGCCGAACGGCGCCCCCGAGAACAAATCGCCGATCACCGGGATGTCGCCTAAATTGTCGATCAGCGGCGGCTGGATATAGGTCGCCATGAACGGCACCAGCACTGCGAAGCCCCACATGCCGTAGATGATGGACGGCACCGCCGCCAGCAGCTCGACCGCCGTGCCGACCGGCCGGCGCAACCAGGCCGGCGCCAGCTCGGTGAGAAACACGGCGATCCCGAACGAGATCGGCACCGCCATGAGCAACGCGATGACGGAGGTGATCAGCGTCCCGTAGATCGCGACCGCGCCGCCATAGACGTCCTGGACCGGGTCCCAGTCGGTGTTGACCAGGAAATTGAAACCGAACTGGCGGAAGGCGGGCAGTCCGCCCACGAAGAGCGTGACGATGATGGCGCCCAGGAGCACCAGCACGAGTAGTCCAGATCCCTTTGCGACGAGCGCGAAGACGGCGTCCCCCGTGCTCGCGCCGCGTTTGGGGCGGGCCGGGATGGGTTTGGATGCTGGAGCTGCAGCGAGGGCATCGGACACGACGGTTCCTATCGGAGGAGCGTGCCCGAGCCGGTTGGCCCAGGCACGCTCCGACGTTGACGCGGCTTACTTGTAGTTGAGCTGCTGCTTCCACGTGGCGCGGACCAGGTCCTTCACCGCGGCGGGCAGCGGCACGTATTCGAGCTGCGTCGCGATGGCGTCGCCATGCTCGTAGTCCCAGTTCGCCCATTTCAACACCGTCTGCGTGCGCGCCGGGTCTTTGGGATCAGTCGGGATCAGCAGGAACGTCGCCGACACGATCGGCCAGCTGGTCGCACCGGGCTGGTCGATCAGGCTGACGGCGTAATCCTTCGCCCCCTTCCAGTCGGCACCCGAAGCGGCGGCCTGGAAGCTCGCCATCGTCGGCTTGACGAACTGGCCGTCCTTGTTCTTCAGCTCGGTGGTCGCAAGGTGGTTCTGGCTCGCATACGCGTTCTCGACGTAGCCGATGCCGCCGCGGACCTGCTTGACGCTGCCGGCCACGCCGTCATTGCCCTTGGCACCGTTGCCCACCGGCCACTTCACGCTCGTATTGGCACCGACGCCCGACTTCCAGCTCTCGCTGGCCGACGACAGGTAGCTGGTGAACACATACGACGTGCCCGACGCATCGGCGCGATACACCGGCGCGATGGCGATGCTCGGCAGCTTCAACCCGGCGTTGACCGCCTCGATCTTGGCATCGTTCCACTTGGTGATCTTGCCCTGGTAGATCTCGGCGATGATCTCGCCCGTCAGCTTCAGTTGGTCGGCCTCGATCCCCGGCAGGTTCACGATCGGCACGACGGCGCCCATTACCATCGGGAACTGCACCAGCTTGTTGGTGGCCAGCTTCTCCGCATCCACCGGCGCATCGGACGCGCCGAAATCGACCGTGCGATTGATGATCTGGTTCTGCCCGCCGCCCGAACCGATCGCCTGGTAGTTCAGCGTGACGCCCACGGCCGACTTCGCCGCCTCGCCCCACTTGGTATAGACCGGCGCCGGGAACGTCGCGCCCGCACCGGTGATCTCCTGCGCTGCGGCCGGCAGCACGACGGCGCAATTCAAGGCGCCTGTGACCGCTGCCGTCGCCAGCAAGATGGTTGTGAATTTCATTGAAGGGTTCCTCGTTGAGGCATATGGCGCCGAAGCCGTTGCTGTTCCGGCGATCCAATGGGGCGGGTTGTCGCAGTGTTTAGTGGCACAACCATTGCAGATTTGTGACAGTTCGATGACAGCCGCCGAACCGCACGCACATCGCACATGCTCTCAACGTCATTGCACTCCGGCCATTCATTACGATCATTGCGCAATGCCAGATGCCGTCAGCCAGACCTCGATCCGCCGCCCCCTCGTCATGGCCGCCGTCATGGCCGCGATGTTCATGATCTCGATCGAGGCCACCATCGTCTCGACGGCCATGCCGCAGATCGCGGCCCAGCTCGGGGATCTCCGGCTCTACGCCTGGGTGTTCTCCTCCTTCCTGCTGGCCCAGACCGCGACAACCATCGTGTTCGGCAAGCTCTCCGACACCTTCGGCCGCAAGCCGATCCTGCTCATCGGCATCGCCATCTTCCTGGTCGGCTCCGTGCTCTGCGGCTTCGCGACCTCCATGCCCGTCCTGATCGGCTATCGCTTGCTACAGGGCGCCGGCGCCGGCGCCGTCCAACCCATCGCGCTCACCGTGGTCGGCGACCTGTATCCGGCGCACGAGCGCGGCCGCGTCCAGGGCTACCTGTCCAGCGTCTGGGGCATCTCCTCCGTCCTCGGCCCGCTCGCCGGCGGCCTCATCACCCAGCACTTCAGCTGGGCCTGGGTGTTCTGGATCAACGTGCCCCTCGGCATCGCCGCCGCCTTCCTGTTCGGCACCTTTCTCAAGGAGAACGTGATCAGGACCAAGCACCGGGTCGACGTGCTCGGCGCCGTGCTGTTCACCACCGGCATCGCCGCCCTGATGACCGCGCTAACCGAGATCGGCACATCCAACACCAACGTCGGCATCGCCATGGCCATCTTCGCCGTCGCCGCGGTTCTGTTCGTGTGGCAGGAACGCCGGGTCGACGACCCGATGCTGGCCTTTGACCTGTGGAGCCGCCGCCCGATCGCCTCGGCCAACGCCGCCACCATGCTGTCCGGAATGGCCCTCGTCGGCCTCAGCGCCTTCCTTCCCATGTACGTCCAGGCCGTCCTTGGCCGCACCGCCCTGGTCGCCGGCTTCACCCTGACGGCGATGTCGTTCGGCTGGCCCATCGGCGCCCTGGTCGCCGCCCGCCGTCTGCTCCCCACCATCGGCTTGCGCAGCACCATGCTGGTCGGCGCCGTCCTGCTCCCGATCGGCGCCGCCGCCATGCTGTTCCTGACCCCCGGCGGCTCGCCGCTCGTCGCCGGTGTCGGCTCGCTAGTCATGGGCCTCGGCATGGGCTTCCTCAGCACCTCCGCCATTGTGCTGATCCAGGGTAGCGTTGGCTGGGAGGAACGCGGCGTCGCCACCGCGTCCAACATCTTCGCCCGTAACCTCGGCAGCACCTTCGGCGCCACCGTCCTCGGCGGCGTCCTCAACGTCAGCCTCGCCAGCAATGCCGGCGGCGCGATCAGCTACGCCCAGATCCGCACGCTACTGGACCATCCCGGTCAAACCCTCGCCGACCCGGCCATCCAGGCCGCACTGGGTCACGCGCTGCACCTGACCTTCTGGTTCATGTTCGCCATCACCCTGGCCGCCCTGGCCGCGGCGACCCTGGTCCCCCGCGTCGTTCTCACTCAACCAGCGAGCACCGAACTGGTGGAATAAACCCTTTCGCCGTTGCTGCGCGAAACGCAGCAACGGCGAAACCTAGCTACCCCGCCTTCATCTTCGGCGGCAGCTCGATCCGGATCGACAACTCCTTCAGCTGCGCCGCCGACACCTCCGACGGCCCGCCCAGCATCAGATCCTCGCCCTGCTGGTTCATCGGGAACAGGTTCACCTCTCGCAGGTTCGGCTCGTTGGCCAACAGCATCACGATCCGGTCGATCCCCGCCGCCATCCCGCCATGCGGCGGCGCCCCATACTTGAACGCGTTCAACATGCCGCCGAACTGCTCCTCGACCGCGCTGGCCGGATACCCCGCCACCTCGAACGCCTTCAGCATGATCTCGGCCTTGTGGTTCCGGATCGCGCCGGACGCCATCTCGTAGCCGTTGCACACGATGTCATACTGGTAGGCACCGATCGTCAGCGGGTCCTTCTCGTTCAGCGCCTGCAACTCGCCCTGCGGCATGGAGAACGGGTTGTGGCTGAAGTCGATCTTCTTGGTCTCTTCGTTCATCTCGTACAACGGGAAGTCCACGATCCAGCAGAACCGGAACGCATTTTCCTCGATCAGCCCGAGTTCATTCCCCAACCGCGTCCGTACCGATCCGGCGAATTTCGGCGCCTCGTCCGGCTTCCCCGCGGCAAAGAACACCGCATCCCCCGCCCCGAGCCCACAAGCCGCCTTGATCGCCTCCAGCCGCTCCGGCTCCAAATTCTTGGCGATCGGCCCCTTCGCCCCCTCGCCCTCGAACGCGATGTAGCCGAGCCCACCAGCCCCCTGCTCCCGCGCCCACTCGTTCAGCTTGTCGAAGAACCCCCGCGGCTTCCCGCCCGCCCCTGGTGCCGGGATCGCCCGCACGACTCCACCCGAAGCCGCGATCTTGGCGAACAACCCGAACCCCGACCCGGCAAACTGCTCCGTCACGTCCCGGATCACCAGCGGATTGCGCAAATCCGGCTTGTCCGACCCGTAATCCAGCATCGCCTGCGCATACGGAATATGCCGCCACGGCCCGGCATCCATCGTCCGCCCGTCCGCGAACTCGGCGAACGTGCCATGGATTACCGGCTCCATCGCCGCGAACACGTCCGCCTGCGTCACGAAGCTCATCTCGACGTCGAGCTGATAGAACATCAGCGTCCGGTCCGCCCGCCCCGCCTCGTCGCGGAAACACGGTGCGATCTGGAAGTAGCGGTCGAACCCGGCCACCATGGTGAGCTGCTTGAACTGCTGCGGCGCCTGCGGCAACGCATAGAATTTTCCGGGGTGCAGCCGCGCCGGCACCAGGAAGTCCCGCGCCCCTTCCGGGGACGACACCGTCAGGATCGGCGTCTGGAACTCGTTGAACCCGATCTCAATCATCCGCCGCCGGATGCTGTCGATGATCTTCGCGCGCAGGATCATCGCCTTCTGCAGCCGCTCCCGCCGCAGGTCCAGGAAGCGATACCGCAGCCGCAGCTCCTCCGGATAATTGTGCTCGCCCACCACCTGAATCGGCAACACGTCCGCCGCGCTCTGCACGGAAACCTCGCTCACCTGCAGCTCGACGTCGCCGGTCGGCAGCTTCGGGTTCTTGGTCCCCTCGCTCCGCATCACCACGGTGCCGGTGACCGTGATCACGCTTTCCTGCCGCAGCGCATCCACGGTCTCAAACCCCGGGCTCCCCGCCGGCAGCACGCACTGGGTCAGCCCGTAATGATCACGCAGATCGACGAACAACAGCCCGCCATGGTCGCGCTTGCTATGGATCCAGCCCGACAGGCGGACCTCCGAACCGGCATCGGACGCGCGAAGCGCGCCGCAGGTGTGTGTGCGGTAAGCGTGCATAGTCAGCGAGCCAGTTTGCGATGAGTGTTCGCGCTCTGTATTGAGGCGCCCCATGCCACGCAAGCCCTCGACCGATTTTGCCGCGCCCGTCCTGATCACCGACACCGAGACGCTGAACGCGCTCTGCGCCCGTCTGCGCACCGAGAGCTTCGTCGCCATCGACACCGAATTCATGCGCGAGCGAACATACTACCCCGAGCTGTGCGTCGTGCAGCTCGGCGGCGAGAACAACGTCGCCGTCATCGACGCCCAGGCCGAGGGCATCGACCTGGCCAGCCTCGGCGCCCTCCTCGCCGACACGGGCGTCGTCAAAGTCTTCCACGCCGCTCGCCAGGACGTGGAAATTTTCCTCGAACTCTTTGGCGTCGTCCCCAACCCGATCTTCGACACCCAGGTCGCCGCCATGGTGGCCGGCTTCGGCGACCAGGTCGGCTACGACGCGCTGGTCTCGTCCACCACCGGCGGCAACATCGACAAGGCGTACCGCTTCTCCGACTGGTCCGCCCGCCCCCTCTCGTCCGCCCAGATCACCTACGCCGCCGCCGACGTCACCTGGTTGCGCCTGGTCTATCTCGCTTTGTGCGAACGCCTCGAGCGCGAAGACCGACTCGACTGGGTGAAGCAGGAGATGGGCGTCCTCGCCGAGCCCGGCACCTACCGCGCTGATCCAGAGATCCTCTGGGAACGCTTGCGCCCCCGCAGCAACAACCGGCGCACGCTGGGCCTGCTCCGCGCCGCCACTGCCTGGCGCGAGCGCGAAGCCCAACGGATCAACATCCCCCGCCAGCGCCTGGTCAAGGATGAAAGCCTGCTCGAGATCGCCGCTAGCGCGCCCAACACCGTCGAGGCGCTCAGCCGCATCCGCGGCGTCACCCGCGGCTTTGCCGAGGGCAAGACCGGCACCGGGCTGCTCGCCGCCTTGCGCGACGCCGCTGCCCTGCCCGAGGACGACCTCCCCGCCGCCCCGCGCGGCCGCGAGGGCGCCAAGCCCTCCCCCGCTTTGGTTTCGCTGCTCAAGGTGCTGCTCGCCGCCAAATGCGAGGAGCACGACGTCGCTCCCCGCCTGCTCGCCTCCTCGGAAGACCTCGACCGCCTCGCCTCCGAGGACACGCCGGACATCCCCGCCATGACCGGCTGGCGCCGCGAGGTGTTCGGCAACGACGCCCTGCTGCTCAAAGTCGGCCATATCACCCTCGGCGTCGATGGCAAACGCATAAAACTGGTCCGCGTATGACCCGGCTCCATGCCCCGTTCTGGACGGCCGCCCTCTTCCTCACCTGCATCGTCCATGCCCGCGCCGACGACCCGGCGCCCGCCGCCCCCGTGCCGCCGCCCGCCAACCAGGAGATCATCTACAAGGGCGAAGCCACCCGCATCCTCGGCCGCAGCGTCCGCGACCCCGATAATAATCAGGTCGGCCGCATCGTCGACGTCCTTGTCGACGACCAAGGCGTCCCCCGCGCCGCGCTGATCGACTTCGGTGGCTACATGGGCGTCGGCAACCGCCGCATCGCCGTCGCCTGGCGCGCGCTGCATTTCCTGCCGGCGGCCGAACATTTCCAGATCCGGATCGACATGACCGCCGACCAGATCAAGGAAACTCCTGACTTCAAGCCCGCCCCGCGCGCCGACGCCCCGCCCGTCACCATGGCCGCTCCGCCGCCGCCCGCCGGCGTCCCCGCCCTGGGTAAATGAAGGGGGGTCCCGGCCAATACGGTTTAGACTGGCACAATTTCTTCGTCGCCAACGTCCAGACCGGCTTCGGCCCCTTCATCGCCGTTTACCTGAGCTCCGAAGCCTGGACCCAGGGTCAAATCGGCACCGCCCTCAGCGTCGGCACGATCGCCGGCATGGTCAGCCAACTGCCCGGCGGCGCCCTGGTCGACTGGCTGCACAACAAGCGCCTCGCCGCGGGGGCCGCCTGCATCGCCATCTGCTTCAGCGCCACCATGCTCGCGGTCTGGCCCGATTGGCTTCCCGTCCTGGCCGCGGAGGTCTTGCACGGCTTCGCCAGCGCTATGCTGCCCGCCGCCATCGCCGCCATGAGCCTCGCCCTCGTTGGCCGCGCCGCCTTTGGTGAACGCGTCGGCCGCAACTCCCGCTTCGCCGCACTCGGCAACGGCATCGCCGCCGCGGTCATGGGCGCCGTTGGCTCCTACGTCTCCGAAGTCGCGGTCTTCTACCTCACCGCCGCCCTCATGCTTCCCGGCATCGCCGCTCTCTACTGGATCCCCCAACGCGGAACCGAGATGCCGACGCCCGCCGACGTCGGAACCGGCTCCTGGCGCGACGCGCTGCGCCTCCTGCTTGGCTGGCGCATCCTCACCTTTGCCGCCGTTGTGGTCCTGTTCTTCCTCGGCAACGCCGCGATGCTCACGCTCGTCGCCGGCGAGGTCACCAAATCGCTCGGCAAGCAGGCCAGCCTGGTCATCGCTGCCTGCATCGTGCTGCCGCAACTCCTGGTCGCCTATGCCTCGCCCCATGTCGGCCGCCTGGCCGACCGCTGGGGCCGCCGCCCCGTCATCGCGCTCACTTTTCTCGCCGTTCCCCTGCGCGGCGTCCTGCTCGCCCTGTTCGGCGGCGGCCTTTATCTCCCCCTGATCCAGATCCTCGACGGCATCAGCGCCGCCGGCTTCGGCGTCCTGCTCCCACTGATGGCCGCCGACCTCACCCGCGGCACCGAACGCTTCACCCTCTGCATGGGCATGTTCGGCCTGGCCGCCGGGTTCGGCGCCACGATCAGCACCGCCCTCGCCGGTCACCTCGCCGACGTCTATGGTAACTCGGTCGCCCTTTGGGCGCTCGCCGCCGCCGGGCTCGGTGCCGTGCTGCTCGCCGTCACCGCCCTTCCTGAAACCCGGCCCACCGCCCAACCGGTTCCCCTATGACCCTGCGCCCCTCGCCACGCACCATCAAGCGCCTCCGCCGCGGCCCGCTCACCTCGCCGCGCCTCTGGCGCCGCCGTATCGCCATCTGGGGCGGCGCCGTCATCGTCAGCCTCGCCGCCATCGCCTTCGCCGAGGCCGCCGATTGGGCCACCGCCGCCTTCCACGCCATGACCGCCCCCAGCCCCTGGCTCGCGCTCATCCTTTGCCCCGCCGGCCTCGTGCTCTCCGTCTGGCTCACCCAGCGCGTCTTCCCCGGTGCCCAGGGCAGCGGCATCCCGCAAGTCATCGCCTCCATGCACATCCATGACCCGGGCATCGTCTCGCGCATCCTCTCGCTGAGGATCGCCGCCGGCAAAGTCATCCTCACCCTGCTCGGCCTCGCCAGCGGCGCCTCCATCGGCCGCGAAGGGCCCACCGTCCAGGTCAGCGCCTCCATCATGCAGGCCCTCGGCACCTGGCTCCGCCTGCCCCGCGCCGAAGCCCAGCGCGCCCTGGTCCTGGCCGGCGGTGCCGCCGGCGTCTCCGCCGCCTTCAACACGCCCCTGGCCGGCGTGGTCTTTGCCATCGAGGAGTTGAGTCACTCCTTCGAGGCCCGCACCAGCGGCACCGTGCTCACCGCCGTCATCATCTCCGGCATCGCCACGCTCTCGCTGGTCGGCAACTACGCTTATTTCGGCAGCACCGGCGCCCAGTTCGACCTCGGCTCCGCCTGGATCGCCGTGTTCGTCTGCGGCATCCTCGGCGGCGGCCTCGGCGGCGGCTTTAGCGAGTGCCTGGTCCGCTTCGCCAATGGCCAAACCGGCATCATGGGCCGCCTGTTCGCCCGCAGACCCCTCACCTTCGCCGCCTGCTGCGGCCTGGCCATCGCCATCCTCGGCCTGTGGACTCACGGCGCCACCTACGGCACCGGCTACGAACAAGCCCGCTCTATGGTCGAAGGCCATGACAACCTGCCCTCAGCCTTCTTCCTGGCCAAGTTCGCCGCCACCACGATCTCCTACCTCAGCGGCATCCCCGGCGGCATCTTCGCCCCCTCGCTCGCCGTCGGCGCTGGCCTCGGCCAATCGCTCACTGCCTGGCTCCCAGGCCCCACCGGCGCGATCGTGCTGCTTGGCATGGTCGGCTACTTCTCCGGCGTGGTCCAAGCCCCCATCACCGCCGCCGTCATCGTCTTGGAAATGACCGAGAACCAGAAGATGACCATCCCGCTGATGGCCACCTCCCTACTCGCCTACGGCGTCTCCCGCCTGATCTGCCGTCGTCCCCTCTACGGCGCCCTGGCCCGCCGCTTCATGCAGGTCCTTGAAAAACGCCCCTCACCAACCCCGTAGGGTGGGTAGAACCCACCCTCACCCGCTGGCCCGCAGCCGCCTAAGCCGCCAACAGCTTGTCGAACGTCCGCTTCCGCCGCTGCAACAACGTCCAAGCCAGTTTCGCCGCCCCAGTCCCCAAGCGTCCCCGCGGCGGCAGCCCCACCGTCTTCAGCACCATGCCCGTGCTGCGCTCGATGTGCTTCCACTGATAGAACCCCATCGCCCGGCCCATGTAGCCCGCGATACAGCGCTTGTGGTCGTAGACCGCGCCTTCCGGCTCGTTCCCGCAATGGTAGGCGAACGCCAGTTCGTCATCCTCGCTCTCGGTGATCCGCCCCCCGGCGATCTTCAACCGCGCCAACATCCCCAGCTTCTCCCGCCCGAGATACCGCCGCATGTGGTCGTAAAAGAGTTTGAAGTGGCGATACTCGTCCGCCCCGATCAGCTTGCAGATCTGCTTCAGCACCGGCTCGGTGGTCGAGTCCGCCAGCGCCGTGTAGTAGCTGCTGGTGCCGGTTTCCACCATGCAGCGCGCGATCAACTCGCCCGTCAGCGACCCGCGCACGCTGAAATCCGCATCCAGCGGAATCTTGTAGCCGTCCCGATAGCGTTGGAACGACTGGTCGAAGTTCCAGCTCGGATCCGCCAGCATCGACCACTTGCCCAGTGCGTCACCGTGCTGCACTTCCTCGATCGCCCAGTTGTCGGTGGCCATCTTGAAGTCGGGATCGTCCTTGAACACCCGCTTGAGATAGATCGCGTAGTCCAGCCCGTTCTTCTCGACCATGGCTGCCGCCTTGACGAGCGGTACGACCGCGGGATCGACCCGGGACGCATCAAAGCTGTCCCAAGCCACGTCGTTCATCGACCAATGTTTCATGACTAATTTCTTACAGACAGCAAAACGCCGCGCCTATGACCCGGAGGTCACAGTCGCGGCGTTGAATGCATGAGCGTCACACTTAAGCGTGACGCTTGAACTAAATTTAGGGTGCGCCGGCTGCCGAGATCATCGCCCGCGCCGATTGCATCCGCGCCTGGATGCCATCCAACGCCGTGACGTTCATCTTGTCCGCTGCCGCGTAATCCGCCTCGGCCTGCTTCAATCGCTCTTCCGCCTTGCCCTTCGAGACTTCCGCCACCGGCGTCGCCTCGTCGGCCAGCACGGTGCAGCGCTCCGGCGTGATCTCGCAGAACCCGCCGCTCACGTAGAGCTGCGCCGTCGGCTTGCCGCCCTCGTGCAGCGTAATCGTGCCGCCGCGCAGCAGTACGATCATCGGCGTGTGCCCGGGCATCACGCCAATCTCGCCCTCGGCGGCCGGGATCACCGCCATGTCGACCGGCTGCGACAGCAGCAACCGGTCCGGGGCGACGATCTCGAGCAGCGTCGGCATGCTTACGCCGCCACTTTCAGCGTCTCGGCCTTCTTCACCGCGTCGTCGATCGTGCCGACCATGTAGAACGCCGCCTCCGGCAGGTGGTCGTACTTGCCGTCGATGATCGCCTTGAACGACCGCACCGTGTCCGCCACGGGCACGAAGATGCCCGGCGTGCCGGTGAACACTTCGGCGACGTGGAACGGCTGGCTCAGGAACTTCTCGATCCGCCGGGCTCGCGACACGACCAGCTTGTCGTCTTCCGACAGCTCGTCCATGCCCAGAATGGCGATGATGTCCTGCAGGCTCTTGTAGGTCTGCAACACGCGCTGCACTTCACGCGCCACCGCATAATGCTCGTCACCCACGATCCGCGGCTCGAGCGCACGGCTGGTGCTGTCCAACGGGTCCACCGCCGGATAGATGCCCTTCTCCGAGATGGCGCGGTTCAGCGTCGTGGTGGCGTCCAAGTGCGCGAACGACGTTGCCGGCGCCGGGTCGGTCAAGTCGTCGGCCGGCACGTAGATGGCCTGCACAGAAGTAATGGAGCCCTTCTTGGTGGAGGTGATCCGCTCCTGCAACGCGCCCATGTCGGTCGCCAGCGTCGGCTGATAGCCCACCGCGGACGGGATACGACC
>JBPBQE010000333.1:0-30379 GCA_050954595.1 Janthinobacterium lividum | reverse complement strand
CAGCACCACTGTCCCGCCGATGGCGTCCCAGCGATCCGGCATAATCCCTTCTACGCCCCATCGCCACAGCAGCGACGCCACCACATACACCCCGCCATACGCCGCATATGCCCGCCCCGCCGTGTCGGTCGGCGCCTGCGCCAGCAACCAGGCGAACAGCGCCAGTACCGCCAGGCCCGGCAACAGCCACAATGCCGTTCGCCCCAACCGCCACCACGCCCAGAACGAGAAACACCCGGCGATCTCGCACAGCGCAGCAAGCGGATAGACGAGGTAGATCACCGGCAGCGCTATGCAGCCGCTTCCATCGCCCAGCGCCGGCAATGCCGCAGATAGGCTGCCTCGTGTAGACCCACGAGATCGACCACGCTGTCCCAAAGCCAGGACGGCGCGTCGAGCGTGGTGGACCGGTTGCGCCCCAATTCCTCGAACCACGCCGCCCGCGCTTCGGTATTCATCTGCCGCGCATGGCTGGTGCCGACCACATGGGCCAGAAACTCGGCGACATTCATCGCTTCGGCCTGGTCCAGATGTTCGATCTCCAGCTTCAAATCCTGCGGCAGCAATTCCCGCACGAACACCGACTTTCCCAGCAGCTCGGTCGCCACCATGCGTTCGCCCAGCAGCGGCGACAGGTTGCGCGCCCCGGTCACCACCCGCTCGCCATTATCGAACGGGAGGTCCGACCCGGCCTGGTGCGGCGCCGCCGCGTCCACCGCCTCCTTGATGTCCATCAGGCAGTGCCGTGCGTGCCGTCCCTCGCCGACGCTCACCAGTACCGCCAGCCGCAACCGCCCAAGCGAACTGCAGCCCTTTTTCCAATACGCGGCGTCCAACACGCGAACCGGCGCATCCTCGCTCCGCTTGCGTAGGGTCGTGACCAGCCGACGCAGATCGTCCTGCTCGAACAGCACCGCCGCCGCGCCCCGCTCATCCGGCGTCAGCGGCCAGAACCGCTTGCCCAGCGGGATGTTCGGCGCGACTCCCTCGATCCGCTCATCCGCGAGATGCTTCCACGACCGGCCCGCCGCCGCCCGCATCACGTGCCGCACCATACGCGGCATCTCGCCCACTGGCGCCCGGTCCGTCTCCGGCTGAAACGCCGCTTCGTAACCCTGAACCATCCGCTCGAGCATCCGCGCCGTGGTGACGCCAGGCAGGTCCGACCCGCGGGCCGCCATCGCCAGCGACAGGGCCAGGCGGATCATGTCGTGCGCCGGGTTGCCGATAACGGTCTGGTCGAGATCACGGATCTGGATCGCCAGTTCCCCGTCCGCCCCGGCGATCGGACCCAGATTACCGACATGGCAATCGCCGCAGATCCATACCGGCGGCCCCTCCGGCAGCACACGCCGGGTCGAAGCACCAAGCCATTGATAAAATTGGGCGGTGCTGCCGCGGACATAGGCATGGGCGGATTCCGCCATCTTGCGGTGCTGCTCGGCAGCCAAGGCATCGCGCCGCTCCGGCGGCATGGTGGTTCGACTCTTCATCCCCAGAGTCAAGCATATTGATGTTACATTACAAAGGCAGGAACCCTGCTTCGGCCATCACAGTGCCGTCGTCTCCACGACGACACCGGTCACAATGGCGTCTGCTTGATCTTCTTTCCCTCGTCCGCCGCGCGCCACAGATACCACGCCGCCGTCGAGCGATACGGCGCCCAGGCAGCCCCGACCGCGGCCAACGCCTTCGGCTTCAGCTGTGCCTCCGCCTTGGTGACCAGCCGCCAGCCCTCCCGCACCCCGAAATCGTCGATCGGCAAGATGTCAGGTCGTCCCAGCGTCGACATCAGCAGCATCTCCACCGTCCAGCGCCCCACGCCGCGAATCGTCACCAGCCGCGCGATCAGCGCCTCGTCATCCAGCTCGTCCGCCTCGGCGAGCGTCGGAATCGTGCCCGCCAGCGCCGCCGCGGCGATCGCCCGGATCCCAGCGGTCTTGCCGCCCGAGAACCCGAAGGCGCGGAACGTCTCGTCCGGGATCGCCGCCAACTCTGCCGGTGCCGGCATCACCCCGCCGCCATGCGCCACCAGCCGCCCCAGGATCGCCCGCGCCGCGTTGCCGTGCAGCTGCTGGTGCGCGATCGACCGCACCAGCGCCGCATACAACTCGCGCCGCTCGACCACGGCCGTGCAGGGCCCGATTCGCTCGATCAGCCCGGCGAACTCCGGCTGCACTGCGGCCAGGTGGGCAGCTTCTCGCATGTTTGTCTTCCCGTTCGCCCCGCCGAGCTCTATCGTCCGACCCCCAACGCATACGAGAACCAAGCCGTGGCGACCAGAATGCGCCCACCGCAGATCCCGCCCGACGCCGAACAGGCCGAAGCCAACCGCGTCTCCGCCAGTCTGGCCGGCCTAGCCGCCGCCCTGCTGTTCGTCGTCGTGGGCCTGACCGTCATCCATCATCTGCACGATGCCGCTCGCATCGAGGACTGCCTGATGTCCGGCCGCAACAACTGCGATCAGCTCGTGGCGCTCCCAGGACCCATCACAGGAAACTCGCCGCGATATTGACCGTCAGCGCCACGATCACGGTGTTGAACAGGAACCCGATCAACCCGTGCAGCGTCGCCAGCCGCCGTAGCTTGCGCGACGTAATCTGCACGTCCGACACCTGGAAGGTCATCCCCAGCACCAGCGCGAAATAAACGAAATCCCAGTAATCCGGCGCCAACCCGCCCGGGAAATCTAACCCGCCATCGATCTTCGGCGCCTGCTCGTCCCGCTCGTAGTATTCGTGCGCATACCGCAGCGCGAACACTAGGTGCGTCACCAGCCACGACAACAGCAGCGTCGCCGCCACTGCACCGAGATAGAAATCCCGCTCGCCACCGGGCTTCATGTCCTTGGCGATGGACAGCACGGTGGTGAGCGCCGCGAAACTGACCACCACGCCGGCCAGCGTGATCGCGAACACGGTCCACTCGCCCTCCTGCTGCGCCTCCGCATGCCGCGCCATCACGTCGTCTTCCGCCGGCCGGACCAGCAACAGCCCGATCAGCAGCAGAAACGCCAGCGACCCGGCATCCCACGCGAACACCAGCCGCGCCGCATTGCCGTGATGCACCGGCACCAGCCAAAAGGTGAGGAGCCCCACCAGCACCGCGATCACCGTGCGCCGATGCCCATACAGCACCCGAAAGGGCAGGGACTTCATGCCGTCTCTCCCAACCGGGTCATCGCCAACCTCATGTGCTCACGCGCCATCTCCATGTAGTCCGTCGCCCCCAACCGTTGCGCCTCGCCCGCCAGCCGTTCGAACGCACGCAGGGCACCCGCCGGATCCTGATGCCCCTCGAGTCGCTGCTTCCCGCGCATGAACAGCGTCGGCAACAGCAGCTCCGGCCGTCCCGCCAGCGCGCCGATCACCGCATCCGCATCCGCCACCCATTCCTCGACCCGGCGTGCCTCGTCGAACCGGTCCGCGGCCACGGCCGCCACGAACACCTCCGCAACCATCTCGATCACCGCACCCGCCGGCGGGTCATCCCAGTCCGCCAGCTCTCCCGGTGACTCCCTGGCGATCCCCGCCGTCACCGTCGCCGCCAGGCCCGGTGCCAACGCCCCGACACACTCCGCCATCAGCAACCGCGCCCGCCACGCCGTCCGCTTCAGGTCCAGGTCGATCAGGTTCTCCAACTGCAGCACCCGCCGAGTCTCCACCGCGATCCGATGGGCCGCCGCCGCGAAGCGCAACGCCACCGCCGCATCCCCGGCCCGATCGGCCAGCGTCGCCCGGTGCAGCAACACCCCCGCCAGATTGAACGGACGCTGCTCGCCCAACCCGGCCGCACCCACCGTGCGGATCTCCGCCTCCGTCAACGCCGCCGGCAGCACGAGCGTCTCCACGTCGATCCCGAGCGCCTGCCACGCCGCCGCGATCTCCCCGAACAACGCCTCCAGCACCGTGGCCGCCGCCGTCGGCATTAGCAACGTCAGCAGCCGCCCCGCCGCCCCGTTCCACAACGCCGACCCGACCGGCGCCCGCCGCATCAATCCCTCCAAATACCCCCGATATGCCGCCGCATGATCGCCGGCCGCCCGCGCGCCCAACGGCAGGTCCGACGCTTCGGCCACCAGCGTGTCCGCCGTCACCTCGACCGCCACATGCCCGAACCCGGCCCGCCGCAGCGCCAGCGCCAGCGACCCCTCTGTGAACAGCGTCAGATGCACCCCCGGCGCCAAAATCCCGAGGAGCCGCCCGCGATCCTCCCCCGCCCGCACCGCATCCCCGTTCGGCGTCGTCACCGTCAGCACGCCCCCCGGCGCCAGCCGCGCCCGCAGCAGCGCCAGCATCGCATACGGGTCCGCTACATGCTCGAGCACCTCCGACGCGACCACCCGGTCGAACGGCGCGCCGAGTTCGGTGGCGGCGCTCAGGTAATCCACCCGGATATCTGCCCCCAGCTGCACCCGTCCCGCCGCCGCCGCCGGTGACGGATCGACGCCCACCGCCCGCCACCCCAGCACCTCGGTCGCTAGATCCACCCCGAAGCCGAACCCGCAGCCGACGTCGAGCACGCTCGTCGCCCCCTCCCGCCCGAACAACAACCGCGTCTGATGGTGCAGGCTCGCATTCTGCTCGAGCCCGAACTGCAGGGCCGCCGCCGCCGGCTCGCCTTCGTAAGCATGCTCCACCCGGTCCACGTAGAACCGCGTCCCGCACCCGTCGCACCGGACCAGCACATGCCCGCTCGCCCGCACCACGACCGGGTGCGGTCCACCGGCATCGCAGATCGGGCAGGGCAGGGCGCGTGTCCCGCCGCCCCACCGCAACCACCCCAGATCGACCGCTTCACGCCCCGTCACTCCGGGTCCAGCCCCCCGCAGTGCCACCTGCTCCCGCAACCCGGCGATCTCCTGCCCCCGCGCCGCCACCCGCGTCTCCAACCCGCCGACCTCGTGCAGCAGCCGCGTCCACCAGAACGACGCCTCGCTCGCCGCACTCGCCACCCGCCTTTCGCCAAACCCCGACTGCACGAAATGCCGATACCCCGACGCCACCACGCCTTGCGCCACCGCCGCCGCCACGTCCGGATGCCGCCTGAGGTAATCCGCCTCGTCGAACACCGCCGGCGATTCCAGCGGCGTCGCCGCCTGCGCCGCCACGAACTCCAGCGCCGCCAGCACCTCCGCCCCCGAGAGCTGCGCATCTTCTTCCATCGCCGCCCGCCGCAACGCCGCCGTCCACGGCATCAACCCGGCTCCGTCAGCATCCCGCCGCTCCGGCCAAGCCGCCGCGGGACCCGGCCGCTCGCACGCCAGCCGCGCCCGCTCCAACCCCGCCAGCCACCCCGGGTAGCTGTTCTCGCACAGGATCTCCGGCATGAGATCGCTCCCGGCATACGGCGCCGCCGCGCTGAACACCCCCTGCAACCCGGTCAACCGCGCCTCGATCACCTTGATGTCGCTCTTGGCGTCCACGAAGCCCTGCGTTGCCGCATCCGCACCCGTCTCCAGCGGCCCCACCAGGATCCCCGGTGCCGCCGCCCGCAACCGCGCCAGATAGGCTGGATACGCCAGCAACCCGGTCGCCTCGACCACCAGCCCCGCCGCCGCGAAAGCCTCCGGCGCCCGCGCCCCGATGCACAACACCGGCAACCCATGCGCCACCGCGAAATCCCGCACCGCCCGCTCGATCTCCGCCCGCGACCCCGCCAGCGCCGGCACGTCGCTCGACGCCCACACCACCGTCCGCGCCGGCCCCACCACCCGCCGCGCCGGGCCGAACGCCAGGTTCGGCGTCACGATCGCGTCCCGTCCCAACTGCTCCGCCAACCGCCGGGTCGCGGATGACAGCACCGCACAATCCCGCACCAACCCGGTCGCCGTCTCGATCGCCTCCGCCGCGAACGCCCGCCGATACGACGGCGACACCAGCAGATTGTCGTCCAGGTCGTAAACGAACCCCCGCCCCAGCACCCGCAACAGCAACTGCACCTGCGGGTCCACGCTCCGCTGCACCCAGATCGCGCTGAACCGCGTCTCCGCCGTCACGGTCCCGAAGCTGAACGCCCCGCCGGACAGCACGCAATACCCCTCGATCGCCCCCGCCCGCACCAACGCGTCGAACGGCTGATGCACCCGCACCGCCCGCAAATTCGCCGCCTCATCCGAGATTACCAGCACATGCCCACCCGGCCCGAGCTGCGCCCAATCCGCCGCCCGCCGCCGCTGATGCCGCAGCGCCCCATCCACCGCCCGCTCGAACGCCGCCCGCGCCCCGTCCGCCCCGAACCGCGCCGCCACGAACCCCAGCGCCGCCCCCGATGCCCGCCCAAACGCTGCGGCCCCCAACCCGGCCACCCGCTCCAACCCGGCCACGACATCGTCGAACCGCCACCCAGCCCCACGCCCTCCAGCGTCGAGCGCAGCGGCGTATCCTCCCCGAACAACACCGGCGCTCCCACCGCCAGCAATCCCAGCAGCGCCGGCGACGCATCGATCCGCCCCGCCCCGGTGCGCAGATCCAGCACCACGGCGCCCGACCCCGTCACCGGCGCCGGCCCCAACCGGGTCACCGCCGCCAGCGACCCCTCCGCCACGCCGCACGCCATTCCCCGCAGCGCCGCCCAATCCGCCGCCGCCTGCGCCTCGCTCTCGTCTTCCCCCACCAGCAGGTGCAGCGCCTCCATCCGCGCCGACGCCCCCGCCGCCACCTCGACCACCGCCGGCACCACCCCGATCGGCACCGCCGTCCGCGCCGCCCACGCCCCGAATGCCACCGCCGACCCGACCAGCAACAGCCCGGCCCCGCCCAGCCTGACATCGTCCGCCGGATCGACCCCCCGCAGATCGACGACGTTGAGCCCGATCCCCTCGACCATCGCCTTTCCGCGTGCCGGCCATAGCACGACGTCCGCCTCCGTCGCGATCGTGCGTCCCGCGACTAACGCCCGCGTCCCGGGCTCGCCCCCGTCGGCCAAGCCCACGGTCCAGCTCAAAGCAGCGTCTCGATCAGCGCCTTCAACGCCGCGATCTGCGCCTCCTGCTCCCGCACCAGCGCCACCAGCCGATCCACGGTCGCCGCCAGCGAAGCCTCTCCCGCTGGCGGAACAGGGCAGGGCGGGGGTGTAGCTTCAGCCACCCCCGTCAGCCGCTTAGCCCGCCTTCCGCCGCAAGCTCACCGCCAGCACGGCGCCGATGCCCGACAACACTGCCAGCGGCAGCAACCCCAACGGATAACTCCCCGTATGGTCCTTGATCACCCCCAGCAAAGACGTCCCCGCGAACCCGCCCAGATTGCCGATCGCGTTGATCTGCGCGATCCCCGCCGCTGCAGCACCCACCGACAGCCACTCTGTCGACAGCGCCCAGAACGGCCCCTTGACGATATACGTCGCCGTCACCGCCACGCAGAGCAGCACCATCGTCGCCAGGAGCGACGTGAACCCGATCGCCACGATCAAGCTGCCGGCCAGCAGCGCCAGCGGGATCGCCGTGTGCCAGGTCCGCTCCCGCATCCGATCCGAGTTCCGCCCCCACAGCACCATCAGCACCGATGCGATGCCGAACGGCAGCATGTTCAGCAGCCCGGTCTGCATATTGCTCATCCCGAACGACTTGATGATCTGCGGCTGCCACAACGACAGGCACTGGCTGGCCCCCGACGCCCCCGCATAGATCAACGACGCCGCCAGCACGTACTTGTCCGTCATCACCGACAGCAGCGACCGATGCGGCGCCGCAACTTTTTCCGCCGGCGCATCCGCCGCCAACCGCGTGCTTAGCCACTGCCGCTGCTCCGGCCGCAACCACCGCGCCGTCTCCGGCCCGTTCGGCAACGCCCACAGCGCCGCGATCCCCAGCAGCACCGCCGGGATCGCCTCGAGGATGAACATCCACTGCCAGCCATGCAGCCCCATCCAGCCGTCTGTACCCAGCAGCGCCGCCGAGATCGGCGAACCCAGGAAGCTCGACAGCGGGATCGCCACCATGAAGATCGCCACGATCCGCCCGCGATACGCCCGCGGGAACCAATAGGTCAGATACAGGATGACGCCCGGGAAGAACCCGGCCTCCGCTGCCCCCAGCAGCATCCGCACGCCATAGAACGAGTTCGGCCCCACCACGAGCGCCATGCACCCCGAGACGATGCCCCACGTCACCAGGATCCGTGCGATCCACAGCCGCGCGCCCACCTTGGCCATGGCGATATTGCTCGGCACCTCGAGCAGCACATAGGTAATGTAGAACAACCCGCCGCCCAGCCCGAACGCGGACGGCGACAGGCCGATATCGTGGTTCATCTGCAGCGCCGCGAACCCGGCGTTCACCCGGTCCACGAAGGCGATGAAGTAGCACACCATCAGGAACGGCAGGATCCGCCACGTCACCGTCCGGATCGTCTCGCGCTCGATCGCCGAACCGGCGACCCCGTCGTTCACTGCCACATCCATGATCGCGCCGACTCCCTAATCCCGCCGTTCTAATCCGGCTGATCTCGGTCGGCGACAGAAACCTAACCTAAGCCCGCAACAACCCCTGCGCCCCCGCCACGCCATCGCTCCCCGGAAACGCCCGCGCCACGACGCTCGCCGACAACCCAAGATGCCCCGCCAGCAGCCCCTTCGCCAACGCCCGCACGTCGAGCGTCGGCTGCAGGTCCCGCGCCTCGAACAGCCGCCCCGCGCCCAGCCCCGGCCAATCCGCCAACACCCGTCCGCCCGCCACCGCACCGCCCGCCACGAACGCCGCCGCCCCGGTGCCATGATCCGTCCCGCCGGTGCCGTTCAGCCGCACCGTCCGCCCGAACTCCGTGATCACCAGCACCGCGCTCTGCCGCCACGCCGCGCCCAGCGCCTCCTTCAGCGCCACCAACCCGGCATCCAGCTGCCGCAACGGCCCCACCAGCCGCGCACCCTGCGCCGCATGCGTGTCCCAGCCGCCTAGTTCCATCGCCGCGATCCGCGGCCCGTCCGCCGTCGCCAATAACCGCCCCGCCGCCGCCGCCAGCGCCGGGAACGCATACCGCTCCGGGTTTCGATCCGCCCCCAACGTCGCCCCGGAGAAGCCGCGCTCCTGCAACCCCTCCCGGATCGCCGGCCCTGTCACCGGGTCCCGCTCGTGCAACGCCACCAACCGCGCATAAAGATCTGGCTGCGGCTGCTGAAAACTCTGCGGCGCGAACGCTCCCACGGTCGCCGGCCCCCGCAACAGCAACGGCAACGACACCCCCACCGACAATGGCAGCCCATTCGGCCCCGCCGGCGCCATCCCCTGCACCGCCCGGTTCAGCCACCCGCTGTTCATCCTCTGCTCGGCTCCGCTCTCCATGAGGTCCTGCGCCTCGAAATGGCTCCGCGTCCGCACCGGCCCGGCCACCGCATGCACCGGCAGCAACTCGCCCTGCCCATACATCGCGTGCAGGCCCGATAGGGCAGGGTGCAACCCATAGAACCCGCCCAGATCCAACAACCCGCCATCACCCCCGGGCCGCGCCTCTCCGCGCAACGCCGCAAAGGCCGGGTCGCCATACGGCGTCACCGCCGCGAGCCCATCCAGCGCCCCCCGCAATAACACCACCACTAATCGCCGGTCCGTCGGCGCCGCCGCCATAGCCAGCGACACCCGCCCCAACGACACCGCCGCACCCAACCCGAGCAACGCCGACCTGCGAGAAACCAATTCGATCATGCTCAGCGCCTCTGGAATTCAGGTGAAGCCAGCAACAACGTAATCGCGTCCCGCCGCGACCCGGCCCGCCGCATCGCCTCCGCCGTCGCCGGCGTCAGCAACGGTCCCATCGTCGCCTCCGCCAGCGCGGTCGGCTCCGCCAGCTCCGGCCGCCCTGCGAACCCATAGGCCCAGTCGATCCGCCGCATCATCGCCTCCGGCCCGGCCCACTCCGCCGCCGTGTCCGGCCACCCGATCGGAAACGGCGCGTTGAACATCCCCTGGCCCAACCCGCCCACGATCCCGTTCACCGGCGGCCGCTTCTCCACCGGCAACGCCGCGCCCCGCAACGCGGCCAGCACCAGTTCCTGCGGGCTCCGCAGCTTCGCCCCTGGCACCCAAGCCTCCGGCAACCGGATCACCTCCAGCGCCGCCAGCCGCAAATCCCCGCCCGTCTCCCGCAACACCCCCGCGACCCGGCGCACCGCATCCAGCGGCGGCACATCCGCCACGAAACACCGCACCAATTTCGTCGCCAGATGCGTCTGCGTCGCCGGATGCTCCGCCAGGAACAGCAGCGCCTGCCGTCCGCCTTCCTCGCCCTCCGGAAACCGCCGCCCCATCACGACCTTCTCGCCGGGCTCATGCATCATCGGCCAGAACTTGAACCCGGCCCCCTCCCGCCGCTCGATGCTCCACCCCGTCAGCACCGTCGCGAACGCCGTCACGTCCGCCTGCGTGTATCCCGCCGCCGGACTGACCGTGTGCAACTCGAGGCATTCCCGCCCCAAATTCTCGTTCAACCCCTTGCCCTGCCGAAACCCAGCCTTGCTGGCCGGCCCGAACGACTGCGCGTTGTCCAGATACAGCAGCATCGCCGGATGCCGCATCACCGCCAGCAGCATGTCGCTGAACTTGCCCGTCACGTACGGCCGGATCGCCGTTCGCACGTAATCCCCGACTATCGGCGTCACTTGGCCCTGCCGCGTGCTCACCGTGAAATGGTTCGCCCAGAACCACACCAGCCGCTCGCGGAAAGGCACGGGCGTCGCGATCGCCCAATCCTGCAGCGCCGCCGTCTCCGCCTGGAAGATGTCCCGCACCCGATGCGGCCGCTCGGTCGCAGCAACCCCGTCCTTGCGCTCTTTCCGGTCCTCCCGATCCTCCTGCAGCGCCGCGAACGCCTCTGCGATCGACACGCCCGGCGGCCCCGCATCCGGCCCGTCCAACTGCCCCACCAACCACGCGCGCACATCGGCCGGCGCCGGGTCCTGCGGACCGCGCCCGAACCCGAACCGCGCATAGGCATGAACCACGTCGGTCAGCATGACGATCCGGTTCCAGAGTTCCTCATCATGCCGGTTCTACGTTGACAAAAGCTGAACCACGCGGCCGTTACCGGCGGGAAAACTAATGGAGGAAACCCAGATGTCCCAACCAGTCGCAATCGTCACCGGCGGCGCCCGCGGGATCGGCCGTGCGATCGGCGAATGGTTCCTCGCCAACGGCTACGCCGTCGCCCTGCTCGACATCGACCGCGACACCCTGTCCGCCACCGAAGCCGACCTCGCCCAACCCGACCATGTCCTCGCCATTCCCTGCGACGTCTCCGACGAGGCACAGGTCGCCGCTGCCTCGGCCGCCATCCTCGCCCGCTGGGGCCGCGCCGACGCCCTGGTCAACAACGCCGGTGTCGCCGTCTTCAAGCCGGCCATGGAAACGTCCTACGCCGAATGGCGCCACGTCCTCGGCACCAATCTCGACGGCGCCTTTCTCTGCACGCAGGCCTTCGCCCCCACCATGGCCGCCCAGCGCAGCGGTGCGATCGTCAACATTGCCTCCATCTCCGGCCTGCGCGCCAGCACCCTCCGGGTCGCCTACGGCACCAGCAAGGCCGCAATCATCCATCTCACCAAGCAATTCGCCGTCGAGCTCGGCAGCTACGGCGTCCGCGTCAACGCCGTCTGCCCCGGCCCGGTCGAGACCGAGATGGCCAAGCTGGTCCACTCCGTCGCTATCCGCACCGACTACCACGACGTCATCCCGCTCGGCCGCTACGGCACCACCGGCGAGATGGCCGCCCTGGTCGGCTTCCTCTGCAGCCCGGCCGCCAGCTACCTCACCGGCCAATGCCTCGCCAACGATGGCGGCTTCGAAGCCACTGGCGTCGGGCTACCCACCTTCCGACGCACCCTGGGCCTCAACGACATCGGTAATCAGAGCTAGTTGTAGGCTTCACAGAATTACAACCTATGCGCGAAAGCACCTTTGCGCTATTCTGTGGGCATCATAACTAACCGAAAGCGACCCGACGTGAAGACCATTCTCCTGGCCACCGCCGCCTTCCTGCTCGTCTCACAGGCTCACGCCCAAGACGCTGAAATGTCGCTGGAGACCAGGCGCATGCTCGCCTACGGCACGCTCGCGGTCATGACCGGCGCCTGCAAAACCCCGTTGACCCCGGCGCAGTCCTCCCAAATCAAATCCGGCCTCGAAAACGCCTCCAACGTCCAGACCGAACTATCCGAAGGCGACTTCACCGAAATGATGAAAGCCGCCGGTGCTCAAGTCGGTTCCAACAAGGCCGAAGTCTGCGCCGCACTCACGCCGGAATTCATTGCCACCGGCATCTCTGACGCCGCCGCCGGAAAGTAACCTTCCCAGCGGCAAACGTGGATCGGCTGCTCTACGACCTGATCGAGCTATTCATCTTGATCAGGTTACGATGCGTCGACGTGTAGTAGTGTAGCGCGATCCACTGACGAGAAACGCCGGTCCAACGTATCGGGATGGCAGCTGCTCAGTCCCGGCTCCATCGTCGCTGCTTGAAGGCCGTCAGCATCTCGGTCTTGCCCTGCAGATGTCCTTCCAGTCGCTCCAGCACCGCCCGTGTGACATCCATCAGCCCCAACTCGAGCGCTTCCAGCACCGGATAGTAACGCACCGCGCCAAGCTCCCCGCTATTGCCCGGCTCTCCCTGCACCAACGCAGCATCCGCCACGAAAAATCGCGCATTGAACCGGATCGGCGAAGTCGGTGGCGTCACCGCCCGGCAGAGATACGAGATCCCGTCCAACCGGGGCGGCCGCCCGAAACTCAGCCCGGTCTCCTCCTCGAGTTCCCGCGCTGCCGCCACCACCAGTCCCCGCCCCAGTCTGGCCCGCGCCTTGCCCCCGATCACCGCCAGCACCGCTGGATCGGGCTCGCTCGCCGCCGGCGCCACCGCATCCCCCGGGTCGACCGCGCCTCCGGGAAACACCAGCCGGTTCGGCATGAACCGATGCCCGGCCCCCCGCACCCCCATCAGCACTTCCAGCCCCGCCGCCCCCCGCCGCCACAGCAGCAAACTGGCCGCGTGCCGGGCGAACACCGGCCGAACCGCCTTTGCCGGAGCCTCACTCATGCTGCCAACACCTCGAAAACGTCCCCGCTCGGCGCGGCCCCCTCGACATGCGCCCGATGCCACAGCGCATAGAACAGCAGCGTCCAGGCTGCCTGCGCCTCACGCTTACCCTCCGCATGCTTGAACAACGACACCACTCGCTCCGGCCGCGCGACCTCCATCACCCCCGCCGACCCGGCAACCAGCGGCCCCAACTCCGCCCCCCGCGCCGCGATCCACGCCCCGATCGGCACGGTGAACCCCTGCTTGGGCGCAAACGGCCGCGCTTCCGGCATCGCCCGCTCCAGCCAACGCCGCAGCAGATACTTGCCCCGACCGCTCCGCACCTTCTCCCCATCCGACAGCCCGAACCCGGTCGCCGCCAACTCCGCATCCAGGAACGGTGTCCGCCCCTCCACCCCATGCGCCATCAAGCACCGGTCCAGCTTCAACAGCAGGTCGTGCGGCAGCCAATCCGCGATGTCCGTTGCCTGCGCGATGCCCAGCCGCGTCCGCCCCAACACCGAAGCCTGCGCCTCCGCCGCCGCCAGCCCGTCGCGCCAAGCCGCCGGCTGTGCCCGCAGCACCTCCAACTTGTCGAACACCCCCCGCGACCGCATCACCCGCCCGCCCTGCCACCAGGGCCGCATCGCGCTGCGATACCGCCCATACCCGGCGAAGATTTCGTCCCCGCCCTCGCCACACAGGATCACCTTCACGTCCTGCCGCGCCCGCCGCGCCAGGAACCAGGTCGGGATGATGGCGTAATCGGCCGCCGGGTCGTCCATGCAGGCGACGATCTCCGGCAGATGCCGCCACACCATCGCCTCGCTGATCTCCAGGCTCTCGTGCCGCGCCCCCGCCGCCCGCGCCACGGCCGCCGCCTGCGCCCGCTCGTCCGCCGCGCCCTTAACGTCGAACCCCGCCGTGAACGCCAGCACCGGCTCGCTGTTCAACCGCGCCATCGCCGCCAGGATCGCCGCGCTATCCACGCCGCCCGACAGGAACATCCCGTATGGCACGTCGCTCCGTTGATGCAGCTCCACGCTCCGCATCAACGCCGCATCCAACCGCCCCAAAGCCTCCTCTTCGGAAGCCGCAACCACCGGCGCCCCTTCCGGCAAACTCGCCACCCGCGACCGGTCCAGCACATGCCCATCCACGATGCGGATGCTCTCCCCCGGCAGCACCCGGTCGATGCCCTCGAAGATGCTCGCCGCCCCCGTGGTGAACTGCATCTGCAGCAGTTCGTCCCGCGCCCCCGCATTGACCCGGCGCTCCACCAGCCCCGCCCCAAGCAGCGCCTGCGCCTCCGACGCGAACGCCATCCCCCCCGGAATGGACGCCACGTATAACGGCTTGATCCCGAACGGATCCCGCGTCAGCGTCACCGATCGCTGCGCCCGCTCATGGATCGCGATGGCATACATCCCGCGCAGCTCGCTCGCATAAGCCGGCCCATCCCGCAGCCACAGATGCAGCGGCGGCTCGCAATCGCTCTGCGTCGCGAACGCCACCCCAGGAGACTGAGCCTCCAGCCCCGCCCGCAACTCCCGGTAATTATAGACTTCCCCATTGGCGATCAGCGTCGCCGGCCCCGCATGCAGCGGCTGGTCGCCCCCCGCCACGTCGATGATCGCCAACCGCGTATGCACCAGCGCCACCCGGCCCAGCACCGAATGCCCGCCGCCATCCGGCCCCCGATGCCCCAGCGCCTTGCTCAACGAGGCCAACACCCCCGCATCCGGCGCCGGAAACCCCACCGACATCGAAATACCCGCGATCCCACACATTACGGCACCACCATCAACTCGAGCGTTTCCCGCCACCGCGCCAACACCGGCGCCTCCGCATGCCGCCGCGCCCAGTCGTCGCGCGCCGCCGCCGCCAGCCCGGCCGCCAGCGCCGGGTCGTCCAACACCGTCCGGATCGCCGCCGCCAGCCGCGCCGGGTCCTCCGGCGGCACCAGCAACCCGGTCCGCCCCGCCTCGATCAGCTCCACCGGCCCCGCTACGGCCGCGGCTACCACCGGCCGCCCCGCCGAGAACGCCTCGATCACCACGTTCCCCAACGGCTCATGCCGGCTCGAACACACCAGCACGTCGCACTCCGCCAGCAACGCCCCGGTATCCTCCCGCCACCCCAGGAATGTCACCCGCGCCGCCACGCCCTCATCCTGCGCCAATCCCTCCAGCGCCGCCCGCTCTGGCCCATCCCCCGCGATCGACAGCGTCGCCTCCGGCACGGTCGCCATCGCCCGGATCAACAGGTCGAACCCCTTATTCGGATGCAGCCGTCCCAGTGCCAGCACCCGCCGCGCCCCAGGCGGCGGCGTCCCGCTCGCCAAGTCCGGCGCAAAATTCGGCACGTGATGCACCCGCTCCGCCGGCCAACCCCGCGCTCGCACCCAATCCACGATCCCGCGCGTATTGCCGATCAGATGCCGGCACCCCCGGTAGTATTTGAGGTCGTAATACCCCCCGAGCCGCCCCGCGCTTACCCAAGGCCCCACCGGCAACGCCCGCGCCGCCCGGCTCATCCACGCCACCGCCACCACCGGCTCGAAGTCCCGCAACACCCGCCGTAGCGCCGGTCGCGTCGCAAAATCCAACATGCCCCCGAACCCCAGCTCCGCCGGCCTCAACCCGGCCGCCTCCAGCCGCGCCCGCCGCCCCGCATCCCGCCGGATCACTGGCAGCACGCTCTCGCCCGCCCGACTCTGCGCCGCGCTCAACCGCTCGAAGAACAACTCCGCCCCGCCCGTCCGGGCCCCCGCCATCACATGAGCAATCCGCATCCGCGCGCTCTAGCACAGCCCATTCCGGACTCCGGTATCACCCCAACTGCTTCGCGAAATACACCCGCCGAAACCCGTTCTCCTCGCCCCGATGCGTCTCCACCCACCCCAGCCGAGAATACAGCCCGACATTCTCCGTCATCGCCTCGTTGGTATAAAGCCGGATCGCCCTGAACCCGCTCGCCCGCGCCGTCTCCTCCGCGAACCCCAGCATCCGCCGCCCCAGCCCGGCACCCTGCGCCGCCGGATCGACCGCGATATTGTCCAGCAGCATCGTCTCCACCTCCGGGATCAGCACCAACACCCCGCGCACCGCGCCTCCGTGCTCGATCACATGCACCCGTCCTGCCGTGATCGACGCCCGGTAATCATCCAGCATCGGCCCCGGCATCCGCCCCATCCGCGCGACATACGGCGTGTAGGCCTCTCGCACGATCGCCTCCACCGCCTGCAGATCGCCGACCGTCGCCAGCCTCAACCAGCCGCCTCCATCGCCACCCGCAACAACACCGCAGCCCCCGACGCCGCATCCTCGCGCGTCATGTCCTCGAACTCGCTATGGCTGATGCCGTCCTTGCACGGCACGAAGATCATCTGACTCGGGCAGAACGGCGCCATCCGGATCGCATCGTGCCCAGCCCGACTCCGCAGCCGCATCGTCGTAAATCCGAGCCCCGCCGCCGCCCGCTCCACCGCCGCCCCCAGCCCGGCGTCGAAATCCACCGCCGGCCGCACCGGCGCATCCTCCACCTCGATCCGCACCCCACGCTCGGTCGACACCCGCACCGCCGCCGCCGTGATCGCCGCCCGGATTCCCTCGATCCCCTCCGTCGTCGGATGCGTCGCCGAGAATGACAGCCTCACGTGATGCGGAATATTGATCCGGTTGTTCGGCAGCACCTCCATCGCCGCCACCCCCGCCGACCCGCCTTCCGTCGCCGCCACCCCGATCGCCTCCGCCGCCGTGATCAGCGCCGCCGCCGCCGCCAGCGCATTGCGCCGCTGCCCCATCGGGGTCGCCTGCGCATGCCCGTTCTCGCCCCAGCAATCGATCACCAGAAAAAGATTGTTCTCCGTCCCATCCACCACCCCGATGGTCACGCCGGCATTCTGCAGCCGATCCCCTTGCTCGATATGCAGCTCGAAATATGCCGCCGCCTCCCGCGGCCCCGCCCCATCCCCCAAGAACCCGATCCGCCGCAATTCCTCTCCGACCCGCTGCCCACCCCGATCCGTCGCCGCATGCGCCTCGACCAGCGGCAGCACCCCCGCATGCATCGCAGCCCCCATCAACCCCGGCGCGAACCGCGCCCCTTCCTCGTTCGTCCAGTTCACCACCACCACCGGCCGCCGCGTCACGGTCCCGGCCGCATCCATCGCCCGAACGCACGCCAACCCGGCCAGCACCCCGAGCGGCCCGTCGAACTTCCCGCCGGGCTGCTGTGTGTCCAGATGGCTGCCGATCAACACCGGCGCCAACCCGGCCTCGCTGCCCTCGCGCCGCCCGAACATGTTCCCCATCGCATCCACCGTCAGCGCCAACCCGGCCTCCGCACACCACCCCGCGAACAACCGCCGCCCCGCCGCGTCCGCATCCGTCAGCGCCAGGCGGTCGCACCCCCCATGCGGCAGAGCCCCGATCGCTCCCAGCGTCATGAGGTCGGACCAAAGGCGGGCGGCATCGATGGCCGGATCGGGGGTCGGGGCAGGGGAGAGATCAGTCATTCCCGAACGGTGCGCGCAGCCCCGCCTCCCGTCGAGATGCCTTGCACCGTCTTTCCCGACTTCTTACGTCCGAACCATGACCGAGATCGCCCTGCTACCGAACCGCGCCGTCCTCGAGATCGCCGGGGAGGACCGCGTCTCCTTTCTCCAGGGCCTCGTCTCCAACGACGTCGCCCAGGCCGCGCCCGGCCGCGCCGTCTGGGCCGCGCTGCTTACCGCGCAAGGCAAATGGCTGGCCGACTTCTTCATTTTCGCCGAACCCGACCGCCTCCTCCTCGACGTCGAGGAAACCCATCGCGACCTGCTGATCAAACTGCTGACCCGTTACCGCCTCCGCGCCAAAGTGACCCTCAGCCGCCTAGACCTTCCGGTCTACGCCGCCTGGAACGGTGTGCCAGACGCTCCGCTCCAAGCCCCCGACCCCCGTCTCCCCGACGCCGGCTGGCGCATCCTAGGCGACGTCACCCCAACCACCACCGAGGTGGCCTACGACGCCCATCGCCTCGCCCTCGGCCTCCCCGACGGCTCCCGCGACCTGGAATCCGAGAAAAGCACCCTGGTCGAATCCGGCTTCGACGAACTGGGCGGCATCGACTGGAACAAGGGCTGCTACATGGGCCAGGAACTGACCGCTCGCACCAAATACCGCGGACTGGTCAAGCGCCGCCTCGTCGCCGTCACCGTCGACGGCCCGCTCCCGGCCCCCGGCACCCCCGTCTTCAACGGCAACCTCGAATGCGGCACCATCCGCTCCGGCCGCCAGACCGATGGCCAGAACAATGGAAAGGGCAGGGCGCTTGCCACCCTCCGCCTCGACGCCATCGCCGCCGCCGGGCTCACCTGCGCCGACGCGACCCTGACCCCGGTCCCGTCCCCCTGGCTTACCGCGACGCTGCAGCCGGCATAGCGACCCGGCGTCCCACCCAATCCGGCGCCGCCTCGACCCGGCCCACCAACCGCGCGCCGATCTCCCCCGGCCACCCCGCCGCCCGCCGCGTTGCCATATCGACGCACAGATACATCAACTCCTGCTGCGCCGAGACCGCCTCGTCCCGGGTCCGCCGCATCTCGTGCGCCACATGCAGCCGCTTGCGGTCAGCCCCCAGCACGGCCGACCGCACCATCACCGACTCACCCTCCATCAGCTCGGCCCGGTACTGGGTATGCGTCTCCACCGCGAACGTCCCAAACCCGATCGAACGAATAGCGTTCCCGAGCCCTAGCGACGTCCAGAGCGCATCCGTCGCCTCGTCGAACAGCAGAATGTAATAGGCGAGGTTGAGGTGCCCGTTGTGATCGATCCACTCCGGCCGTACCAAAAATGGCCCACTCTCGAACCCGTCCATCAAAACCTCCTCGTCAGTGCGCGGCGCAAAACGTCGCGGCACTCCAGAACCAGCTATCATCCATAAAACGAAAAAGGGCGGTCCCAACCGGGACCGCCCTCCAACGTACTGCCTAGAGCCGGACTTTAGGTGTTGTCGAACCCACCATCGAACCCGCCACCACCGCCGCCGCCGTCGAAGCCACCATCGAAGCCGCCGCCTTGGTCGTTGCTGGCCTGGTCGAACCCGCCGCCGCCGAAGCCGCCCTGATCACCGCCAAAGCCACCGCCCTGGTCGCCACCGAACCCGCCGGTAAAATCACCCGCCTGCTCCGTGCCGGCGCCATCGAACGCATTGGTCCCGGCATCGGCTCCGCCGCCACCTAGGAAGCCGCCCGTGCCCGCCGCCATCGCCTCGCCACCATGCGAGCCGCTGAACGCGTTCATCAGCGCATTGCCGACCACCATGCCGCCCGCCACGCCCGCCGCCGTCGTCAACGCCGAGCCCAGGAAGCCGGACCCGCCGCGGTTGAACATGCCGGGCTGATACTGTGACGGCTGCGGGGGAGGCGGCGCATACCCCTGCTGCTGCCCATACCCGCCGCCACCGGCCTGGCCCCACGGCCCACCCTGCTGACCACCTTGCTGCGGCCGCTGCTGCTGCTGCGACGACGACCCGCCGCCGAACAGGCTGCCGAACAACCCGCCGCTCTTCTGCTGCTGCTGCGGCGCCTGCTGCAACTGCTGCCGGGCCTGCTGCAACTCCCACTGGGCCCGCTGCAGCTGGTTGTTCATCTCCGTCAGCGCTGCTTCCTGCACCACCGCCATCTGCGTGATACGATATCGCGCCTCCGGATATTTCTGCATCTGGTCGGCGATGAAGGTGTCCGCCTCGCGGTCGATCGGCGGCAGCGCCGCCTGTGCCTGCGGCACGCTGCCGCCGCTGCCGATAAAGCTCCCGCTCTGCGGCGAACCGCCCACGCGGGCAACGAAACGGGCGATCAGATCGCGTTCTTCTTGTGTCATGTCATGCCCCTAAAGGTATGCGGCCGCATCGAAATGGCCCGGTTTCAACTCTGCTTCAAGCCCAGCCGCTGCCACTCCTGCAGCGGGCAACGATCCATCACCACTCTAACTCCCGCCGCCTCGGCCCGTTCCGCCGCCGCCCGGTCCACCACGCCCAACTGCGTCCAAACCGTCCGCGCCCCCAGTCGCATCGCTTCGTCGATCACAGCCCCCGCCTGATCGGACGCCCGGAAGATATCCACCATGTCCAGCTGCCCCGCATCCGCCAGCGTCGCCACCACCGGTCGCCCGTGTAACGTCTGCCCCGCCAATCCCGGATTGACGCCCGTGACCTCGTATCCCCGCTCCACCAGGAACCGGAACACGTAGTTCCCGGCCCGCTCCGGCTTGTTCGACGCCCCCACCACGGCGATCCGCCTGGTGTCGGCCAGGATGTCTGCAATCTCGTCGCTCATGATTGCATAACGCCGCTCCCTGCTTATGGTGCCGCCCAATGTCGACCGCCCCCAATTCACCTCCGAGCTTCCAGGACCTGATCCTCCGCCTGCACGCCTTCTGGGCCGCCCAGGGCTGCGTCATCTTGCAACCCTATGACGTCGAGATGGGCGCCGGCACCTTCCACCCCGCCACCACGCTCCGCGCCCTCGGCCCGAAGCCCTGGCGCGCCGCCTACGTCCAACCCAGCCGCCGACCCGGCGATGCCCGCTACGGCGAGAACCCCAACCGCCTCGGCCATTACTACCAATACCAGGTCATCATGAAGCCGAGCCCCGACAACGCCCAGGCGCTCCTGCTCGACAGCTACCGCGCCATCGGCCTCGACCCCAGCCTGCACGATTTCCGCTTCGTCGAGGACGACTGGGAAAGCCCCACCCTCGGCGCCTGGGGCCTCGGCTGGGAAGTCTGGTGCGACGGCATGGAAGTCAGCCAGTTCACCTACTTCCAGCAGGTCGGCGGCATCCCCGTCGTCACCCCCAGCTTCGAGATGACCTACGGCTTGGAACGTCTCGCTATGTACGTCCAGGGCGTCGAGAACGTCTACGATCTCCGCTTCAACGATCACGGCACCACCTACGGCGACGTGTTCCTCCGCAACGAACGCGAATACAGCGTCTACAATTTCGAGCAGAACAACCCGGCTCTCCTGGTCCGCCAGTTCGAAGACGCCGAACGCGAATCCACCCGCCTGGCCGCCGCCGACCTCGCGCTTCCCGCCTACGACCAGACCATCAAGGCCAGCCACCTCTTCAACCTGCTCGACGCCTCCGGCGCCATCTCCGTCAGCGAACGCGCCGCCTACATCGCCCGCGTCCGCACCCTCGCCAAGGCCTGCTGCGAGTCATGGCTCACCGGCGAAACCCCACGATCACCGTGAGGCACCCCTAAGACGTTTTACCGAACGTCGATGTGAAACAGCATCGTCGGTGCATGCCCGTCGGGAAAGAATATCTGCACGCTCGCGACATCCTGCTTGGAAAAGCCCGATGCCGATCTATAGGTGATCAGCGTCGCCGGGCTCTTCTTCGCGTTGCACAGATAGGGCGGGTCGCCGGGCGTGTAGTTCGAAAAAGCCATGCTGTCTTCGATGGCAACCGTGCCGTGCTCCGGCGGCGTTACCACCTTCGCAACGACCTGACCGAGCGGAGAACAATCCCGGGCCAGCGATTGCGGACTGGCCAGAATCAGGGTTGCTCCGGTCGTGGTCGTCTTACCGACACTGATCGTCTTGGCGTTCGCCAGCCTGGCCGCCGGCGTCATGATCACCCGGGGGTTCTGCGGTGCAGCACGAGCCGGCGCAGCGCCGCCGGCTGAAACGACCTGAGCGTTCTGTGTCGACTGTGTGTTGGTGATACACCCGGCGAGACCGAGGGATACAAACGCGCACAGCCAAATACGAAGCATCGATCATCACCGCCGAGTTGATTCCCTATTAGGCGAACTCGTGAGGACGGCCAACCGAAAGGGGCGTTCGGAACGCGCCCCCAAACTCGCCCGCAGGATTTCGGGGGTGGACACCGAGCCTCGTTTCCGGCTTTGACCTACCCATGTCCGAGTTGCTGCTGGAACTGTTCAGCGAAGAAATCCCCGCCCGAATGCAATCCCGCGCCGCGGCCGACCTCGCGCGCCTGCTCGCCGAAGCCCTGGCCCCCCTGGCGCCCACCGCCATCCAGACCTTCGCCGGCCCCCGCCGCATCGCCCTCAGCGCTACGATCGCCGCCGAACAGGCCGCCCAATCCAGCACCGAACGCGGCCCTCGCACCAGCGCCCCCGACGCCGCACTCGCCGGCTTCCTCCGCAAACACGGCGCCACCCGCGACCAACTCGTTCCCGAAGGCGACTTCTGGGTCCTGCACAAGCAATCCCCCGCTACCCCTGCCGCGACTCTCGTCGCGGCCGCCATCCCCGCCCTGATCCGTCGCTTCCCCTGGCCCAAATCCATGCGCTGGGGCACCAGCCCGCTGCTCTGGGTCCGCCCGCTCCGCCGCATCCTCTGCCTGCTCGACGGCCAGACCGTGCCCTTCACCCTAGCCACCGACACCGACGCGGCCCACGACCTTGCCGCCGGCAACCTCACCGAAGGCCACCGCTTCCATGCCCCGGGCGAAACCCCGGTCACCTCCGCCGCCGACTGGCAATCGACCCTGCGCGCCCGCCACGTCGTCGTCGACGCCGCCGACCGCCGCGCCATGATCCAATCCGGCCTGGCCGACCTCGCCGCCGCCAAGGGCCTCAGCATCGTCCCCGATGACGGCCTGCTCGACGAAGTCGCCGGCCTCGTCGAATGGCCCGTCCCGCTCCTCGGCCGCATCGACGCCGCCTACATGGACCTCCCGCCCGAAGTCATGCAGGTCAGCATGCGCGTCAACCAGCGCTACTTCGCGCTCAGGACTGCTGACGGCACCGCCGCGCCCTTCTTCGCCTTCGCCACCAACATCGCCGCCCCCGACGGCGGCGCCACGGTCGTCGCCGGCAACGAACGCGTCCTCCGCGCCCGCTTCAGCGACGCCCGCCATTTCTGGGACCTCGACCGCCGCACCCCGCTCGCCGACCGCGTCCCCGCTCTCGACGCCATCACCTTTCACGCCAAGCTCGGCTCCCAGGGCGCCCGCGCCAAACGCCTCCAGCACCTCGCCGCCGCCATCGCACCCTACGTCGGCGCCGACCCGGCCGCCGCCGCCCGCGCTGCCCTCCTCACCAAGGCCGACCTCACGGCCGGCATGGTCGCCGAGTTCCCCGAACTCCAGGGCGTCATGGGCGGCTACTACGCAGCAGGCGAGGGGCCCGACATCGCCGCCGCCATCACCACTCACTACGCCCCCAAAGGACCCACCGACCCGGTTCCCACCGCGCCCCTGTCCGTCACCGTCGCCCTCGCCGACAAGCTCGACCAGCTCTGTGCCTTCTTCGCCGTCGGCGAGATCCCGACCGGCTCCGGCGACCCCTACGCCCTCCGCCGCGCCGCCCTGGGCATCATCCGCATCATCCGCGAGAACGGCCTCCGCCTGCCGCTGTTCAAGCTGTTCCACGAAGCCGCAATCGATCTTCCCGCCCCCGTGCCCGTCACGGCGCTGCTCGACTTCATCGCCGATCGCCTCCGCGTCCAGCTCCGCACCGAAGGCGAACGCCACGACGTCCTATCCGCCGTTTTCGCCACCGGCGCCGACGACGACATCGTCCGCCTCCTGGCCCGCACGGCCGCCGTCACCGCATTCCTCGGCTCCCCCGACGGCGCCAACCTCCTGGCCGCCGCCCGCCGCGCCGCCAACATCCTGCGCATCGAAGACAAGAAGGACGGCCCCCACCGTGGCGCGGTCGACCCAATCCTGCTACAAGCCCCGCAGGAAAACGCCCTCGATGCTACCCTCACGCACGCCGAGACCGCCCTGGCCACCTTGCTCGCCGACGAACGCTATGCCGACGCCATGACCGAACTCGCCCGCATGCGCCCTGTTCTCGACGCATTCTTCGACGATGTGACGGTCAACGCGCCCGATCCCGCCCTCCGCGAAAACCGCCTCCGTCTCCTCTCCCGTGTCGGCGCAGCCATGGCGCTCGCTGCCGACTTCTCCCGTATCGAAGGCTGAGTCTGAATATGCAGAAATGGGTTTACAGCTTCGGCGCCGACGCCAACGATGGCCGCGCCGACATGCGCAACCTGCTCGGCGGCAAGGGTGCCAACCTCGCCGAGATGGCCTCCATCGGCCTGCCGGTCCCGCCGGGCTTCACCATCACCACCGAGGTCTGCACCGCCTACTACGATAACGGCAGCAAATACCCCGAAGACCTCGACGCCCAGCTCCGCACCGCCCTCGCGACCGTCGAGAACCACGTCGGCCTCAAGTTCGGCGACACCGAGAAGCCGCTTCTCGTCTCCGTCCGCTCCGGCGCCCGCGTCTCCATGCCCGGCATGATGGACACCGTGCTCAATCTCGGCCTCAACGACGACACCGTTCAAGGCCTCGAAAAGGCCAGCGGCGATGCCCGCTTCGCCTGGGACAGCTATCGCCGCTTCATCCAGATGTATGGCTCCGTCGTGCTCGGCGTCGATCATCATCGCTTCGAGGAGATCATCGAGAACGCCAAGCTCGATGCCGGCGTCAACGAAGACACCGCGCTCTCCCCCGATCACTGGCGCCAGGTCGTCGCCGAATACAAGGACATGGTGCAGCAGGAGAAGGGCGCGCCCTTCCCGATGGACCCGCACGAACAGCTCTGGGGCGCCATCACCGCCGTGTTCGGCTCCTGGATGAACCCGCGCGCCAACACCTATCGCCGCCTGCATGACATCCCCGCCACCTGGGGCACCGCCGTCAACGTCCAGGCCATGGTGTTCGGCAACATGGGCCAGGACTGCGCCACCGGCGTCTGCTTCACCCGCGATCCCAGCACCGGCGAGAACATCTTCTATGGCGAGTTCCTGGTGAATGCCCAAGGCGAAGACGTCGTCGCCGGCATCAGAACGCCGCAGCCATTATCAAAACTCCGCGCCGAACCCGGCGAGATCAGCATGGAGGAAGCCCTTCCATCCGCCTACGCCGACCTCGTCGCCGTCCGCGAGACGCTGGAAAAGCACTACCTCGACATGCAGGACATCGAGTTCACCGTGCAGCAGAACAAGCTGTACATGCTGCAAACTCGTAACGGCAAGCGCACCGCCGCCGCCGCCCTCCGCATTGCCGTCGAAATGGCCGAAGCCGGCGTCATCGACAAGGTCGAAGCCATCAAGCGCGTCAGCCCGGCCTCCCTCGACCAGCTCCTGCACCCAACCCTCGACCCCAAGGCCCCGCGCAAGCTGCTCTCCAAGGGCCTGCCCGCCAGCCCCGGTGCCGCCAGCGGCGTCGCCGTCTTCAACTCCGACGAAGCCGAGATGCGCGCCGCCAAGGGCGAAGCCGTCATCCTGGTCCGCATCGAGACCTCTCCCGAAGACATCCATGGCATGCACGCCGCCAAGGGCATCGTCACCACCCGCGGCGGCATGACCAGCCACGCCGCCGTCGTCGCCCGCGGCATGGGCCGTCCCTGCGTCTCCGGCGCCGGCGCCATCTCCGTCGATTACGGCGCCCAGACCCTCACCGCCTCGGGCCACACCGTCCGCGCCGGCGAGATCATCACCCTCGACGGCGCCACCGGCGAGGTCTTCATCGGCTCCGTCGCCATGATTGAGCCCAGCCTGTCCGGCGATTTCGCCAAGCTCATGGAATGGGCCGACGGTGTCCGCCGCATGGGCGTGCGCACCAACGCCGAAACCCCGCTCGACGCCGAGACCGCCCGCAAGTTCGGCGCCGAAGGCATCGGCCTGTCCCGCACCGAGCACATGTTCTTCGACCCGGCCCGCATCGGCGCCGTCCGTCAGATGATCATGGCCACCGACACCGCCGGCCGCAAAGCCGCCCTCGACAAGCTGCTGCCGTTCCAGCGCCAGGACTTCGCCGAGCTGTTCCGCATCATGGCCGGGCTGCCCGTTACCATCCGCCTGCTCGACCCGCCGCTGCACGAATTCCTACCGCACCGCGACGAGGAACTGGCTGAACTCGCCGAGACCATCGGCACCGACCTCGAGACCATGCGTCGCCGCGCCTCCGAGCTGGCCGAAGCCAACCCCATGCTCGGTCACCGCGGCTGCCGTCTCGGCATCTCCTACCCGGAGATCTACGAGATGCAGGCCCGCGCCATCTTCGAAGGCGCTCTCGACGCCAAGAAAGCCGCCGGCGAAGCCCCGATCCCGGAGATCATGATTCCCTTGATCGCCACCCGGCGTGAACTGGAAATCACCCGCGCCCAGGTCGATAAGACCGCCCAGGCCGTCTTCGCCGAACGCGGCGACACCATCGAATACCTGGTCGGCACCATGATCGAACTGCCCCGCGCCGCCATGATGGCCGAACAGATCGCCGAGATCGCCGACTTCTTCTCCTTCGGCACCAACGACCTGACCCAAACCGTGTTCGGCCTCTCCCGCGACGACGCCGGCCGCTTCCTGCCCGACTACGTCAGCCAGGGCATCCTCCCCAAGGACCCCTTCGTCACGCTCGACATTGACGGCGTCGGCCGCATGGTGCGTCTGGCCGCCGACGGCGCCCGCACCACCAAGCCCAAGCTCAAAATGGGCATCTGCGGCGAACACGGCGGTGACCCCGCCTCCATCGCCTTCTGCGAGGAAGTCGGCCTCGATTACGTCAGCTGCTCGCCCTACCGCGTCCCCGTCGCCCGCCTCGCCGCCGCCCAAGCCGCCCTCGGCGTCGGCATCGACCGCACCGCCTGATCCGGAGCACCCCCAAAACCCTCTCCCGCTCGCGGGAGAGGGTGGGGTGAGGGCGGGGCCGCTAGCCCCATCTCAAACCGGAAGCCTCCGATGACCGACAGCCCTCCGGCGCCGCACAAGAAACCCTCCCTCCGTCGTTTCGCGCGCTTCCACCGCCCGCATGCGCACCTGAACTCGGCCTTCGGCGACGACTGGTTCGCCCTCAAGGCCGAAGCCTTCGCCCGCTTCTTCGGCACCCCGGTCTTCCTCGTCGGGCAGACCATTCTGGTCGCCGTCTGGATCTTCCTCAACGTCACCGACATCTGGCGCTTCGACGTCTATCCCTTCATCCTGCTCAACCTGGCCTTCAGTCTCCAGGCCGCCTACGCCGCCCCGCTGATCCTCCTCGCCCAGACCCGGCAGGCTGACCGCGACAAGGCCATGGCCATCGCCGAAGCCCAGCACCGCGAAGAGCTCAACCGCTTCAGCGAGGAGCGCCAGAACAGCACCGGCGAACAAACCGTGTTGCTCGTCCGCATGCTTGAACAGAACACCGTCCTCACCCAGAGCAACCGCGAGATGTCCGAGCGCATCGAACAACTGACCACCGCGCTGCTCCAGCACATCATGGAATCCGATCCCTCGATGGTCACGCTGCCCGCACCGAAATCCGCGCCATGAGCCCCGGCTATCTCCCTTTCGCCGGCGCCCTCAAGCTCCCCGCCTTCGTCTGCGACAACTGCAACTACTGGCAGCGCCATTTCGAGCGCCCGCCCTTCTGCCCCATGTGCCTCGACGCCCGGCACGTCGTGCCCCAAACCGGCTGGAAGTTCTGGACTCTGGCAGAGGCCCAATCCCGCTGGCCCACCCACTGGGCCGAGCTAGAACCCGGCGTTTGGCGCTTCTGGAACGACCCGGTCGACGGCATCGGCCCCAGCCACTACCTGATCCAAACCCCCAACGGAAACATGGGCTTCGAAGGCTGCCCTGTCTTCAGCCAGGCCGCCCTTGACCACATCGACAGCCTAGGCGGCATGCAAATCCTCGCCGCCTCGCACCCCCACGCCTACGGCGCCCTCTGGCAACTGCAGGATCGCTGGGACCCCGAACTGGCGCTTCCCCCGGGCGACCTCGAATGGTCCGGCGCGCTCCAGGTCAGCTGGCCCTACGACGACTTTCTAGAGCCGCTCCCCGGCCTCGAACTCCACCTCACCGCCGGCCACTTCGCCGGCCACGCGGTCCTCTACGATCGTCCCCGCAAGATCCTCTTCTGCGGCGACGCCCTCAAATTCGAGCTCGACCCGGCGAACCTCCGCCACGCCACCACCATCTCCGCCCACAAGGCCTTCGTCCGCGGCATCCCACTAACCCCGAACGAACTCCGCAAATACCGCGACGTGTTCGCCCCGCTCGACTTCACCCAGACCTGGACCCCGTTCGAACAGGCCACCAATAGCGGCCGCCCCGAAGCCCTGGCCCTCATCGACTCGATGCTGGCCACTCGCTCCCACGCCTATCCGGTAAAGCTGACGGACCTCTCATCCGCTCCCGCCGGCAGCAGAGGACCGGGGTGAGGGCGCCTCAAGCCCCGACCCGTTCTCCCGCCGTGATCCGCGCCGTCAACCGGTTCTCCCGCGGCGCCAGCGGGCAGACATACCGATCTGAATAGGAACATGACGGGTTGTAGGCGAAGTTGAAGTCCAACACCGTCCGCCCGCCATCCTCCCCCAGATCCGCCCCCTTGATGGTATCGAGCAGATAACGCCCGCCGCCATAGCTCTCCCGCCCGCTCGTGGCGTCCGTGAACGGCAGGAACACACCCCCGCCATACCCCTCGACCCAGAACAGCGTCAGTTCCGCTCCCAGTGCCGACAGCCCATCGGTGACCGCGAACGGCCGCAACCGCATTGCTCCATCCCCACCGACCGACACCGTGAACGCTGGCCCCTCCGCCGGCCGCAGCCCCACGCTGAACCGCAACGCCGGGTCGTAATCGAAGAACGGCAACCCGGCGAACCCCGCCCGATCCTCGATCGGCGACTGCGGATGCTCCCGGAACAACCGGTCCCGCTCCCCCCGCCACATCCGCCATCCCGCCTCGGCGCGATCCGCTCGGCGCACGGCATCATACAGCGCCGCGATCCGACGCCGCCAATCCCACAACTCAAGAACCGACGCCTCACTCATCCGTCACACGCTCCGTCCATCTCTGGGCACCAACGTGATCGCCGAGCAAAAGCTCACTCGGTCAAACCGCCGTCACCGAGATTAGGAATCTTGCGATGACAAGGAGGCGAGGGGAAACCAGCGGTCCAGGCGGTTCGTCAGCAGCAGGGCAGCAACGGCAACCCCAACCCCCGCGATGACGTCGCAGAGATAATGGTGCCCATGAGTCGGCGTGGAAATCAGCATCAGAACTTCGAGCATCCCGAACGCCCACGTCACCACACCCAATCCACGAACGGCAAACAACAACAACACTGCCAGCGACGCATGGAACGAGGGAAACGCGATGATGCCCTGCATCTGCGACAGGCTCGTGGTAAACGGCTCCATCGCCCGCAACGCGGCCCAATGTGGATACCACTCGGTAACGGTCCCCTGGGGTCCCGCCGCCGGAAACAGATACGACCCGGCGCACGCCACGATCACCGCGATCAACGACGCCCGGATGAAGCTGAACCCCCGCCGCCCATCGCCGATGACCGGCAGCACGACCAGAAGTAGGACGCTCTGCGGCAGCAAACTGGCATAGGCCAGCTTGAGGGTGACCGCGATCGCCGGAATGCCGTTCTCAAACGCCGCCCAGGCAAGCCAGTCGTAACCCAACCGGGTATCCGCCGCGTGAAGCACGTCGTCGAACAACGGCATCGTGTTGCGCGCACACAAATAGCTGACCGGCGCCAGGATCGCAGAGTAGGCGACGATGCCCGCCCCGTTCTCCAGCAAGGTATGCACGATCCGCGCGCCGGGTCGCACGGTTACATAGATTGCCCGTAGCGCCAGCATCGCCGCCACCACACCCAACGCCTGCGGCATCCCCGTGATCTCTATGGAGAGCAGATGCTTCCAGGGCGGCACCATCGCCGCGATCGCCGCCAGAACCGTCCAAAGCAACCGGTCCGCCGGCAGCAGGTCGGCAGATGCGCGAACGCGGGGTAGGGTGTTGGTCAGAAGCACACCGCCACGATAGCCGGCAATGATTAAGGGATTGGAAATCCAACACCCTTGCCACCAGCAACAAACATTTTAACCGAATCAAGGTTAACATCTCTACCGCATTGCACAATAACGGGTTTCCGCCACGCTCTTGCCGTTTAAGAGACGCGACGCTAGGTGGGAGACATAGATCAGGAGACCGGCATGGCCGACGCCGCACAAGCCCGCACCCGGCGCGCTCGCGCCCCCGAAGGGACCCAGGGCAACATGCCCGGACCGATGAACCAGGAGGAGCTGATGCGCGCCTATGGCGACATGCTGCTCATCCGCCGCTTCGAGGAAAAGGCCGGCCAACTCTATGGCATGGGCCTCATCGGCGGCTTCTGCCACCTCTACATCGGCCAGGAAGCTGTCGTCGTCGGCATCCAATCGGCATTAGGGGAGGGCGACCAGGTCATCACCTCCTACCGTGACCACGGCCACATGCTGGCCTGCGGCATGGAGCCGCGTGGCGTCATGGCCGAGCTGACCGGCCGCTCCGGCGGCTACAGCCGCGGTAAGGGCGGCTCGATGCACATGTTCTCCAAGGAGAAGCGCTTCTTCGGCGG
>JBPBQE010000340.1:0-30728 GCA_050954595.1 Janthinobacterium lividum | reverse complement strand
GGCCGGCCGCCCAACGTCGCGGCCGCGTCGGTGAGCCGTCCGTCGAGTTGGCCGACGCTCGCGAAGATTGGCAGCACCATGAACGGCAGGAAGATGTTGACGATGCCGATCAGCAGCCCGGCGGGCGTGAATAGCAACCGCAGAGGCGCGTCGGTCAGGTGCAGCGCCTGCAGCGTCGCGTTGATCAGCCCGTTGCCGCGCAGCAGCACGGTCCAGCCGAACGCCTTGACGATGACGCTGAGCGAGAGTGGCAGTAGCAGCAGCCCGACCAGCACCGATTGCGCCCAACCCCTTGTCCAGGCGAGCGCGAAGGCGGCCGGATAGGCGATCAACAGGCAAATCAGCGTCGTCGCCAGCGCGAGCCACAGCGTGCGGAACAGGACGCCCCAGGCGAAGGCGCTGCCGAAGAAATCGGCGTAGTAGGCGCCCGTCAGCCCTTGCGGTCCGCTGACGCTCTCGAACAGCAGCAGCGCGAGCGGGACGGCGAAGAACGCCAGGCAATACAGTCCCGCCGGCAGCGAGAGCCAGCCGGCGCTCCTCATGGGGCCACCGGGAACAGGATGCCGTCGCTGACCTTCCACGTCAGGAGCACGTTGTCTCCCACCGCTTCCGCCGCCGAGGCCGGCAGCTCGACGGTCGCACGATCCTCGCCCGCCATCGCGCCATGCAGCAGGCAGCGGCTGCCGAGGAAGGTACGGGCGGCGAGCGGCAGCGTGACCCCTGCGCGGCCGGACTCGACCGGCATGCCGGCGGCGATCCGCTCGGGGCGGATGGCCAGCATCGCGGCCTTGCCCGGTGGCAGCGTTCCCTCGACTTCTACTTCACCATAGGCCGTGCGGAGCGTGGTACCGCCCACCATCGTTCCGTGCAGCACGGTCGCTTGGCCCACGAAGTCCATCACAAACGGTGTCGCCGGGCGATCGTAGATGACCTGCGGCGTCGCCAGTTGCTCGATGCGGCCGGCATGCATCACCGCGATGCGGTCCGACAGCGCCAGCGCCTCCTCCTGGTCGTGCGTGACGAAGATCGCGGTCACGTCGAGCTGCCGCAGCAAGCGCCGCAGCTCCACCTGCATGGTCTCGCGCAACTTGCGGTCAAGCGCCGAAAGCGGCTCGTCCAGCAACAGCAGGTCCGGCCCGGTCGCCAGCGCACGGGCGATGGCCACACGCTGCTGCTGCCCGCCGGAGAGCTGCGCGGTCGGTCGCCCCGCGAGATGGCCGAGCTGAACCATGCTCAGCAGCTCCGACACCCGGGCCGGGATGCCGTCCGCCGGCCGACCACGCGCCCGCAGCCCGAACGCGACGTTCTCGGACACCGTCAGATGCGGGAACAACGCGTAGTTCTGGAACACCACGCCCACGTTGCGGCGGTGCGGTGCCACCCGCGTCACGTCCGCGCGCCCCAACACGACCCGGCCCGCATCCGGCGGCAGCAGCCCCGCCAGGATGCGCAGCAGCGTCGTCTTACCGCAGCCGGACGGGCCCAGTAGCGACAGGAACTCGCCCTGCGCGACATCCAGCGCAATCCCATCCAGCACGGTCGTGCCGCGGAAGCGCTTGGAGACGCCGTCGATCCGCAGATGGGCTGCGCCGGACACGCCTAGCCCATGACCTCGTTCCACTTGGCAAGCCATGCGGAGCGGTTCTTGTTCACGTTGGCCCAATCCGGGACGAACGGATCCTTCGGCACGGTGAACCCGGTCGGGATCTTGGTCGCCGGGTTGGTGGGCAGCACGAAGGATTTCTCCACCAGGATCGCCTGGATCTCAGGGCCCAGGAACTCGTCGATGAATGCGTCGGCGGCCTGTTGGTTCGGCCCGTCCTTCACCTTGCAGATGCCGGATGGCATGGCGCAGGTTCCCTCGGCCGGCGCGATCAGGTCGACCGGCGCGCCCGCGGCCGCGCGGACCAGCGTGTAGGACGAAAACTGGCCGGACATGACGCTGGCCTCGCCGGATTCGAGCAGGTTCTCCGCCTGCGGCTGGTTGGTATAGACGGTCAGCACGTTCGACTTGAGCGCGGCCAGCTTCTTGAAGCCGGCGTCCATGTCGTATTGCGCTTCGGCAAACGGCTTGCCGGTCGCGAGATGTGCCGCGGCCAGTAGCGTCCACAACCCCTCGGTGTTCTGCAGCGACGGCACGATGACCCGGCCCTTCATGCCGGGCTCCCACAGCGCGGCGTAGCTCGGCACACCCTTCGACGCTGCCGTCGTGTTGGTGGCCAGCCCCACCCAGGGCTGCTGGTAGTTGGCCCAGGCGCCGTCGGCATGGATCGCCGCCGGCTTGATCTTGCCGAGGTTCGGCATTGCCCCTGGCGTCAGCGTGGCGAGCAGCCCCTCCTCGAAGGCAAGCTGCATGATCGGGTCATCCATCAGCACGACCGACATCTTCGGCGCCGCTTTGTCGGCCCGCATCTTCTCAAGGTTCACCAGCGAGCGGGTGCCATCGAACACGATGCGCATGCCGTGTTTCTTCTCGATCACCGGGAAGACGAATTCCTTCATATAGCCCGCCATACCGGCGGCGCCACCCACGACGAGATCCTTGGATTGGGCGTGCCCAATTGACGGCATGGCGAGCGGGGCAGTCGAAAGCGCAGCAAGCAGGGTGCGGCGGGACAGGGTCATGAGGGGGTCCTCCTCGCGTTTAGGGCTGCACACACCATCGCAACCACCGTGCCACCGCGCTCCCCTGCGCGCTCGTGCCGCTGGCCTCGCTCGCCCAGCCGCATTGCCCATCTGGCAGGCGGTGTTCGGCGCATGTCTGGGCTATGCCGACGCCGCAAAACGGATACATTGTCACGACCCTGTTTCAGGAGACGCCTTGCCCGCTGCCTCGAGCGCCGCGCAACGAAGAGCCTGGGTGGAGGCGTATGCCCGCACCCGGGATGCCGCCGCCGTGTGCGCGACATTCGGCATCTCGCGGCCGACGCTTCGCAAATGGTGTGCCCGGCATGACCGGCAGGGCGAGGCCGGGCTGGAGAGCGCGAGCCCGGTGCCGCGGCGCTCACCGGGTCGGAAATTGTTCCCCGCGGACCGGAGCGACCTCCGCAACTGGCAGTCGGAAGGCTGCAGCCTCGCGCAGATGCAGCGCCGGCTGGGTGAGCGCGGCGTCTCCGTCTCAATCCCCACGATCCGCCGTGCCCTGGCCGGTGCAGCCGACGCGCCGCCCCCTGCCACGCCGATGAGCGCGGCAGGGCCGAGCCTGTTCGACACGTTGATCCCCGACGACATCCTATTTCGGGCGCTGGCCGACCGGATCACCAGTGGCAGCCTGCGCCCTGGCGACACGCTCGACGAGCCGAGCATGGCCCGCGAGCACCGCGCCGGCCGCCGCACCATCCGTGCCGCGATCCGCAGCCTCGCCGCCATCGGGCTCGTCGCAATCGCGCCCGGCAACGCGGCGGTCGTCACGGCCCCGCCGGTGCAGATGGTCGCCGACGCCTACGCCGCCCGGCGCCTGCTCGAGATCGAGATCGTGCGATTGCTTGCCGCGCGGATCGGGCCCGGTGAGATCGCCCGTCTGCGCCAGCATGTCCGCCAACAGGCCGATGCGGAACGGCGCGGCGACAAGGTCACGTTCGTGCGTTTGCTGACCGACTTCCACCTGCTGCTCGCCACGCTGTCCGGCAACATCTTCCTGCGCAATTTCGTCCAGGCGCTGGCCTCGGTCACGGCGCTCGGCGTCCTGGTCTACGATCAGGATGGCGCCCCATCCTGCGCCGTCGACGATCACCGCGCCATGATCCGTGCGCTCGAACGGCACGACGCGGCAGGCGCGGCGCTGCTGATGAGTGACCATCTCGGCCACAACCACGCCCGCCAGCGCTCCGAACGATAGCTGGCACGTCCTTTGCGTGAGCGCTGGCATGGATGCAGGCGCACCTGAGATCAGCACACGGGGCGGACACCGGCTCGACATCGAGGCGGTGACGCTGGCCTATGGCAAGGCGACCATCGTCGATCAGGTGACGCTTAACGTCGAACCCGGCGAACTCGTCGCGCTGCTCGGTCCATCCGGCTGCGGCAAGACCACCCTGCTGCGCGCCATCGCCGGCTTCATGCGGCCAGCGTCCGGGCGGATCTTCTTCGACCGCAAGCCGGTCGATCATTTGCCGCCGGGTCGGCGCCGGGTCGGCATGGTGTTCCAGAACTACGCGCTGTTCCCGAACATGGATGTGGCGGGAAACGTCGCCTATGGGCTACAGGCGCGCGGGGTGCCGCGCCGCGAGATCGGGCCGCGCGTCGCCACCGCGCTCGAGGCGGTGCAGATGGGCCGCTTCGCCGACCGCCGCCCGAGCCAGCTCTCCGGCGGCCAGCAGCAGCGTGTGTCGCTGGCCCGCGCCATCGTCACCGAGCCGGCCGTGCTGCTGCTTGACGAACCGTTTGCCGCGCTGGACCGCGCGCTGCGGCTGGACCTGCAGCTCGAGATCAAGCGGCTGCAGCGCCGCCTGGGGCTGACGGCCGTGATGGTGACGCACGATCAGGACGAGGCGATGAGCATGGCGGACCGCATGGCCGTAATGCGGGCCGGACGGCTGGAGCAGCTGGGCCCACCCGCCACGGTGTACGACGCGCCAGCGAACCGCTTCGTGGCCGGCTTCGTCGGCGCGAGCGTCGAGATCCCCGGCCGTGTCGAGGCGGTCGTTGACGGACGCTGCGACATCCTTCTCGACGGCGGCGCCCGCATTGTGGCCGATAACCGGTTCGGCCTCGAGCGCGGCGCCAGCGTGGTCGTTTCCGCGCGGCCGGAGCACCTCGCTCTGTTCGACGACCCGGCGCCCGACCGGCTGCCGGCCACCTTGCGTCAATCCGCCCCGATCGGCGGCACTGTCGTGCACGATGTCGGCGTCGGCGATCTGGCGATGAAGGTCACCGAAGCGCGGGCGGCCGCTATCCGGCCGCCTGGCACCGTCTATGTCGGCTTGGCGCCGTCGGCCCGGCCATCCGTATTCCCGTCCACCCCGTCCGGAGGTTAGCGATGCTCCACACCCGCCGTTCCCTGTTTGGCGCCTCGATCGGCGCGGCCGCGCTACTGGCCGGCCATGACGCCCGCGCCGCCGGCAGCCTGACCGCGGCGATCTACCCAGGCGCCTGGGAGGATGCCTACCGCGCCGTCGTGGTGCCGGCGCTGAAGGCCAATGCCAACACAGACGTCGCATTCGAGGCGCTGTTCGCGGTCGACGAGATCGCCAAAGCCCGCGCCGCCCGCGGTAACCCGTCCTTCGATGTGTTCCTGCTCGACCCGGGGCCGCGTGTGTCCGGCATCGACTACAATCTTTACGAGGCGTTCGACGCCAAACGGCTCAAGAACGCCGACAAGGTGCCGGCCTCCCTGGTCGACAAGTATGGTATCGCTGTCGCCGCGCAGGTGGTCGGCATCGCTTACAACCCCAAGAAGATCCCTAAGCCGACTGGCTGGAAGGATCTGTTCAAGCCCGAATTCGCCTCGCATCTCGGCCTCACTGGCTTCCAGACCACGTTCGGGACCATGTGCCTCATCGAGATCGCCAAAGCGTTCGGCGGCTCGGAAACCGACGTCGACCCGGCCTTCGCCGAGATCGCCAAGATCCTGCCCAAGGTTGCCGCCGTCGCCACCCCGGCCGCGTTGCCGGGCCTGTTCCAGCAGGGACAGGTCGACCTGATGTACATCAACACGCAGACGGTGACGGCGCTGCAATCCCGCGGCGTCGACATCGAGTTTGTCGTGCCCGATACCGGCGCCTCGGCCTTCGTGACCACGATGCACATCGCGCGCGGCTCCAAGAACGTCGACCAAGCCTACGAGTATCTCGACACCGTGCTGTCGACCCCGGTGCAGGATGCGCTGGCCAAGTCGCCGTATTATCTGACCCCGGTGAACAAGGACGTCGACCCCGGACCGAACGTGCCGATGAAGAGCCTGGCCGACATCGACAAGTTCAACACCTATGACTGGACCAAGATCAACCCACTGCGGGCCAAGTGGATCGACCGGTTCAACAAGGAGATGACGAAGTAGGCCCATGCGTCCGTTGTCCGGCCCGACGCTGCTCGTGATGCCGCTGGCGTTGGCGCATCTGTTATTGTTCGCGGCGCCGTTGCTATTGCTGGCGGCAACATCGTTCGCCACCGACGAGACGCTGCACGCATTCAGCCTGCGGGCCTGGGCGGACCTGCTGGGCGATCCGTTCAACTGGCGCGCCCTGGCCAACACGATGAAGCTCGGCGCGCTGACGGTACTGGCGACGTCCTGCCTCGCGATCCCGCTGGCGCTGGTCCACATGGTGGCAGGGCCACGGCTGCGCCGGGTCATCCTGATCGCCGCGATCCTGCCGTTGCTGACCTCCGTGGTGGTGCGCAGCTTCGCCTGGATCGCCATCCTGGGCCGGGACGGCGTGTTGAGCGAGTTGCTGCAGGCGACCGGACTGGCCAGCGGGCCGGTGCAACTGCTGCAGACCGAGCCTGGGCTAATCCTGGCTTTGGCGCAGATCGAAATGCCGTTGATCCTGCTGCCGCTGATGTCCGCGCTCGGGCGGCTCGACCCAGCGTTGCTGGATGCCTCGGCCGTGCTAGGTGCCTCCCTGACGCGGACTTTGCGCCGGGTGGTGCTGCCGGCGGCGCTGCCCGGGCTGGTGGCCGGCGGCAGCCTGGCCTTCGCGTCGTCATCGACCGCGTTCATCTCACAGAGCATCATCGGCGGCGGCCGGTTGGTCTACTTACCGGCGCTGGTGTGGCAGCAATCCATGCTGACCTTCGACTGGCCACTCGCGGCGGCTATCGCGCTGCTGCTGATGGCAGCGGTGCTGCTGGTCGTGACGCTGGTGGGCCGGCTCGGGCGCGGCGCCCATGCGTAGCGGCTGGCGGATGCGGGGCGGCGACCTGCCGCTCGCGGTGCTTATCGTCACGCTGGCGGTGCTGGCGATGGTCGTGTTGATCGGGCCGGTGCTGGTGATCGTGCTGACTAGCTTCTCCACCTCGGCGGCGCTGCGGTTCCCACCGCCGGGCTACACGCTGCGTTGGTATGCCGAATTGTTCGACCCCGCGCGCTCGCACATCATCCACGTGGCCGCGCTGAACAGCGTGATCGTCGCCGTACTGGCGGCGGCATTGGCGACCGTGCTGGCTACCGCCGCCGCGCTCGGCATCGCCCGCAACCCGGCGCGTTGGGCGCACTGGGCCGATGGCGGCTTCATGCTGCCGCTGATCCTGCCTGGGATCGCGTTCGGACTGGCGGCGCTGATGTTCACGTCGTGGCTGGGGTTCACGCCGTCGCTGCCGCTGCTCGCGGTCGCGCACGGCATCGTCGTCACGCCCTATGTTCTGCGCAGCGCCATCGCAGCCGCGACGGCGCTGGAGCCGGCCTGGCTCGACGCTTCGTCCGTGCTCGGCGCGTCGCGCTGGATGACCTTCCGCCGCGTCGTGCTGCCGGCGCTGCGCTCGGGCTTGTTGGCTGGCGCATTCCTGGCGTTCATGTCGTCGATCGACAACGTGCCGGTCTCGCTGTTCCTCGGCTCGGCGCAGACCGACATGCTGCCGATCCGGATGTGGGGGATGATGGAGAACTCGCTCGACGTGCGCATCGCGGCGATCTCGGGGCTGCTGGTCGGGCTGTCGTTCGTCGTGCTGCTGCTGATGGACCGCGTCTCCGGCCTGACCCGGCGGCTCAGCCAATGAAGCGCGACCTCTCCGGCTACGGCTTCTCGCCGCCAGTGTTGCGCTGGCCGGGCGGGGCGGCCGTCGCGGTGTCGCTCGCGGTCAATTACGAGGAGGGCGCCGAACTCTCCGTCGAGGCGGGGGATGCCGAGAACGAGCGGATGGGCGAGGTGATCAGCGTGGTGCCGCCGGGTCGCCGCGACATCGGCATGGAGCAGATCTTCGCCTATGGGCTACGCGCCGGGTTGCCGCGCTTCCTGGACGCATTCGACCGCGCCGGGATGCGCGCGACGTTCTGGATGTGCGGCCGCGCCGTCGAGCGCACGCCGGCGCTTGCGCGCGAGGTGGTGCGTCGTGGTCACGAGGCCGGCTGCCATGGCTGGCTGTGGCGCCCGAACGCCGATTACGCCAGCATCGACGAGGAGCGTGAGGCCATCCGACGCGCCACCGACGCAATCGAGCGGGCGACCGGCACGCGGCCCATCGGCTATTTCTGCCGTGGCAGCCCGAGCCTGCACACGCGGCGCCTGCTCGTCGAGGCCGGCTACACCTATGACAGCAACGCCTTCGACGACGATCTGCCGTATCGGTGCCCTGAGACGGGTATGCTCGTGCTGCCCTACGCGCTCGACAGCAACGACATGAAGTTCTTCCACCCGAACGGCTTTGTGCAGCCGGAAGATTTCTCGGGCTACGTCGCCGCAGGGCTCGACCAGTTAATCGAGGAAGGCCGCCGCGGGGTTCCGCGCACGTTGAGCATCGGCTTTCACTTGCGGATCTGCGGCCGGCCCGCCCGGTTCCGGGCAGTGGAGGCGATTCTTGCGGACCTGCAAGGCCGGGGCGGCGACGTCTGGATCGCGACGCGGGCGGAGATCGCGGCCGTCAGTGCGAAACAGCTATGTGCGGTAACATAGGAACCACGCAGAGGCCGCTATGACCCTGTCCGTTTTTCAGCCGTCGCCAATGCCGTCCGGACCCGTGCAGGTAAACGCCATTAATTAAATGGCCCTAGAGCCAGTCCAAGATCGAGGGAAGAATTTGCTCCAGATCCCAGGCGGAGGGGTCACTGACGGCAATGAAAGCCATATGCAATGCGAGTAGCGTAGCATCGCCCAGCAGGAAAGCCGCAACCCCGGAAAACGTCGTTACCAGCGCAATCTCCATCATATGACCGCGGCGATGGCCACGTCGCCAGCGATGGAGCAGGACGCTCAAGACGACAACGAACAAGATCGCGTTCGCAACGCCGACCACGGCCATCATGTGTGTCCAGCCGAGTAACGAAATATAGCCGAGGGTCTGACCGACAATCAAGAAACCAAGGACGCTGAGGCAGGCAACGTCGAACGCAACGAGCAATGCGGCAATTATCGCCAGCAATGCACGCACCTTGCTCCCACGCTCTGGTGCGAGATCAACTTGATCCCGGGTCTCCCGTGCGGACATCGTGTGTTCCCCTGTGCGCGGAAGGAAAGTCATGTCTTGCCGACATGAGGCTGTAGATTTTGCATGACCTGAACGCAAACACCTGTCCTGAGCCATCTTGATCACCGCCTTATCCTACTTGCCATGCCGACGTCGCCCTCGCGTCAATGAGCGCGGGAGCGACGTCGTGGTCAGGCTAGGTGGGTCGCATCGGTAATCACCGTTTGCTCAACGACCCCATCACCTGGGGGTCGCAGCAAGTGGTTGGGTGGTTTGCAGTTGTTGGTCAAAGGCTGAGCCATGGTTAGGTGCAGGCGATGTGTGCTTGCGGGAAAAGCAGCCAAGCTCGTAGCACCCGAACAGCGCGGCAGCACCGACGCCGATGGCGATCTTGGTTCCGGTAGATAGTCCGCCCGACGTGGTGGCTGGAGCTGCGGCGGTACCAGTTGCCGAGCCCACCGTCACGGCAACGCGCTGGGCCTGTGCGGGTCCACCGTTTGCCGGGATGTAGTCGACACTGACCGCAGTCCCCGGGCGCACGGAACCGATATAGCCGGCGAAAGCCGCCAGGTTCGCGAACACGCGGCCATCAACAGCAACGATCTGATCTCCCGGGCTGAAACCGGCCTGTGCTCCCGGCGAGCCACGACGCACCGCTTTGACGCGGATGATGTCGAAGGTCATGCCATCATTGTTGATTTGCTGTGCACGCTCGACATCCATGCCGAGCGACCCGCGATTGTGCGGCAATCCCGAGGCGGCTTGCTGAGAAAGAACCTGGTAACCCATCTGGTTGTCGGCCCAGACTGGGCCTGTAGCCAGCATGCTGCCGGCCGCGACCATGACACCCATCGCCATCATGCGTGCATGTCGCTTTAGCCCGCTTACAGGGAGGGCCAATGCGCCGCCTGCGTTACGGGTTATACCTTCAAGATTAGATCGGTCACTCACGGATGCCGTTCCTTTCGCGGTTCAGTTCAGGCCCGACTGTCGCCATCAAACGGATACGGTGCCTTCGTCGGGAAGCTGCCCGTTCGGCGTCATGCCGTGGACCGCTGCGGGCAAGTGCTGACTGAGTTGCGACAGGAAGTCACCCGGCGCCATTCCGGCCTGGTTCGCCATCCCCTGTACTTGCTGGTCGCCGAATACGTTTTGCAACTGCTGGGGCGAGACAGGCTGGTTTGGACCGTTGCCCACCCAAGACTGTGCGATATGCCCGAGCCCAGCCTGCTGGAAGCTGGATACTAGGCCACCCAAGCCGCCGCCGATCGTTCCTCCGCTCATACCCGGTGCCTGTTGCTGGCCAGACATGCCACTCTGCCCACCACCCAGCAGACTGGATAGGATCCCGCCCATTGGCGAGGAATTGCCGCTGCTGCCGCCAAGCAGACCACCAATAACTGAGTCCAAAAGTCCCATGTCAATCACTCCTAAACGTGGCCCGGCTAGCTCCGGGCTGCACTTTTCACGACATTCAGCCAAAGGTGCGGTCAACCACAATGACGCGACCTTGACCCCGTTAGCGCCGGGTGGTGAGAAACGCCACCACAGCGCCCAAACCTAGCGCACTCAGCAATTCGACAAATGGCTGGTCGGCGATGTGGGCGAAACCGTCGGCACGATTGTCATCGACCAAGCTCATTCGCTCTGCAATGGTGGGCATGGCTGGATGCTCAAACGATGCGTCGGCCGGCCAGGGCGTTTTCGTGATGTCAACTTCCTGGCGCACCGGCTGCACTGCATCCACGATCCGGCCGATGGCCACGTGCGACGGTCTCCTCAGCCTTCGGCGTGATCACCGCCACGGTATCGCCCGGGATGCTCGACGAAGATGCCCCGGACATGCCGCCCTACTTCTCTACCGCGTCGCGGACGCCGTCTTTGACGCCGCCGGCTGCATTCTGTGACTTACCCACCGTCTTCTGCGCAGTGCCTTCGGCTTCGAGCTTGGTGTCACCGGTTACTTTGCCGATGGCCTCCTTGACTGAGCCGGATACTTTCTTGCCGATACCGTCAACACGATCCTTGTCCATCCGGCACTCCTCCATTCCAACAGGCCGGGATGAGCTCCGGCCTGTATGTCAAAAGGCCTTACATGAGCCCAGCAGGACTAGAAAGCACCAATTTAGGCCGAATGGCGCGATTTTCGATGCCGCATTTACTTCATGGAAGCGTGTGTTCTGCACTACTTCCATTTCGCAGCTTTAACTTTGCCGGGCGTTGTCCGTGGCTTGGGAGACGCGTCCAGGCCACGCTCTCGCGCCCAAACGAAGACAGCGCTCCGCTTGCGAATACCCAGTCGCTTGTAGATGGCGGAAACGTGATTGCGAACGGTGTTACGGGTGATGGCGATGTCGTCATCTGACAGCCCTTGAGCCACCAGCCCCGCACGCAAGCGCTCTGGCAGGGACGACACCTCCGGAGCCTGCCGTTGTGGGTCGGCTTGCCTGACGCGATGTAATGCAAGCCGATCCAAGTCTCACCCGCCCACAACAGCACGTCGCACGTCTTTGCAGACTTCTGAAGCGCACCGCTATAATCATCAATTACGCCGGGCAGCCACTCGGTCACACGCCGGGAGCAAGCCCATGCATTTCAATACCTGGATCGCGGAGATTGAAGAGATGGTGACCTTCGACGTCGATGCCGAGATGTGGCGGAAATACTTTGATGTCGGCCTCACCCCGCTTGCAGCAATCGAACAGCACCGCACTGACGAAGAAGTCTGATGCTGCGGTAGAGTTTTGACACGTGTCAACCAGCCTGTAATGTCGGCGTAAACTGGCTGATTGATGATCTACGACAGAACATCCTGCCACGATCCAACTAGCAATCTATCCGTCGCACTACTCCAGCATCACTACGCTCCTAGCGATGTCGGATCTCACTGGAATAATACCGCTCTCGCTATACCAAGCGGCAATCGCCTTCATCTGCTCAAGATTGGCTGGGGTCACTGCAGTAGTGGGAACGGCGTTGGCCACCCCAATGGCGTCACCCAAGCTGCTCGGGATCCCCATTGCCTTGGCCCAGATCCCGCCTGCTGCACTCTTGTGCTCCATCGACCAGGCATTGTCGGCGCGAGCAGTGTCGAGCAGCACCTGTAGTAGGTTGCGATGCGTGGCCGCGAAGGTCGTGCTAGCCATCAGCGTCACCGCATTGTCTGAGCCGATCTGCGCACCGTCGGCCAGAACCCTCGCACCGTAATTTTGCACTGCGATAGCGATGAATGGATCCCAGGTCGCCCAGGCGTCAACATGGCCTCCGTCAAAGGCACTGCCGGCATCCGCAGGCCCAAGATAGATGCGCTTTACGGTGGCCGGGTCGACGCCGTTGTGGGCTAGGCCACGCATCAGTAGGTATTCGCCCGTGCCGCCGCGGTTCACCGCGACGGTGTGGCCCTTGAGGTCGGCCAGCGTCTTCATGGGCGCGTCGTGCTTGACCAAGATACCTTCGGCCGCAGCAGATATTTTTTGGTAAGCGAACACTACGAGCGGCACGCCCGCAGCCAACCCGGTGATCGATGCCGTCGAACTGCCCGCAGTGACGTCGATGGCACCAGCGTTCAGTGCCTCCAGCGCCGGGGCGGCAGCGGCGAAGGGACCTGCCCATTGTATGGTTGCGCCGTGGGCGGCAACGGCCCTTTCGATCGTGCCGCGGGCGCGACCCAACGTGATGTCGTTGGGTGCGCGCAGCCAGCCGACGCGGACCACAACCGGGCTTTGTGCTCGGGCAGCCAGGGGCAGCAACGCTGTGAGGAGCAGGGAACGACGCTTCATGAGGATGGGTCCTTCGGCCGTCAGATGTGGATATAAACCGTCAACACGGAGGTCAGTCCCGTAATCGAGCGCGTGGTGGAAGAACCAGATTGCCAAGCTGAGCCGTCGCGGCATGTGCTGGGGTTAGTACGCGCGCCAGAGTATGGATCCGCCATGATCCTTCCATTCCTTGATCCTGACCATCTTGGCACGGTGGTAGCAGCGATACGGGCGCAGCGTCCGCTGGTGCACTGTTTGACCAACCAGGTCGCTGCCAACCTGACAGCCAATGCGCTGCTGTGTATCGGTGCGTCACCGTTGATGGCAGAGGCTGACGACGAGGTCGCCACCCTCTCGCCGGATGCAGTGCTAATCAATCTCGGCATGCAAACACCTGCAAGGATGCAGGCGGCGCGGATTGCCGTGGCCGCGGCTCAGCGTCGGGGCATTTCCTGGGTGCTCGATCCGGTTGCGGCCGGTGCTCTTCCGTTGCGAACCACACTAGCGCTGGAACTGCTTGCCTTTCGACCCGCCGTGATCAAGGGCAACGCATCCGAAATTATCGCCCTTGCCGGCGGCCATGGCGGGCGAGGCACGGACACCACTGTTCCTACTCTAGAAGCACAGGAACTCGGAGAGGCCCTCGCCCGGGATACGGGTGCCGTTATCGCCATCACAGGACCGGAAGACATCGTGACCGATGGTCATCGAACCACCTTTGTGCGGCATGGTCACCCAATGATGGCGCAGATCAGCGGACTGGGATGCGCTGCCGGCGCACTAATTGCCGCATGCCTGACGGTGGAGACGAATGCGATGCTGGCGGCGACAAAGGCGCTAACAATGGTGGGTTGGGCTGCAGAGCTCGCTGCAGTGCGGGCCTCAGGGCCAGCATCGCTGCAGACAGGATTGCTGGACGAGCTATCTCAACTTGGGTCAGAGCCCGTCCGCACTCCATAAGAATGCGGTGGTTGCGGCCTGTCAGGAGCGTGTTCTTCGCCGGAACAAAGTGGGCATCTGCCTCAGCCACATGCGAGTTGCCCTATGATCTCGTCATAGCGACGGTCCGAGACGCAGTGGTCGGCCTTGCTGGCCGAGTAACGACCAATCATATGAGGGAAGGGGTGGCTAAATTGGCAGCCAAGCACATAAAGACAGCTGCGGCCGGTTAGTCCAGCTTACTGGATGGCGACGGAAGCGCCACGATTCCGTTTGCCGGTTCAGAAAGACATACTCCCATTCCAATCCTGTGAAGATGGACGGCTCGTCCGACTTCACGCATGTAGTCATCAACCCGGCCAGGAGTGCCCGCATTGACGACTGCAGCTGCCGTCTCGACACAAGCCGCGGCGAACCACCCCGTCCGATCCGCCCTCATGCTCGGTGCGCTGGGCGTCGTGTTCGGCGACATCGGCACCAGCCCGATCTACGCCTTCCGAGAAGCCCTAAAGGCGGCTGGCGATACAGTGACGGAGGCCACCATCCTGGGCGTACTGTCGCTGGTGTTCTGGGCCGTCGTGCTGGTTGTTGCCATCAAATACGTCGTCTTTGTCATGCGGGCAGACAACCAGGGCGAAGGCGGCACCATGGCGCTGCTGTCGCAGGCTGTTCCGGTCAGCGGGCGCTGGGCCACCGCAGTGCTGACAATCGGGCTGGCCGGAGCCGCCCTGTTCTTCGGCGACGCCATGATCACCCCGGCGATTTCCGTATTGAGCGCCATCGAGGGGCTAGAACTTGCCGCACCTTCGGTCACGCCATACGTGCTGCCAATCGCCAGCGCCGTGCTGGTCGGTTTGTTCGCCATTCAAAGCCAAGGCAGCGGCAAGGTCGGGGTGTTGTTTGGCCCGATCATGGTCGCCTGGTTCGCTTTGCTCGGATTGGCTGGGCTGACTCACGTCGTCATGCTGCCGCACGTGCTACTCGCGCTCGATCCACGCTATGCCATCGGCTACCTCGGCCATGCGAATGGCTGGATCGCCTTCTCGGTGCTTGGCTCCGCCTTTCTAGCCCTGACGGGTGGCGAGGCGCTGTATGCCGATATGGGGCATTTCGGCCGTGGGCCGATCCGGCTGGACTGGTTCAGCTTCGTCATGCCGACACTGGTGCTCAACTATCTCGGCCAGGGCGCCCTGGTGCTGACGGACCCCGTCGCCGCCGCCAACCCATTCTTCCTGTTATTTCCGGGATGGCTGCTGATCCCGCTAGTGATCCTCACTACCCTGGCCACGGTGATTGCGAGTCAGGCGGTGATTTCCGGTGCCTTCGCCCTTGTACAGCAAGCGATCCAACTCGGCGCTCTGCCGCGGCTTGAGGTCAAGCAGACGTCAGACAAGGCGGTCGGGCAGGTCTACGTGCCGCAGATCAACTGGCTGCTGATGCTGGCGGTGCTGGGGCTGGTGTGGGGCTTCCAAAGCTCGGATGCGCTGGCCAATGCCTACGGCATCGCAGTAGCGGGAGACATGCTTGTCACCACCGTGCTGGTGGCGATCGTTGCACGCGGCGTGTGGGGCTGGCCGTGGCTTGCAATCGTGCCGGTCGCCTGTGTGTTCCTGACGCTGGACGTCACCTTCGTCGCTGCCAACCTGCACAAGATCCCCCGCGGTGGCTGGTTCCCCCTCACAGTGGCCACCATGGTGCTGACCCTAGTGCTGTGCTGGCGGCGAGGTCGGGCCGTCGCACTGGCCCGCCGCGAAGAAGGGGCAATGCCGCTCGACCAGTTCCTCGCGCGGTTAGAAGGGTCGGATGCGCCGATCCGGGTGCCGGGCCTCGCCGTATACCTGACCACGCGGCGGGACATCGTGCCGGACGCTCTGGCACTCAACCTCAAACACAATCGGGTTCTGCACGAAAGGGTGCTGCTGCTGAAGGTGATGACCGAACGTGCGCCACGAGTGGCTGAGACTGCCAGGCTGACCACGGAGGGTCTGTCGAGTGGACTGAGCCTGGCTGAGATGCGGTTCGGCTTCGCCGAGAAGCCCGATGTGCCGGCAGCGCTAGCGACCCATGCGGACCAGACCGGATGCGACCCGGCTATGGCCACCTTCTTTCTGGGCCGGGAGAACCCGATCCCGTCGCTGCATCCGGCAATCCCGATCTGGCAGGAGCGGGTCTATGCCTTCTTGACCCGAAATGCGGTCAGCGCACCGGATTACTTCCTGATCCCGACCTCGCAGGTGGTGGAGCTGGGGACCAAGGTGGAGTTGTAGCCGACGCACACGCATTTGTCCTCGCCGCTTGGTAATCAGCGTTAGCTGGGACCGGCCGGACGCTCAATTCCGCGCCCTCTTCGAAGCTCGCGCGGCGTTGCTGGCTGCCGGGCTCACCGCGCCCTATTTCGTGGCCTTCCTACGGCGGCAGGATACGGCGGCGCTGTAGCTGCCCCAACTCGAAGGCGAGCGACTCCTCGGTGTCGACACAGTCGGCAAACCCGGCCTGGCGGATCTTGATCGTGCTCAGCAGGGACGCGACCGAGTGGGTGCGCGAGAAAGCGAAGTCGGCGAACTGCCAGGAACTGCCGACCAGGCCCGCCAGCGTGCTTGGAGCGAGCCTGTGTTGCTGGACCAACGCGGCCCAGCTCGCCTCATGGCCCGGCATGATGGTCGCCAGCGGCATCGGGTGTGGCAGGCCCACCTCCATGCCGAATTGCCGCGCCACGACCGGCCAGAGATTCTGCCAGACCAGCACGTCGCCGTTGGTGACGTTGAAGATCTGGTCGGCGGCGGTCGGGCTCTCGCCGGCCCATGCGATGGCGCGCGCAAGCAGGCGAACGTCGGTGGCCTCGGTCACCCGGTGGCCCTGTCCGGGATAGACTAGCTTCAGCCCGCGCGCTCGGCTGATGGCGGCATAGGCGCCGATGGCGGCCACCATGTTCATCGCGCTGCCCTCGGCGAAACCGAGCACCACTTGCGGCCGTAGCACCGTCCAACGCCAACCGCCGATGCCTTGTCGCGCGCGCAGCAGGTCCTCCTGCTCCCAGTAGAAATTCGGGTGCAGGTGCCGCGGCGCATCCTCGCGCGCCGGGACCGGGATCTGACCAAGATGTACGCCGTAGGCCTTGGCGCCTTGCAGCAGCGTGACGTGGCGCAGCCCGGCCTGCTCCAACGCATCGAGCAGGTTGCGCAGCATCAACAAGTTGGTGGCGATCTGATCGGCCTCGAGCCAACCGGCGCCGAGGTCGGGCTTCTCGAACAGCGCAGCGTAAACCAGATGAGTGACCCCGCGCAGATCGCCGAGCGCGGCCCGGCACGCTGCCGCATCGGTCAGATCGACCGCGATATGCCGGCCCGCAGCCTCGCCCTGCGGCGGGCGGCGCGACAGGCCAATCACCTCGCGGCCTCGCGTTGTCTCGTGCCGGGCGACCGCGCCACCCACGATGCCGGATGCCCCCGCGACGATCACTCGATTGGCCATGGGCCGTCTCCCCTCTTTCATTACGGCCGAGCATAGGCAAGGGTGGCGACAGACATAAGCCGCAACGACGGCAAAACATGGGGGAACGAGATGCGGCGACGGAGCGTGGTGCTGGGACTGGCCCTGCTGGCGGGCATGGGCGGGACCGCCTTTGCCGCCGACCCGGTCAAAGTGGGCGTCATCTTCCCGCTGAGCGGCGGCGCCGGCCGCCAGGGGCAGGAGGTGGTCAATTCCATCACCGCCATGGCGACGATGATCAACGTCGATGGCGGCGTGCTGGGCCGTCCGATCGAGCTGGTGATCCGCGACGACGAGAGCACCCCGGCCGTCGGCGTCTCCAAGGCCAACGAACTCGCCGGGCTCGGTGTCGCGGTGGTGATCGAGGGGTGGAACAGCCCGGTGACCCTGGCGATGCAGCCGATCCTGGCGCGGGCCGGGGTGCTGGATATCACCGCGATCTCTAAGGCCGATGGCATCCTGACCAGCGCGTCCAACAAATTGGCGATCCGGCTGAACAGCTCCAACGCGCAGGATTCCGACGTCATCGCCAAGTATCTCGCCGGCCAGGGCAAGACCGCCCGGCTGGCCTTCGTCACCGAGAACGACGCCTACGGCAACGGCGCGCAGGCCGGGATCGAGGCGGCGCTGAAGCGCGAGGGCGCCACAGGCGAGATCGCCACGGTGCAGAAATTCCCGTTTGCGCAGACCGATTTTCGTGTCGAGATCACCAGCCTGCAATCGGCCAAGCCGGACCGCGTGGTGGTCATCAACGCCAACGAGGGCGCCGGGCTGCCGGCGTTCATCCAGCAATATGCGCAGGCGAAACTGACGGCGCCGTTGGTCTGCTCGGTCGGCACGCTCAGCCCGAGCGTGGTGGAGACGGCCGGTGCGACCGCCGACGGGCTGGTCAGCGCCGACATCTACTTCCCGCATGCCGAACCGTTCGCCTCGAACAAGGTCAATCAGCGTTTCGTGGCCGAGATGACCAAGCAGTTCAAGCAGGAGCCGGAGAAGTTCGGTGCTCTCGGCGCTGCCGCCCTGCAGGTCTGGGCCGCGGCGGCCAACGGCGCTAAGAGCCTCGACCGCGACAAGGTCGCTACCGCCATCCGCGGCCACGAGATCCCGGACACGATCTTCGGCACCGCCCGCTTCGCCGCCGACGGCCAGTTACAGCACAGCTACGAGCGGTTCACCGTCAAGGGCGGGAAGCTGGTCATTGGCGACTGAGCCGGTCTACGCCGCGCAGGGTCTGAGCGTCCGCTTCGGCGGGTTCCAGGCGCTGCAGGACGTGTCGTGGTCGGTGCGGGCCGGGTCGATCCTCGGTATCATCGGCCCGAACGGCGCCGGCAAGAGCACGTGTTTCCAGGCCGCGACCAACATGGTCCGTCACACCGGGCGGCTGACGCTCGATGGGCAGGACGTGACGGCGTTGGCCCCGCATCTGCTGCCATCGCTCGGGGTGCGCCGCACCTTCCAGCAGAACGCGTTCTTCGGCGGCATGACGGTGCGCGACAACTTGGTCGGCATCCTGGGGCGAACAGGCGGCAGCCCGCTCGCGCTGACCCTAGTCATGCCGTGGTTCGAGGCCAGGCGCCGACGAGCGATGGAGGCACAGGCCGAGGCACATTTGGTCACGTTCGGAATACCGCCCGAAGCCCATGGCAAGCTTCCCGGCGAGTTGCCCTACGGCGCGCAGCGGCTGCTCTCGATCGCGCTGGCCTGCGCGCCCGGGGTGCGGGTAGTGTTGCTGGACGAGCCCGGCGCCGGGCTGGGCGGCACGGATCTGGCGCGGCTACGCGACCTGTTGGTCCGCCTGCGCGACGAGGGCGTCGCGGTGGTGCTGATCGAGCATCACATGGATCTGGTCATGGGCGTCGCCAACGAGGTGTTGGTGATCGAAGCGGGCCGCGCCATCGCCTGCGGACCGCCCGACGCGGTGCAGGCCGACCCGGCGGTGCTCGAGGCCTATCTGGGCCGCGCCGCATGAGCGCCGTATTGGGGATCGAGGACCTGCTGGTCGCCCATGGCGGCCTGCCGGCCGTCGCGGTGCCGTCGCTGTCGCTCGCGCCGGGGACGCTGTCGGGCGTGGTCGGGGCGAACGGGGCGGGCAAGAGCACGCTGGTTAACGCCGTCGCCGGCTGGTCTCGCGGGAGCCCGGCCGTCAGCGGCCGCGTGCTGCTCGAAGGCGAGGATGTCTCGGCGCTACCAGCGCACGAGCGGGCGCGGCGCGGCATCACGCTGGTGCCGGAGGGACATGGCGTGTTCCTGCGCCTGTCGGTGGAGGATAATTTGCGCGCCGTGCGGGCGGCGGATGGGCCGGGCCGGCACTCCTTCACGGTGGCCGAGGTATTCGGCCTGTTTCCGCGTCTGCAGGAGCGGCGGGTAAATCCGGCCGGCTCGCTCAGCGGCGGGGAGCGGCAGATGCTGGCGCTCGGCCGCGCGCTGCGCATGGGGCCGCGCGTGCTGCTGCTCGACGAACCCTCGATCGGGCTGGCGCCGCGCCTGGTGCTCGCGCTGCTGCAGACGGTGCGGCGCCTCGTGGATGACGGGCTGACGGTGCTGCTGGTCGAGCAGAACGTGCGCGCGGCGGTCGAGGTGGTGGACACACTACTGCTGCTCGAGCGCGGCCGCGTGGTGGCGAGCGGCCCGGTCGGCACCATGCGGGACGATCCGCGGATCATCGACGCATATCTCGGGACGTCGCACGGATGAACTACCTTCAACAGGCCATCAACGGCCTCGTCATCGGGCATGCCTTCGCGCTGGTCGCGGTGGGATGGACGCTGCTGCTGGGCTCGGCGCGGCTGGTCAATTTCGGGCACGGGCAGATGTACATGATCGGCGCGTTCGTCGCCTGGTGGGTCATGCGCACGACCGGGCTGCCCTATTTGCTGGCAGTGCCGTGCGCGGTGCTGGCCGGTGCGGCGTTGGGCGCGCTGATGCAGAAGCTGATGCTGCGGCTAACACTGCAGCAGAACCTGGTCAGCCTGATGATCGCGACGCTTGGCTTCGGCCAATTGCTCGAGGGTGCCGCCGGCTTCGCCTTCGGCCCGCGGCCGCAGATGATCGCCAGCCCGCTGCAAGCCATCGAGTTCCGCTGGGGCGAAATCTGGTTCACCGCGCAGGATCTGCTGCTGGTGGTCGCCACGATCGTGGTGTTCCTGCTGCTGCATCTGGTGTTGTCGCGCACAGTGTTCGGCTCGTCGGTGCGGATGGTGGCCGAGGACCCGAAGCTCACGCAGCTGGGCGGGCTGAACGTGTCGCGGGTGTATATGGGCATCTTCGCGTTCGAGGGCGCGGCGGTGGCGTTCGCCGCCTGCCTGGTGGCGCCGCGCACACCGATCCTGACCTCGATGGGGTTCGAGCAGGTGATCATGACGTTCGTCGTAGTCGTGCTCGGCGGCATCGGTAGCGTCCGGGGATCGTATGTCGCCGGGCTGGGGCTCGGCTTGTTCACCGCCTTCTTCGGCGCACTGGTCTCGCCGGCATACACGACGGCGGCCGTGTTCGCCGTGCTGATCGCGGTCATGGTGCTGCGACCCGGCGAGTTGTCCTCCGCCGGCGGGTTCGCCCGATGAGGCTGCTTTGGCTGGCCGTCGCCGTGCTCGGCTTCTTCGCGCCGGTCCTGCTCGGGGGCGGCGCGCTGGTCTATGGCACGCTGACGGTGATCGCGATCTTCGCCGTCATGGCCTACGGGCTCGACATCATCCTGTCTGACCTGGGCGAGGTTAGCCTGGCGCATACCGCCTTCTTCGCCGCCGGCGCGTATGCCGCGGCCTTGTTGGCGGTGGATCATGAGTGGGGCGCTTGGGCGACGCTCGGCGGCGCGATCGTGGCCTCCAGCGTGCTGGCGCTGGTGCTCGGCCTGCTGACGCTGCGCACGCGGGAATTCGCGTTCTCGCTTGTGACCTACGCCGCCAGCGTGGTCTGTGCCGTGATGGCGGCGAACTGGTCCGTGCTCGGCGGATCGGATGGTGTGGTCGGCGTGCCACCGCTCGATTTGTCCATCGCCGGCTCGCCAGCGCCGGCGGGCACCAACGCCCAACTCTGGCCCTATGCCTATGGGCTGTTGCTGCTGACCATGTACGTGGTGTCAGGTTTCCGCCGCTCCCGGCTCGGGCAGGCGGCGCTGATGGTGCACATGAACCCGCGGCTGGCGGTGATGAGCGGGCTCGATCCGCAGCGTGTGCGGCTGCAGGTGTTCCTGCTCTCGGCGCCGATCAGCGCGGTGGCCGGCTGGCTATATGCGTATCAGCGCGCCTATGTCGGGCCGGACCTGTTCGACACCTATTTCCTCGTGCTCATGCTGACGGCGGTGATCCTGGTTGGCCGCCGCATCCTGATCGCACCGGCGCTCGGAACGGCGCTGCTGGTCGGCCAGACCAGCTTCGCGTCGCTGGGCAGCTACGGCGACAAGGTGCTGCTAGGGGGCGTGCTGCTGACGATCCTTTGCCTGTTCCCAGGCGGGCTCGCCAGCATCCATCGCCGCCGGGCGAGCTAAGCCGCGTAGTTCAGCTTCAGCCCAGCCGCCGGCCACGGCATCGAGACGAGCTGGCCGATGCCGGACAGGGTGATGAACGCGGTCCGCAGGTCCTGGCCGCCGAAGCAGATGTTGGTCGTGTAGACGTCCGGCATCGGCACCGAGCGCACCAGCTCGCCGTTCGGCGCGATGACGGTAATGCCGCCGCTCATCAGAGTGGCGACACAGACATTGCCGTCGCTGTCCACGGCCAGGCTGTCGAAACGGTGGTAGCCGGACTGGTTGAACAGGAAGCGCCCGCCATTCGGGGACGGGAACGGGCGGCGGGTGACCTTGCCGGGCTCGATGATGTCGAACGCCCAAAGCCGGCCGCCCTCGGTCTCGGCCACGTAGAGCGTGTTCCCGTCCGGCGATAGGCCGATGCCGTTCGGCGTCAGCATCGGGAACACGACCTCGGTGATGAAGCTGCCGTCGGCTTTCGCGTAATAGACGCCACCTTGGTCCCGGTCACGATGCCGGGTCTTGCCGAGGTCGGTGAAGTAGAAGCCGCCGACGCGGTCGAACACGATGTCGTTCGGCCCTTTCAGCTTGATGCCGTTGCAGATGTCGTAGAGCATCGTCACGACGCCGGTAGCCACGTCGATCCGTTCGATGCGCCCGCCGGCATAATCGTCGGGGGTGCCGATCGGGCGGAGCATGCCGGGCTCCTCATGCCAGACGAAGCCGCCATTATTGCAGACATACAGCGCACCGTCCGGCCCGAGCGCCATTCCGTTCGGGCCGCCGCCGGGAGTCGCGATGACCGAAACGGCGCCATCCGGCGCGACCCGGCTGACGGTGCCGCGCGCGATCTCCACCACGGCCACGCTGCCATCAGCCAGCATTACCGGCCCTTCCGGAAAGCGCAGGCCCTCGGCAACGATCTTCAAGTCGGTCATTTCGTGCTCTCCTCGTCGAAGCCTGGATCGGTCCAGGGCAGGTCCGGCATGTCGGTGGAGACGCGGCCGGCGAACCGGGCAGGGCGCTTCTCCAGGAACGCGGTGACGCCCTCAGCAACGTCGGGGCTGCGGCCGCGCTCGAGCAACATGCGGCTTTCCAGCCGATGCGCGTCCATCGGATGCGCCGCGCCCCCCATGCGCCAGAGCATCTGCCGGGTCAGCGCCATCGAGACCGGGGCGGCGCTGGCGGCGATCTCCTCGGCCAGCGCGCGAGCGGCGGGCAGCAGGTCGTCGGGCTCGTGCAGGCTGCGCACCAGCCCGGCCTCCAACGCCTCCGCCGCCGGGAATACCCGGCCGGTCGCCAGCCACTCCATCGCGCGCTGCATGCCGACGGCGCGCGGCAGGAACCAGCTCGAGCACGCCTCCGGCACCAGACCGCGCTTGGTGAACGGATAGCCGAACCGGGCCGCGGTTGAGGCCAAGCGCACGTCCATCGGCAGCAGCATGGTCGCCCCGACCCCGACAGCGGGGCCGTTGACCGCAGCGATCACCGGCTTGAGGCAGGCATAGATGCGCAGCGCCAGCATCCCGCCGCTATCGCGGATGCCGTGATCGGAGGCGGCGCGGGACGCGACGTCGAATCGTGCGGCGCCGGCGCTCATGTCCGCGCCGGCGCAGAAGCCGCGCCCAGCCCCGGTCACGATCACGGCGCGCACGGCATCGTCGGCATTCGCCCGGTCGAACGCCGCGATCATGGCGTCGCGCATGTCGGCGGTGAACGCGTTGAGCTTCTCCGGCCGGTTCAGCGTCAGCGTCAGCACCGGGCCGGACTGCTCGACCAGCAACGGCGCGTTCATCAGGCCGCCACCGCGATCGCTTGGGCGCCGCGGGCCAAGGCGCGGAAGCGTGTGCCGGCGGCGTGGGCCCGGGTGGCGTCGGCGGCGTTGCCGTCCAGCGCCCGGCGATACACGCCGGCGACGATGGCGGCCCAACGGAACAGCGAGAACACCATGAAATACTCCAGCGTCGCCGGGACAGGACGCCCGGCGGCCTCGCAATAGGCCGAGACGAACTCCGCCTCCGTCGGCAGGCCCGGCACATCGAGGCCGACCAGCCCCATCTGCTCCGGCGGCAGGCGCCAGGGGATGCAACAATAGGCGAGATCGGCCAACGGATGCCCGAGCGTAGACAACTCCCAGTCCAGCACGGCCGCCACCCGCGGCAGCGTCGGATGCAGGATCAGGTTACCGAGCCGGTAGTCGCCATGCACGACCGTCGTCTCGTCCTCCTGCGGTAGATGGTCGGTCAGCCACTCGATGAGCCAGTCCATCGCCGGCTCCGCGTCCAGTTGAGCGGCGCGGTATTGCCGGGTCCAGCGGTCGATCTGGCGGGCCACGTAGCGGCCAGTGCGGCCGAAATCGCCTAGGCCGACGGCAACCGGGTCGACGGCATGCAGCCGGGCCAGCACGCGGGCGACATCGGTGTAGGCGGCCGTTCGGTGCGCCGGGTCGACGCCGGGCATGGCGCGGTCGGCGAAGATGCGGCCGGGCTGGAAATCCATGACGTAGAAACTGGTGCCGATGATTGCCGGGTCCTCGCAGAGCAGTCGCATGCGTGGCACCGGCACGTCGGTGCCGGCCAGCGCCTGCATGACGCGGAACTCCCGCTCCACCGCATGGGCCGACGCCAACAGCGTGCCGGGCGGCTTCTTGCGCAACACGTATTCACGACCCGACGTGGCCAGATGGAAGGTCGGGTTGGACTGCCCGCCCTGGAACTGGCGCACCGTGCAGCCCTGATCGATGTCGGGGAGCAACGGCACCAAATACCGGACCATCGCCGCCTCGTCGAAGCGATGGTTCGGCAGCACCGGCACCAGTTCGGCAGCGCCGATGGCCTCACCCATGGTTGCGCGGGGGCCGATACTTGGCGAGCTCCTGCCGGCCGAGTTGATGCCGATGCACCTCGTCCGGCCCGTCCACCAGGCGCAGCGTGCGCGCGTATTTAAACATGTAGCCGAGGCCGAAATCGTTCGACACGCCAGCGCCGCCGAACGCCTGGATGGCGCGGTCCACCACGTCGCAGGCCATATTAGCGGCCGCCACCTTGATCTCGGCGATCTCCTTGCGGCTTTCCTTGTTGCCCACGCGGTCCATCTTCCAGGCGGCGTGCAGGATCAGCAGACGCACCTGGTCGATCTGGATGCGGCTATTGGCGATGCGCTCGATCATCACGCCCTGGTCGGCCAGCGACTTACCGAACGCGGTGCGGTCCACCAGCCGCTTGCACATCATCTCCAGCGCACGCTCAGCCAAGCCGACCGCCCGCATGCAATGGTGGATGCGTCCCGGCCCTAACCGCCCCTGCGCAATCTCGAAGCCGCGCCCTTCGCCGAGCAGCATGTTCTCGACCGGGACCCGCACGTCCTCGAACGCGATCTCGCCATGGCCGTGCGGCGCATCGTCGAAGCCGAACACCGGCAGCATGCGCTTGATCGTCAGGCCCTCCGTCCCCGCCGGCACCAGGATCATGGATTGCTGGCGGTATTTGTCGGTGCCGTCCGGGTCCGTCTTGCCCATGAAGATGAACAGCTTGCAGCGGGGATCGCCGGAGCCGGACGACCACCATTTGCGCCCGTTGATGACGTACTCGTCGCCTTCGCGCCGGATGGTGGACTGGATGTTGGTTGCGTCCGACGACGCGACGTCCGGCTCGGTCATGCAGAAGCAGGAGCGGATCTCACCGCGCAGCAGCGGCTCGAGCCATTCCTGCTTCTGCGCATCGGTGCCGTAGCGCGCAATGGTCTCCATGTTGCCGGTGTCCGGCGCGGAGCAGTTGAACACCTCGGATGACCACTGCACGCGACCCATGATCTCGGCCAAAGGCGCGTAGTCGACGTTGGTCAGACCGGCGCCGCGGTCGCTCTCCGGCAGGAACAGGTTCCACAGCCCGGCGGCGCGCGCCACCGGCTTCAGCCGCTCAACCACCGGCACCGGCTGCCACCGGTCGACCAGTGCCGCCTGCTCTTCCTTATAGGTCTTCTCGTTCGGGTAGATGTGCTCGTCCATGAAGGCCTGCAGCCGCTCGCGCAGTTCCTCGGCCTTGTCGCTGTGACTGAAATCCACGGGATATCCTTCCGATCAGTGCGTCGGTACTTGGGGCGTGAGGAGGATTTTGCCCACAGTCTGGCGTGCTGCCAGCGAATCGAGTGCGGCGCGCGCCTGGTCGAGCGGGAAGCGCCCGCCGATTAGCGGGTCGAGGCGGTGCGCGCGATAGAGGTCGAGAATGGCTTGGCCGACACGCTCGGCATTGGCCGGGTCGCGCTTACGGGCCTCGCCCCAGAACACGCCGAGCGCGGCGGATTCCTTCAGCAGCAAACGGTTGGCGGCCAGTTGCGTGAGCGGTCCGGCCGCGAAGCCCACCACGAGGTAGCGGCCGCGCCAGGCCAGCGCGCGCAGGCTCTGCATGCCGACCTCGCCGCCGACGGGGTCGTAGACGACGTCCACCCCGCCCGGCACGGCCTCGCGCAGCCGGTCGATCCAGCCGGGATCGGTGTAGTCCAGCGCCAGTTCCGCCCCGAGGTTCCGACACACCGCCAGCTTGGCCTCGGTGCCCGCGGTCGCAATTACCCGGCATCCGGCCGCCTTGGCGATCTGCACCGCCGCGCTGCCGACCCCGCCGGCGCCGGCATGGACCAATACGGTCTCGCCTGCCTGGATCCCAGCGCGGCCATGCAGGGCGTGATACGAGGTGGGATAGTTGATGCCCAGCAGCACCAGCGCTGCCTCGGCCGGCACGTCCGCCGGGATCGGACGGGCGGCACTGGCCTCGACCACGACCTGCTCGCCATAGCCGCCACTCGGCAGCGCCGCGCAGATGCGTGCACCTACCGGCAACGTGCAGCCCGGCCCGGTCGCCAGGATGGTGCCCGCCGCCTCGATCCCCGGCGTGAACGGCAAGGGCGGCTTGCGTTGGTAGAGGCCGCGCAGCATCAGCGAGTCAGAGAAGTTCAACCCGGCGCACTCGACCTGCAGCACGTATTCGCCCGCGCCCGCCACCGGGTCGGGCCGGTCTTGCAAACTCATCTCGCCAGTTTCGGTCAGGCGCTCGACCACCCAGGCACGCATCAATGTGTCGCCTTCACGATAAGTGCATCCACGGCGACGATCCGTCGCTCGGCCGCGATGAGCGGGTTGATCTCCATTTCCACCAGGGCACCTCCGCAATCGGCTGCGAGTTCCGAAAAGCGCGCCACGATCTCGGCCAAGCAATCGAGGTCGACGGACGGGGCGCCGCGGAAGCCGCGTAGCAACGCGGCGCCTTTGAGCCCACTCAGCATCTCGACCACCTCGGTGACGGAGACCGGCGCTAGCGCCAGCGCAGTGTCGCGCAGCACCTCGACCAACACGCCGCCGAGCCCGACCACGATCAACGGCCCGAATTGCGGATCGTGCCGGGCGCCCACGACGATCTCCACGCCCTTGGGCAGCATCGGCTGCACGACCAGGCCGGTCAGGCGAGGCCGGGGATCCATCGCCTGCACCGCGTCCAGCATCGTCGCCGCAGCCGCACGCACCGCCTCGGCGCTGCCGAGGTCGAGCTTGACCAGGCCCGCCTCGGTCTTGTGCAGGATGTCGGGGCTTTCGCCTTTCAGCACGACGGGGAAGCCGATGCGCGAGGCTGCCGCTGCGGCGTCGTCCGCGGTCTGCGTCAGCGCGTCGCCAACCACCGGAATGCCGTAAAGCGCCATGACGGCCTTGGCTTCCCGCTCGGTGAGCGTAGCGCCCGGCACCGCGTCCAGCATGGCCATCGCGCGGGGAGCGGCGTCCGGGTCGGACAGGCGTGGGCGTGGCACCGGTCCGGCGCGGCGGCGCGCATCCTGCCGGTGCCACGCTGCCAGCGTCTCGAAGCAGCGGTCCATTGAGTGGAACAGAGCGAGGTTCGGGTCGGCTTCGGTTTCCGCCGCGCCGGGGCCGCCCAGCCATTCCGGCACCCAGACGTTGCACACCGGCTTGCCCGCTTTGGCGGCGGTGGCCGCGAAGGTGGCCAGGCGAGACGTGGCCGAGGCGTAGGCGTAGCCATGCGTCGTGACCAGCACGCCATAGGCCGGGTCGTTCAGCAGCGCGCCGGCACAGGCGGCGAGGCCGGCCGGGTCGGAGATTGCCTGCGCCGTAACGTCGCACGGGTTGCGGGTGGAGCCGTATTCGGGGACGTGCGCCTCGAGCACCGCCTGCGCCGCCGCGCCGGGCTGCGGCAGGGCGACCCCGTGCAACTCGGCCTTGTCGGCCGCCATGATAGTCGCGCCGCCCGAGGTCGCGATCACCGCAACGCCCCGTGCCGACGGGGCCGGCGCCTTGGCGAAGAATGCGGCGGTCTCGATAAGCGATTCCAACCTGTCCACCTGGATCACGCCGGCGCGGGCGAAGGCAGCGCGATACGCGGCCTGTGACCCGGCCATGGAGCCGGTATGCGACATCGCCGCACGGGCACCCTCCGTGCCGGTCGCCATCTTATACATCACCAGCGGCTTGCCAGCCTGCCAGGCCAGTTCGGCGGCCGCGATCATGCGGCCGGGGTCGGCCATGCCTTCGAACAGGCAGGCAATCGCCCGACAGGACTCGTCCTGCACGAGGTAGGCGACCTCGTCGGCGACATCCACGTCGCAGGAATTGCCGGCCGTCAGCACGTGGCTGACCGACACGCCGCGCTCGATGGCCTGGGCCAGCGCGAAGCCGAGCGAGCCCGATTGGCTGACGATCCCGACCGCATGCGGCAGCAAAGGCCGCTTGTCCGGCATCGCGGAGAACGTCAGCCCTGCGCCGATGCCGTAATTGACCAACCCGATCGTGTTGGGCCCGACCAACCGCATGTCGGCATCCCGCGCGATGGCAACGACGCGGTCCTGCAACGCGGCCAACTCGGGCTTGCCGGTCTCGGCGAAGCCCGCCGCCAGGATAATCGCGCCGCCGACGCCCAGCCGCGCGCATTCCGCCACGATCGGCTCCACCGCATCCCGCCCAGTCGCAATGACAACGCAATCCGGCACTTGCGGCAGCTCGGAGAGGCTCGGGAAGCATGGGCGTCCCGCCAGCTCCCGATGCTTGGCATTGACCTGGAACAGCGTCCCGTCGAACGCCGCCATGTTCGCGACCACCCGGTTGCCGAACGCGCCGGGCCGCTCGGACACGCCGACCACGGCGACGATGGACGGCGCCACCAGCCGCGCCATCGCTGCGGCGGGATAAGGCGCGCGGCGCATTGAAGTGCTCATGGCGAGGGTTACAACGCCACCGGCGTGCAGCCGCTGCTGTCCAGTGATCGGAACGCCTGATCTCCCGGGATCGTCTCCAACAGCTTGAACACGTCCCAATCGCTCTTGGATTCCGCAGGCGACTTGACCTGCATCAAGTACATGTCGTGCACCATCCGTCCATTGGCGAGGACCTTGCCGCCGGTGGCGAACATGTCGTTCACCGGAGCTTGCCGCATCTGCCGGATCACGGCGGCGGCGTCCTTGGTGCCGGCCGCCTGCACCGCCCGCAGATATGCCAGCGCCTGGCTATACGAGCCGGCCTGCAGCATCGTGGGCATGCGGCCCATGCGGTCGAAAAACCGCTTCGACCAGGCCCGCGTCTTGTCGTTCAGGTCCCAATAGAAGGCCGTGGTGAGCAGCAAGCCCTGTCCCTGCGCGAGCCCGAGCGAGCGGACGTCCGTCTCCTGCACCACCAGCCCGGCCAACCGTTGCCCTCGGGCGGCGATGTCGTAATCCGAGGCCTGCTTGAGGCAGTTGATCATGTCGGTGCCGCCGATCGCGAGACAGATGAGGTCCGCGCCCGAGCTGCTGGCCTCCAGCAAGGGGGCCGAGAACTCGGTGGTGCCGAGCGGCACCTTGATGGTGCCCAGAACACTACCGCCGCCCGCCTTGATCACGTCGGACGCGTCATGCATCAGCGCCTCGCCAAACGCGTTGTCGGCTCCAATGAAGTACCAGCGTTTCGCGCCCTGTTCGACCAACGACCTGCCAGTGCAATTCGCCATGGCGTAGGAATCGTAAGTCCATTGCGTCGTGTACGGCGAGCAGGACGCGCCACTGATGGAGGAAGACGCGGCGCTCGAGACGAGCAGCACTTTCTTCTTCTCGGCCGACAGCGTCATCAGCGCCAGCGCGATGGCCGAGGTCGGCACGTCGGCGATGGCGTCGACACCTTCGGCATCCCACCATTGCCGCGCCACAGACAGCGCGAGATCCGGTTTGTTCAGTGCATCGGCCGACACGACGGTGATCGGCCCGCCCAACACACTGCCGCCGAAATCCTCGACGGCCATCGTCGTCGCCAGCACGCTGCCCTTGCCGGCTACGTCGGCATAAGTAGAGGACATATCCCCAATGACCCCGATCTTGAGCCCCGCCGAAGCCTGTGCAGTCGCTGGCAGGCAAGCGAGTATCGAAGCGGCCATACCTGCGGTGACCAATTGACGGCGACCCGGTTGTCTCGACCCTGGATCGACCATGGCTCTCGCTCCCTCACCGCCCGCCTTGCGTAGCGGATCTGGCAAAATCATTGTGCCTATTGGGTCCGTAAGTAAAGCCGGCCGCCTGCACCGCCTATGGCATCCTCTGCGCGCGGGTCTTGACGGCAGTCGGAGACCATGGGGCCAGCTTGGCCTACGGCACGCGGCAATTCCGGCAAAAATCGACGGACCAGGCGCACGGCGACATCCGGCGGGATTACATGCTTCATCGTCGCTGGGATCAGGGCGTGACAGCGGCGCGGTAGCCCGCAGGCGCTGAAGGACGCCTTTGCCAACCCGGACGGCAAGCTCAGCACGACAGACATGCTGTCCAAATTCGTCAACAAGGCGGGTCGCGACGCCGCCGCGCTGGGGATCACCCCGGAGTTCAGCAGCGCCTTTGCCGGCGCGCCGCAGGCCATCCAGGACTAGATCAAGCAGGGTCACGAAGACATCGTTTCCGGCAAGCGGATCGACGACTTGGTCGCCCAGGGTATACCGCAGGACAAGGCGATCGTTCAGGCTACCGTCGAGAAGACCGTTTATGACAGCGTGATCGACAAGCAGACCGTG
>JBPBQE010000316.1:0-30819 GCA_050954595.1 Janthinobacterium lividum | reverse complement strand
AGCTGCGCCACAAGAAGCCGTCCAAGTCGCAGGTTGCCGACGCGGCCGACTAAGCGCGGTTCACGCGGTCAGGGGTTTCAGCCCTTGGCCGCGTGTTCGCGTACGTAATCGTTCAGCGTCTTCGCCAGGTTCACGAAGTCCGACGGCACCATAATCACCATGGTGCTGTTGTTCTCCGCACCCACTTCGGCAATCATCTGCATCCGGCGTAGCTCGAGCGCTGCCGGATTATCGGCCATCTGAGCCGAAGCGGCCGCCAGCTTGGCCGAGGCCTCGAACTCAGCATCGGCTTTGATCAACCTGGCGCGCTTCTCGCGGATTGCCTCCGCTTGCATCGCCATTACCTGCTGCATCTCCTGCGGCAGCTCGACGTCCTTCATCTCGAACCGCTCGATCTCAACGCCCCAGGGCGCGGTCGACAAGGAGATGTTGCCGCGCAGCAGGTCGTTGATGGCCGTGCGTTGCTGCAGGACCTCATCGAGATCGTGCTGTCCGATTATGTTGCGCAAGCTCGTCAGCGCCAACTGATAGACGGCAATCCGCACGTCCTCCACCGCGATCACGCTCCGCGCGGCATCCGTCGTCTTGTACCAGATCACCGCGTTGACCCGAATGGTCACGCTGTCGCGCGTGATCGTCTGCTGCTGCTCAGCCTCGACGGTGCGGGTGCGCAGATCGACCCGCACCGCACGCTCGACGCCGAACGGGATCAGCCAATACAAACCCGGTCCCCGTAGCCCAACGAAGCGGCCGAGCCGGAATACAACGCCACGTTCGTATTCCGCCGCCACCCGAACGCCAGTGACCCCCAGGACGACGACGATCAACACCAGACCGATAGGAATCACCAACACGTCTTCTCCGAACCTTGTCGCAGCGCTTGCAGCCTACTAGCCTTCCCGAAAAATCGGGGAAACATCATGAAATCGCACGTTCTCGCGGCAACGCTCGCGATGGTTGCGCCCGCACTCGCCGGGCCGAACGACATCCTCGTCGGGATCGACAGCAAGGTCGCCTACACGGATAAGGGCCAGACCAACGTCCAGCCCGGCACCGACAAGCTGCTCGTGCTCGATATCTCCAACCCCGGCCTACCCAAGATCCGCGCCACCCTCGAGCTTGCCAACTCGCTGCTGGGGCCGCCCACCAACTTGCAGATCACGCCCAATGGCCGCCTCGGCCTGCTCGCCAACTCGGTCGTCCATACCGCCGACAGCAGCGGCTGGAAGGCCACCCCGGACGACAAATTGTTCGTCGTCGATCTCGATGCCAAGCCGCCCAAGCTGCTCGACACCGTGAGCGTCGGCAAGCAGCCCTCCGGCCTGGCAATCAGCCATGACGGCAAACTCGTCCTGATCGCCAACCGCGCGGGCAAGAGCGTGTCCGTCGTCTCTATCGATGGCACCACGGTCAAACACCTTGCCGACGTCGATCTTGGCCAAGAAGCCGCTGCCGTCGCCATCGCGCCCGACGGCAAGCGCGCGCTGGTAGCCATGAACGTCGCCAACAAAGTGGGCGTGCTCGCCATTGATAGACAGACTGTGACCTACGACAAGACCGCCGACATCCCGGTCGGCGCAAACCCCTACAACGTGGACATCACGCCGGACGGCAAGTTCGCCATCGTCGGCAGCACCGGCGGCGGCAAGGACAACGCGGATCCGCTGACCACCATCGCCATCACCGGGCCGCACCCGCACGTGACGGCGATCACCACGGCCGGGTCCGGCCCCGAAGGCATGGCGATTTCTCCGGACGGCAAATATTTCGTCACCCCGCTGCTGCTCGGCACCGGCAGCATGAGCGCTGACTATTTCTACGGTCGACACGGCCAGGCCGTGCTGGCGACCCTGGCGCCCGACGGTACGCTGGCCGTCAAGGACCGGCAGGTTCTTGGCGCCTTGCCGGAAGGCATCGCCTTTAGCCGCGACAGCCGGTACGTCTATATCGGCAACTACATTGACAAGACGTTGCAGGTGTTCAGCATTACCCACAACACCCTGCAGCCGCACGGCTTGCCGATCACGCTTCCCGGTCAACCCGCCTCCATCCGTGGCGTGGCCCGGTAACAGTCAGCTTGCGATGAACCCGCCGGACTGCCGCTCCCAGGCGCGGGCATAGGCCCCGCCTGCCGCCAGTAGCGCCTGGTGGGTTCCTTGCTCGATCACCCGGCCGGCATCCAGCATCACCAATCGATCCATCTGCGCGATCGTGGATAGCCGATGCGCGATCGCGATCACGGTGCGGCCTTGCATGAGCGCATCGAGCTGCTCCTGGATCGCGGCTTCGACTTCGCTGTCGAGCGCGGAGGTGGCTTCGTCCAGCACCAGGATCGGCGCATCCTTCAAGATGACGCGGGCGATGGCAATGCGCTGCCGCTGCCCGCCGGACAGCTTGACGCCGCGCTCGCCGACCTGGGCGTCGTAGCCGGTGCGGCCATTCCAGTCCTCGAGCGCCTCGATGAACTCGTGCGCCTCTGCGCGGCGGGCGGCGGCTTCGACTTCGGCATCGGAGGCACCGGGTCGGCCGTAGCGGATGTTGTCGCGAATCGAGCGATGCAGCAGCGACGTGTCCTGCGTCACCATGGCGATCTGCGCCCGTAAGCTTTCCTGCGTGACGCCGGCGATATCCTGGCCGTCGATCACGATGCGGCCGGAGGCGGGGCGGTGGAAGCCGAGCAGGAGGTTGACCAGCGTCGACTTGCCAGCGCCAGAGCGGCCGACGAGGCCGATGCGCTCGCCGGGCCGGATGTCGAGATCGATGTCGTGCAACACGCCGCGGGTGGTGCCGTAGCCGAAGCCGACCTGCTCGAATTCGATGCGACCGCCGGCCAGGCGAAGCGGCTGCGCGCCCGGGGCGTCCGGCATTTGCTGCGGCACGGCGAGGCTGCGCATGCCGTCCTGCACCTGGCCCAAATTCTCGAAGATGCCGGTGATGCTGCGCGCGACCCAGCCGGCCATGTTGGTGATCTGGAAGGCCAGCGGCAGTGCTGTGGCCACGGTGGCGACCTCGATCTCGCCCTGCCGCCAGAGATACAGCGCCACCGCGCCGGTGGCGGCGAGCAGCAGGGCGTTGATCACGGCCAGGCCGCCGGTCAGGGCTGTGATCGCACGGGTCTGCGCGCGGAACGTGGTGGTATGCGCCTCCAGCGCGTCGCGAACGAAGCCGTCCTCCTCCTCGGCGCGGGCGAACAGCTTGACGGTGAGGATGTTGGTGTAGCTGTCGACCACGCGGCCGGTCAGCAGCGACCGCGCCTCGCTGTTGGCGCGCGAGCGTTCCCGCATCCGCGGCACCATCGTACGCAGCAGCAACCAATACAGCACGAACCAGGCCGCGATCGGCATGGCGAGCCGCCAATCGACGGCGCCGAGCAGGACGATCGAGCTGCCGCCGTAGAGCACGATGTACCAGACGGCATCGATGCCGACCGTCAGCACGTCGCGTAACGCCGGGCCTGTCTGGATCACGCGGTTGGCGATGCGGCCGGCGAAGTCGTTCTGGAAGAATGTCCAGCTCTGGCGGACCACGTGGAAATGGCTCTGCCAGCGGATGCGGTTCGACAGCGACGGCTGAATGGACTGGTTGGTGAGGAGGAACTCGATCACCAGGGCGGCCGGCCGGGCCACCAGGATCAGCCCGGCCATCGCCAGCAACTGGCCCCCCTCGTCGCGCAGCAACGTGTCGCGCGAGTGGTTCGCTACCAACCCGGCGATCCGGCCGATGCATACCGGGATCAGCAAGTCGGCCGCCGCGGTGAACATGCCGATCACCATGAGCGCCACCAGCACGCCGCGGGCCTGCCGGGCGAAGTACCAGAAGAACGCCCCTGTCCCATCCGGCGGCGTCGCCTGGGGGACGGGGCCGGTCGCGGGAATGAGGGTCTCGAACCAAGAAGCGACGCGCCGCAGCAGCATGGGGCTGCACTGCACGCCCCGAGGGGTGACGGTCAATCGCTGCGCCGTCACAATGTCCTTGGAGGGAACAACATTGCGTTTTTCGGTCATCGCGTCCGCGCTCGTGGCGGCCCTGGTCGGCTTCGGCAGCACGATCGCCATCATCGTCGACGCAACGCGGCACCTCGGTGCGACGCCGGCGCAGACGTCGTCATGGGTGTTCACCCTGTGCGTCGGGATGGGGTTGAGCACCGCCTACCTGTGCATGCGTTACCGGATGCCGATCATGACCGCATGGTCGCTGGCAGGTGCGCTGCTCATCATCGCGGCGCCGGACGGCACCACGATGGGTCACGCGGTGAGCGCGTTCATGTTCGCGGCCGTGCTGACGGTGCTCGCGGGCGTGGTGCCCGCGCTGGGGTCACTCATCGCACGGCTGCCGGCATCGATTGCGGGCGGGATGCTGGCCGGGCTGCTGCTGCGCTTCGCGCTCGGGCTGTTCATCGGTGCCGAGACCGCGCCGGGGCTGGTGCTGCCGTTGGTCGGGGTGTTCCTGCTGGCGCGGATGGTGCACCGCGCGTCGGCACCGTTGATCGTCATCGTCATCGCGCTGCCGCTGGCCTGGCTTGAGGGATACGCGTTGCCGTCGGTCTCGCTATCGCTGCCCCAGATCGCCTGGATGCCGCCGGAGTTCTCGCTGGCGACGCTGGTCAGCCTCGGTATTCCGCTCTTCCTGGTGACCATGGCGACGCAGCAGATCTCCGGCACGGCTGTGTTGCGCATCTCCGGCTACACGCCGCCGGTCAGCGCCTGCTTCGTCGCGACCGGGCTGACGACGTTGCTGCTCGCGCCGTTCGGCGGTTATTCGATCAACCTGTCCAGCGTCACGGCATCCATCTGCACCGGGCCGGACACGCATCCCGACCCGGCCAAGCGCTATCTCTGCGGCCCCATTTTCTGCGCGTGCTACTTGGTGCTGGCGCTAGGCGGCGCAGCGCTTACTACCGCGCTCGTGGCGCTGCCGCCCATCCTCATCGCCGCCGTCGCCGGGATCGCGTTGCTCGGGCCGCTCACCGGTGCGCTGGCCAGCGCCTTGCACCAGGAGGACGAGCGGTTCGCCGCAGTGCTCGCCTTCCTGGTCACCGCCTCCAACGTCACGTTGCTGGGCGTCGGCGGCGCGTTCTGGGGTCTGCTCGCCGGGGTCGGCGCCCGCGGGCTGGAGCGCCTGTCCCGCTAGTCGCCGGCCGCGAGCATGGGTGTCGCCGTCTGTCGCACGCGGGCGAACAGCACCGCGACCGCCGCGAAGAGGCAGGCAACGCCGGCTGCATAGAAGGCCGGCAGGTAGCTCGACAGCACGTCGCGCGAGATGCCGGCCGAGAGCGCCGCGGTGGCCGCGCCGAGCTGGTGGGCGGCGAACACCCAGCCGAAAATCAGCGGCCCCTTGTCGCGCCCGAACGCCTTGGTCGACAGCTTAACCGTCGGCGGCACCGTCGCGATCCAGTCCAGGCCGTAGAACACGGCAAATAGCGACAGGCCGTAGAACGAGAAATCGGTGAAGGGCAGGGCCATCAGCGACAAGCCGCGCAGGCCGTAATACCAGAACAGCAGCCACCGATTGTCATAGCGATCGGAGAGCCAACCCGAGGCAACGGTGCCGACGAAGTCGAACGCGCCCATCATCGCCAGCACAGACGCCGCCTGCACCTCGCCGATGCCGAAATCGTGGCAGAGCGGGATGAAATGCGTCTGGATCAGCCCATTGGTGCTGAGGCCGCAGATGAAGAACGACCCGGCGAGGATCCAGAACACCGGCATTCCGGCGGCTTCCCGCAATGCGCTGAACGTCGCGACCAGCGGGTTGCCGGCCGGTTTAGCGACCAGGACGGGCGCGCTGTTGGAGCCATAGGGCGCGAGGCCGAGTTCGGCTGGGTCGTTGCGGCCAAGGAGAAGCGCCAGCGTGCCGGCGACGAGGCAGGCCGCGATGGACGGCACCGCCGCCAACCGCCAGCCGATGTGTTCGGCCAGGTAGGCGGCCAGCGGCATGATCGCGAGCTGTCCGGTGGCCGAGCTGGCCCCCAGCAAACCCATCACGAGCCCGCGGCGTTCGGCGAACCAGCGATTCGCCACGGTGGCGCCCAGTACCATCGCGGTCAGGCCGGAGCCGAGGCCGAGCACGAAGCCCCAGGTCACCCACAGCATCCAGGGCTCCCGGATCTGCGTCGCCGCCGCCAGGCCGAGGCTGATCAGCACGATCGCCGTCGTCACGGTCGCACGGTAGCCGTAGCGCAGCAGGATGGTCGCCGCGAACGGTGCCATGCCGCCGAAAAGTAACAGGCGCAGTGCCAGCGCGCCCGAGATAGCGGCAACGGGCCAGCCGAACTCGGTGTGAAGCGGCAGCAGCATCACGCCGGGCACGCCGAGCGCCGCGGAGGTCGACAGCATGACCAGGAAGGTCACTGCCGCCATCACCCATCCGTAATGGATGCCGCGCCGGGCCAGAAGCGGAGCGACCAGATGTGCGAGCATGAAGCGTTTCCTGAGATGCCGAAACGAATTAGATGCATATACGCGCATTAGGTCAAGCGCCGGATGAATGCGAATTCATTCCTTGGACATCAGCCTGTAGGGAGACTCCACCTATGTGAAGCCTATCGAAACCGGCGGCTGGGTCCGCTCAGGATAGAGGCTCACATGCAGCAAAAGAAATCACTCTTGGTCAGCACCCGCGCCGCCCTCGTTGCGGCGCTGCTCGCCGGCACCGCGCTCGGCGGCCTGGGTGTCGCCACCGGCTACGCCCAAAGCGCCGCCGTCACGCCGCAGACCATCCAGCCATCCGGCTTGGCCCACCCGCTGCCGGATTTCGCGGACCTTGTCGCCGAAGTGCGCCCGGCCGTGGTGTCCATCACCGTCAAGCAGGAAGGCAGCCCACGCGAGGCCCGCGGCTCCGGCTTTATCGTCAACTCCGATGGCACCATCGTCACCAACAACCATGTTGCCTCCGCCGGCAATGAGTTCAGCATCAAGTTCGATGACGGCACCGAACTGCCGGCCAAGCTGGTCGGGCACGATCCGCGTACCGACCTGGCCGTGCTCAAGGTGAGCGCCAATCATCCGCTGCCGGCGCTCAAGCTCGGCGACTCCGACCATGTCCGCCCCGGCGAGTGGGTCGTCGCGGTCGGCAATCCGTTTGGCCTCGGCGGCACCGCGACGGCGGGCATCATCTCGGCCCTCGGCCGCGACATCGGCGCTGGCCCCTACGACCAGTTCCTGCAGATCGACGCGGCCATCAACCAGGGCAACTCAGGCGGCCCGCTGTTCACGCAGGACGGCAAGGTGATCGGCGTCAACACCGCGATCCTGTCGCCGAGCGGCGGCAGCATCGGCATCGGCTTCGCCATCCCGAGCAGCCTGGTCAAGAACGTCGTCGATCAGCTCATCGCCGACGGGCACGTGACCCGCGGCTACATGGGCGTCGAGTCGCAGCCGCTGACCGCCGACATTGCCACCGGGCTCGGCATGGATGCCGACACCCATGGCGCCCTGGTCGCCAGCGTCCAGCCGAACAGCCCGGCGGCCAAGGCCGGCGTGCGGGATGGCGACGTGATCCAGTCCGTGGGCGACCACCAGATCACCAACCCGGGCGAACTTGCCCGCACCGTGGCCGACATCAAGCCCGGTGACAGCGCCAAGCTCGACATCCTGCGCGACGGGCACGACACGCCGGTCACGGTGACGATCGCCACGCTGCCGGACGACAAGACGGCGGCGCAGCAGGATACGGCGCCCAGCGCGGAGCAGATCGGAGTCGCGCTGGCGCCGCTATCGCCCGAGGTGCGGGGCCAGCTCAACCTGGCGGAAGGCATCAACGGGGCGGTGATCGCCGACATCAAGCCGAACTCGCCGGCGCAGCTCGCCGGGTTGCGCGAGGGTGACGTGCTGGTGAGCGTCGGCACCAAGTCGGTCGGCTCGCCGGAGGACGCGGTCAAGGCGATCCGCTCGGCGCGGCACGAGGGCAAGACCGTAGCACTGCGGGTCCTGCGGGAAGGGCAGTCGCACTACGTGGCGATCCCCGGCAAGCAGTCGACCAATGGCTGAGTGACCGTCGACCGGCCCGGGTGTCTCGTGCGAGATACCCGGGCTGGACGAGGGATTTCGATGGTGGAGCAGTGGCGGATCGCCGGCGCGATTAGCGCGACAATTAAAGCGGACGGGGCCGAGCTGTGCGCGCTGCAGGATGAAGCGGGGCGGGACCTGCTCTGGGATGCAGGGCCGGTATGGCCGAACCATTCGCCGGTGCTGTTCCCGATCGTCGGCCAGGTTGCAAGCGATCAGATCCGCTTCGACGACCAGGCATACGCGCTGACACGGCACGGCTTCGCGCGCCGCCGGCGGTTCGAGTGGCGCGAGCGGACGGCGACACGTTGCAGCCTTGAGCTTCGCGACGATGAGACGACGCGGGCGGTGTATCCGTTCCGGTTCCGCCTCGTGTTGACCTATGTCATCAAGGACGGAGCGCTCCGGGTCGAGTATGCGCTGACCAATGGGGGAACCGACATGCTGCCGGCATCATTGGGCGCGCATCCGGCATTTCGTTGGCCGCTGCACGACGGGGTGCAGACCGACTACCGGCTCGAATTCGACGCCGACGAGCCGGCACCCATCCATCGCCTGACGGACGGGTTGCTCGATCCCGCCGGGCTGCCGAGCCCGGTCGGCGGGCGCGTCCTGCCGCTCGATCCGAAGTTGTTCCTGGCGGATGCGATCATCATGCTCGAGCCGCGCAGCCGAGCGGTTCGCTATGTCGGCCCTGGCGGCGGGTTGGAGTTTCGTTGGGACGGCTTCCCGCAGCTCGGTCTTTGGCAGAAGCCTGGCGGCGACTTCATTTGCATCGAGCCCTGGCACGGCTACTCCAGCCCGGCGGGCTGGGATGGAGATTTCCGCGACAAACCCGGCGGCATGCTGGTGGCACCGGGAGAGACACGCTTGTTCAGCTGGAGCGTTCGCCCGATCGCCTGATCAGGCGGGCCGGCTTAGGCGTGGCCGGCGGTCATCTGCTCGGGCGCATGGACGGATCGCACCAGAGTGGCGAACAGCCGCAAGGCCTCGTTGCCACCGCGATCAGACATGAAGCCCGCCTCCATCTCCTCGGCCAACGCTTCGGCATAGGCGGCGATGCTGGAAGACGCTTGGCGCAGAGCTTCCTGCGCGAGCTGAAGCTGCAGCGGTTCGGAAATCGTGTGCCAATCGGTCATGGGTAGGTGCCCGGAATGCCGTTCTGGCGATAAATCAATCCGCAGGATCGCGCGGCCGAATACAACTTACCGTGCCTTTGTTAACAAGCCATTACGGCGTTGGCGAAAGTAGATCCACTCGGACGACTCCGAGGTCGTCGAACGACACTTCGATGCGTCCTGGGGCATCCAGCCATACCGGTGTGCATACGCTGCCGAGCATAATGATCTGTCCGGCTCGCAAGCCGCCGAACGCGGCGGCCTCGGCCGAGCCGGCGAGCCAGGCCAGCGCCTCGAACGGCCCGCCGAGCAGTTCCCGCCCGGTGCCCTGACCCCGCACGGCACCATCCACCGACAAGCGGCCATGAACGGCGGCGAGATCGATGTCCCGCCAGCGGACGCAGGGTTCGCCGAGGATCGCCACGCCGTGAAACACCTGGTCGGCGATCAGCGCCGACGCGCCAAAGGTGGACAGGTCCTCGTAACGGTTCTCCACAATCTCGATCGCAGGCATGACGGCCTCGGTCGCAGCGCGCGCCGCCGCCGGGGTGCAGGGTTCCGGCGGTAGGTCACTGCCGAGTTGGACGGCAATCTCGCATTCGGCGCCGGGCCGGAAGAAACGGTCCCAGGACAGAGTGCTGCCCGTGCCGTGCAAACTGGCTTCCGGCATGAAGCCGGCGGCTGGACCGGCAAGGCCGAGATAAGCCTGCATCGCCGCCGCGGTCGCGCCGATCTTGAAGCCTGGCGGATCGGACGCGCCAAGGAGGCCGGCCAACGCCACCTGTGCCGCGACACCCTCGGCCATCGTATGCGGGTGGCCGGCAAGCTCGCCCAAGGGGATACGCGGCCGCGCGCGGCGGGCCGCGAGCAAGCTGGCGGCGACCTGGCCCGCGATCATGCGGGTCGGCTCACCTCATACAACGCCACGGCGGAAGCGGCCGAGACGTTGAGGCTTTCCATGCCGCCGGGCATCGGCAGCCCGGCGAGTTCGTCGCACGTCTCGCGCGTGAGCCGTCGCAGGCCGGCGCCCTCCGCGCCCAGCACTAATGCGACCCGGCGCTCCCGCAACGCATCGCCACGCAGGGCGGCACCGCTGGCGTCCAGCCCGATCACCCACAGGCCGGCCGCCTTCAAGGCCGCCAGCGTGCGCGCCAGGTTGATGGCACGCACCAACGGGATGCGTTCGAGCGCACCGGAGGCGGCGCGCGCCATGACGCCGGTTTCCTCCGGAGAGTTGCGATCCTGGGTGATGACGCCGGCAGCGCCGAAGGCTGCCGCGTTGCGCAGCATGGCGCCGATGTTGCGCGGGTCCGTTACTTGATCGAGCACCAGGACCGGGCCGGGCCGCTCGAGCATGGACTGGAGCGACGGCGGCGGCAGCAGGTCGGCGAGGAGCGCCGCGCCCTGATGCACGGTGTCGCGGCCAAGCAGATGATCGAGCTTGACCCGTTCGACGCGTTCAACGGCGAGCGGCCATGGCTGGGGGACGCGCGTGGCGAGTTCGGCTTCAGCATCCTCCGTCAGCAGCAGGCGCTTGAGGCGGCGCGCCGGGTTGGTGAGCGCGGCTTCGACCGGGTGAGTGCCGTGCAGCCACACCGTGCCGCGCGGTGCGGCGGGGCCGCGTGCCGGGGCAGGGGCGCTGACCGGAGCCGCTTCGGCCTGTGGCGCCCGCAAGGTGGTGCTGCGGACCGGGGCCGGCGCCGGAACACGAGCGGCGGCTTCGGCGCGGGCGGCTGCGGCGGCACGCCGGGCTTCGGCGCGCTTGGCCTCATCACGCTTGATGTCGGCGGGATCGCGGGGGCGGCTGGGGCGTGGACCGCTGCCATGGCGATCGCGCGGCGGCGGCCGCACGGTGCTGGTGGGGGCGCGCTTCTCGCCGGCTGAGTCGCTCGTCGTCCGGTTGCCCGGCCCCGAGCCGGAGCCGCCCGAGCGGTCTGGTGTCTTCGTTCGCATGGCGCCTTTATGAAGGTGCGCCGCATCGGGCGATAGACCTCGATTGACAGGATGCCCCGTGTCGCGGTAACCGGCGCGCCTCCGGAGGGGTGCCCGAGTGGCTAAAGGGGGCGGACTGTAAATCCGCTGGCGTACGCCTACGCTGGTTCGAATCCAGCCCCCTCCACCATCGTCCGACACGGGCGCTGGCGTGTGGTATGATAATACCACACCATAAATGCTTGACTTAGCATCGAAAATCCCGCATATGCGCCGCTTCTCGCAATTCGGGACAGGTTCATGTTGAAGACCACCCCCTCGCTCAAACCCCGCGAGGTTTCTAAGGGCTGGACGTTGATCGACGCGGAGGGCCTCGTGCTCGGCCGTGTTGCCTCCATCATCGCCAGCCGTCTGCGCGGCAAGCACAAGCCGCAGTTCACGCCGCATGTCGATTGCGGCGACAATATCATCGTCATCAACGCCGAGAAGGTCCGGGTCACCGGCAACAAGGCCGAGCAGTCGATCTTCTACTGGCACACCGGCTATCCGGGCGGCATCAAGGGCCGGTCGATCAAGCAGCGGCTCGAGAGTGCGCATCCTGAGCGCGTCCTCGAAAAGGCCGTCGAGCGGATGATCACCCGCGGTCCGTTGCAGCGCGAGCAGATGCGGCACCTCCACGTCTATGCCGGTGCCGCGCACCCGCATGACGGGCAGCAGCCGGTCAAGCTCGACGTCGCTTCGATGAACCGCAAGAACACGAGGGTCTGAGCATGTCCGAAAGCGAAAACACCCGCACCCTCGCGGATTTGCGCGACCTCGCCGTCGCGTCGTCGATCCCGATGCCGGGGCAGACCGATGCGCCGAAGCGTGAGCCGAAGCGCGACGCGCAGGGCCGTAGCTACGCCACCGGTCGCCGCAAGAACGCGATCGCTCGCGTTTGGGTCAAGCCCGGCAAGGGCGAGATCACCGTCAACGGCAAGCGCGTCGGGCAGTATTTCGCCCGTCCTGTGCTGCGGATGTTGCTGACCCAGCCGTTCCTGGTGACTGACCGGTATAACCAGTTCGACGTCATGTGCACCTGCAACGGCGGCGGGCTTTCGGGCCAGGCCGGCGCGGTTCGTCTCGGGATCAGCCGCGCGCTGACCTATTACGAGCCGGAGCTGCGCCCGGTGCTGAAGCTTGCCGGCTTCCTCACCCGTGACAGCCGCGTCGTCGAGCGAAAGAAGTACGGTAAGGCCAAGGCCCGCCGGAGCTTCCAGTTCAGCAAGCGCTAAACTTACAGCGTTCTACGGAACTCGGAGAGGGGCGGTCCAGCATTGGGCCGCCCCTCTTGCGTTTCGGGGTTAATACGACCGACGATCCTTCCATTGAGAGGTGAGACCGACATGACCGACGCGACCGTGTTCATCGACGGCGAGGCTGGAACGACGGGGCTCGGGATTCGCGAGCGCTTGGCCAATGTGCCGGGTGTGGCGATCCGCAGCATCGATCCGGCGCGCCGCAAGGACCCGGACGCGCGGCGTGACCTGATGCGGGCGGTAGACCTCGTCGTGCTGTGCCTGCCGGACGACGCCGCCAAGGAAAGCGTGGCGCTCGCGGCGACGCTGGGGAACGAGGCGCCGAAACTGCTCGATGCCAGCACGGCGCACCGGGTCGACCCGGCATGGATCTATGGTTGGGCGGAGCTGTCGCCGGGTCAGGCTGAGCGGATCGCGGCGGCGGACCGGGTGGCTAACCCGGGTTGCTATCCTACGGGGGCGATTGCGCTGTTGCGGCCGTTGGTGGAGGCCGGGTTGGTGCCACGGGATTATCCGATCACGATCAACGCGGTGAGCGGCTATTCCGGCGGCGGGCGCGGGATGATCGAGGCGCACGAGGCGACAGGGGGCCCGGCGTTCGAGCTTTATGCGCTTGGCCTCGAGCACAAGCATGTGCCGGAGGTGATGCGGTGCACCGGCTTGACCCGGCGACCGATCTTCGTGCCCTCGGTGACGCATGTGCGGCAGGGCATGTTGGTGTCGATCCCGTTGCATCTCGACACCTTGCCGGGTCGGCCAAGGATCGCGGCGCTGCATGACGCGCTGGCTGCCGCTTACGACAAGCACTCTCAGGTGCGAGTGATGCCGGCGGAGAAGGAAGGCAAGCTCGAGCCGACGGCGCTGAACGACACCGACCTGATGGAGTTGCGGGTCTATGGCAACGATGCCCACGACCATGCCGTGCTGGTGGCGCGGTTGGACAATCTCGGGAAAGGTGCCTCGGGCGCGGCGGTGCAGAACATCGGGCTGATGCTCGGGCTCACCCATGCTGTTTGAGCTGGACGGCGTCGCGCCGGTTCTCGAGCCTGGTGCTTGGGTCGCGCCGAATGCGGCGGTGATCGGCAACGTTTGGCTCGGTGCCGGCGTGACGATCTGGTTCGGCTGCACGTTGCGCGGGGACACCAATCACATCCGGATCGGGGCGCGCACCAACGTGCAGGACAACTCGGTTCTCCATGTGAACCCCGGCGCGGAATGGTCGCTCGACATCGGCGAGGACGTGACGATCGGGCACATGGCGCTGGTGCACGCGTGCCGGTTGGAGAACTCCGCCTTTGTCGGCATGGGGGCGACGGTGCTGGATGGTGCGGTGATCGAGGAGGGCGCGATGTTGGCGGCCGGCGCGTTGCTGACGCCGGGAAAGCGAATTCCGAAGCGGGAGCTTTGGGGCGGCCGGCCAGCGCGAAAGATGCGCGACCTACCGGACGACGAGCGGGCGCGGATGGACGACATCGCTGTGCGCTATGCGGCGCTGGGCCAGGTTTTCGGCCAGCGGCTCAAACAGATCGGCTGATCGGGCCGCTGAACCGGGGGCTGGTGGGCTTAAAGGTCAGGCTCAGGTGGTCGGCGGAAGGATGCAGGACTTTCGACGGGCGGCCTTCGGTGCGCATCCGACGATCGGCTTCGTCCCATGAAGGGACGACATCCGTGTCCCAGTGCACGACGGAGGCTTCGTCGCACCATCTCATGAGGGATGGCATCGCGACACGGTGTGCGCCATTGGTCATGTAAAGCCGCATGCTGGGTTGTGCATCCCACAGCGTGAGCGTCCAGAACGCTAGGTGGAAGTCACCGATGACGGCGCCGTCTCGGAAGCCATCCGCCGTTCTGACCTGCTGCATCGCGCGGGTCGTCTGAACTGCAAAAGCGGGTAAGAACCGGATCGAGCGAAGCCTCAATCGTGTGACGCTTACGAAGCCCATTCAATCGTCCTGGAGTAGCCGGAGAGAGCTTAGTCTCTCCAGCCCGCTTCGACTACTCCGTGACCGCGCGGGTCTTCTGGTTCTTCTTGTCCCAGAACAGAGTGACTTTGTTGATGTTGCACAGGTTCAGGCTATTCCAGGTAGCTTCGTCGCCGTCGTTGTACTTGACGTGCATGTCCCACTTGCAGGCGTTGTCGGGCGCGTTGAACGAGATGTTCACCGTGTTGCCGTCCTCCAGCGCGTTGTTCCCCATGACGTCGTTGCCCCAGTTCTGGTTGGAACTACGGCTCACGTAGACCTCGTCGATCTGGTAGCCGGTCCGGTTGTGCAGGGCGAAATCCTGCTGGCCGGCATGGGCCGAGGTGAAGGTGACGAAAGCCGTGACGATCGCGGGTAGAACAGCGCTGAAACGCATGACGGAAGTCCCTGGAGTGAAGCTCCGATCCTAAATTGCTGGAGTAAAGGAAGGGTTAAACGTTACGCCAAAGACTTTACTTTGACGTAGCTGCCTGGGGCCGGCTCGATCGGGGCAAGGTTACGGTCGCCCGGATGACGAGCGGGTAATTCCTGCTTGTCCAAGGCAAGGACCCAGCGTTGCCAGTCCGGCCACCAGCTGCCGGCGATCTCGGTCGCCGAGGCGAGCCAAGTTTCCGGGTCGGGGGCGAGGGCTTCGTTGGTCCAGTAGCTATACTTGCCGCCCTCGGGGGCGTTGACGACGCCGGCGATGTGGCCGCTGCCGGAAAGGGTGAAGCGGTTCTCGCCACCCAGGAGCTGGGTGCCGCGGTAAGTGCTCCGCCACGGCGTGATGTGATCCTCACGGGTGGACAGGAAGTAGGCCGGCACCTTGATGCGGCCGAGGTCGATCGGCTGGTCGTTGAGGCTGATGCCGTTGGGCACGCAGAGCAGGTTGGCCTGATACATGCGCCGCAGATAGAAGCTGTGCATCGCCGCAGGCATGCGGGTGTTGTCGCTGTTCCAATACAGCAGGTCGAACGGAAACGGCTCGTTGCCCATGAGGTAGTTGCTGACGACGAAGGACCAGATGAGGTCGTTGGCGCGGAGCGAGTTGAAGGTCGAGGCCATCTCGCTGCCGTTGAGGAAGCCGCGCTTCTCCATTTTGTCCTCGAGCAGGCGCAACTGCTCCTCGTCGATGAAGACGCCGAGTTCGCCGGCTTCCTCGAAGTCGGTCAGGGTGACCAGGAACGTCGCCGATTTGATCCGGTTGTCATCCACGGCATCCATGTAGGCGAGCGAGCTGGCCAGCAGGGTGCCACCGAGGCAGTAGCCGATCGCGTTGACGTCGCGCTCGCCGGTTGCCCGTTCGATGCAGTCTAGCGCGGTGAACACGCCTTCGAGCATGTAGTCGTCGAAGCGGAGGTCGGCCAACTCCTTGTCCGGGTTGACCCAGGAGATCATGAACACGGTGTGACCCTGCGAGGTAGCCCAGCGGACGAGACTGTTCTTGGGCCGTAGGTCGAGAATGTAGAATTTGTTGATCCAGGGCGGAATGATCAGCAACGGACGCTTGAGCACCGTTTCTGTCATCGGCGAATACTGGATGAGCTGCATGACGCGGTTCTGGAACACGACCTGGCCCGGCGAGACGCCGATATCCTTGCCGATCTCGAACGCCTCCGTGTCGGTCATCTTGATGCTGAGCTTGCCGCGGCCGCGCTCGAGGTCGCCCAGGAGGTTGTTGAGCCCACGGAGCAGGTTCTCGCCACCGGTCTCGGCGGTCTTGCGTAGGACTTCCGGGTTGGTCACCAGGAAGTTGGTGGGGCTCATCGCGTCGATGAACTGACGGGAGTAGAAGTCGACCTTCTGGGCCGTCTTGGGCGTGAGGCCGTCGACCTGGCCGACGACGTCGTGCACGTAGCGGGCGGACAGCAGGTAGGATTGCTTGATGAAGTCGAAGACTTCGCTTTCCTTCCAGGCCTCGTCCTTGAAGCGGCGGTCCTTCGGGTCGGCTTCGATCACCGGCTTCTCCGGCTCGATCCCGATCATGCGGCGGGTCGTGTTCTGCCAGAGCGTCATATAGTCCTGCCAGAAGCCGATTTGGGCTTGGACCAGCTTGGCCGGGTCGCGCATGAGCTGGGCGGTCATCTCCATGAAGGCCTGGCCGACGTTCATGGGGTCGATCTTCGGTAGCTCGAGCGATTGGCGGTTCAACCAGTCGCCGACAATGCGCTGGGAACGCTCGGCGATGTCGGCCATGGAGCGGGTGAGTTGCGCCGGGTCGGCGGGTTTGATGGCGGCGTAAGTCGGGTTCATTGGCTTGGTAGCATCGGCCATAAGGATGTCTCCTTTCCGGAGACGCTTCCGCCGGGCTATGGAGGCGGAGCGCATTGGATTTTGTTTAATGAGGACGTTTCGGCCCACCCAATCTATGCACGGGACGGCGTGGCGACAAGTTGCGGGTTGCCTGCTCCGGGCGAGCTGCCTGCTCTGGCTGGGCGGCTGCAGCGGCGGGGTCGAAGGTTTCTACGACAGCAAGCTGAGCCTCGATAACCCGGTGGATTGGTGGCATCAGCTGCAGGGTGGCCCGATCGCCAACGAGCGGCCGCCGCCGCCGGGGATCACCGATCCATACCCCAATTTGTCGCGCGTGCCGGCCAAGCCGGTGCCGACGGATGCCGCGACACGGAACGGGCTGGCAGCGCAGCTGGCGGGCCAGCGAGACCGGGCACGATTGCTGGCAGCGCAGGATCCGGTGGTGTTTCCGCCACCCGGTAACGTGACAAACCCCACGGTGACGCCGGCAGCGCCGCCCGCGAACGCGGCTGCGCCCGCATCTTCGCCGGCATCCTCCCCGGCATCTCCGCCGGCATCCACATCGGCAGCCGCGCCGACGAGCGATAGCGAGCCATCAAAGATGGTGCTCGAGGCGGCCGACGCGACTCCGACGGCGCCGCGTGCCGCGGTCAAGGCGGCGCCGGCCAACGACACGACGGCGCCGGCCGCGTTCTCGACACCGCCGCAATCCGCTGGCCCGGTCGTGAGCGGACCGGTGCCGCCGGTGCCGGAGGCGGCGCCGCCATTGCCGAACATTCCCAACTTGCCGACCGTCGAGGCTGCCCCGGTGGTGGTTCGGGCGCGACCGTCAACGCAGTTCAGTTTCCTGCCCGGTTCGGCGGTGTTGCCGGAGGCGGCCGATGGCGCGTTGCGGGCGTTGGCGGCACGGCGCGCCGGCGGCCCGGTCGCGGTGAGCGCCGGCGGCGATGCGCGCTCGGCGACGGTGGATGCGCAAGGCGCGGCGTTGCCGTTAGCGTTGCGGCGCACGGGGGCGATGTCGGCGGCGCTGATCGCAGCGGGCGTGCCGAGCGAGTCGATTCGTGTGCAGGCGCTGGCGCCGGGTCGCGAGGCGACCGCCCGTCTGGTAGACTGATATCCGTCCCTTACGGATCCTGAGAAGAGTTCCCGGTTATGAGCAACGAGTTCCACCGTATCCGCCGTATGCCTCCGTATGTGTTCGCCGAGGTGAACGAGGCCAAAGCCCGCGCCCGTTCGGGTGGGGAAGACATCATTGATCTGGGCATGGGCAATCCGGATGGCGGCACGCCGCCGCACATCGTGGCCAAGCTGATCGAGGCGGTGCAGGACCCGCGGACGCATCGGTATTCGACCAGCAAGGGCATCCCCGGTCTGCGAAAGGCGTTGGCCGGATATTACGAGCGGCGGTTCGACGTGAAGCTGAACCCGGACACCGAGGTGGTGGCGACGCTGGGGTCCAAGGAAGGGCTGGCCAACCTGGCCGCGGCGATCACCAGCCCGGGCGACACCATCCTGGTGCCGAACCCATCCTACCCGATCCATCAGTTCGGCTTCATCATCGCCGGCGCTTCCGTGCGCAGCATTCCTGCCACGCCGGACGAGGCGATGCTGCAGGCGCTCGACCAGGCGGTGCGGCACAGCGTGCCAAAGCCGACGGCGCTGATCGTGAACTTCCCGAGCAACCCGACGGCGTATCTGGCAGACCTCGATTTCTACAAAGAGATCGTCGCGTTCTGCCGCAAGCACGAGATCTTCATCCTGTCGGACCTGGCGTATGCCGAGATTTATTTCGGCGACAATATCCCGCCCTCGATCCTGCAGGTGCCGGGCGCCAAGGACATCGCGGTGGAGTTCACCAGCCTGTCGAAGACGTATTCGATGCCGGGCTGGCGGATGGGGTTCGCGGCCGGCAATGCGCGGCTGATCGGGGCTCTGACGCGGATCAAGTCGTATCTGGACTATGGCGCCTTCACCCCGATCCAGGTCGCGGCGACGGCAGCGCTGAACGGGCCGCAGGACTGCGTCGACGAGATGCGGGCGCTGTACCGCGAGCGGCGGGACGTGTTAGTGAGCGGGTTGAACGCGGCGGGCTGGGACGTGCCGAGCCCGGAGGGGTCGATGTTCGCCTGGGCGCCAATTCCACCGAAATATGCGGGCCTCGGCAGCGTCGGGTTCAGCAAGCTGCTGTTGAGCCGCGCCAAGGTGGCGGTGGCACCGGGCATCGGCTTCGGCGAGCACGGCGACACCCATGTGCGTATCGCGCTGGTGGAGAACACGCATCGACTGCGGCAGGCGGTGCGCAACATCAAGGGCTTCCTGCAAAGCGAAACCAACGTGTCGCAGCTGGAAGACGTCGCAGGATGAGTTCGCCACTGAAGGTCGGCGTTGCCGGCCTCGGCACCGTTGGCGCAGGCGTGTTGCGGCTGTTGCATGACAATGCGGCGCTGATCACGGCGCGCGCGGGCCGGCCGATCGTGGTGACGGCGGTTGCAGCACGGGACCGGACGCGGGATCGCGGCGTCGACGTATCGACGATGCGCTGGCACGACGACCCGGCGGCGCTGGCCAACGATCCCGATGTCGACGTGGTCGTCGAACTGATCGGCGGCAGCGACGGGCCGGCGCGGGCGCTGGTGGAGGCGGCACTGATCGCCGGGCGACCGGTGGTCACGGCCAACAAGGCGTTGATGGCCGTGCATGGCGCGGCGCTGGCCGCGGCGTCGGAACGCTCCGGCGCGGCGCTGGCGTTCGAGGCAGCCGTGGCCGGCGGTATCCCGGTGATCAAGGCGTTGCGCGAGGGGTTGGCCGGCAACCGCATCGACCGGGTTGCCGGGATCCTGAACGGGACGTGCAACTACATTCTCACGGTGATGCGCGAGCAGGGGCGGGATTTCGGCGACGTGCTGGCGGATGCACAGCGTCTCGGGTACGCGGAGGCCGATCCGTCCTTCGACGTCGACGGGATTGATGCGGCGCACAAGCTGGCCATCCTGGCGGCGTTGGCGTTCAACCGGCCGGTAGATTTTGGCGCCGTGCACGTCGAGGGCATTCGGGCAATCTCGGCCGTCGACATCTCGCTGGCCAACGAGTTGGGCTACCGGATCAAGTTGCTCGGCCTGGCCCGGCGCACGGAGGCGGGGATCGAGACGCGGGTGCATCCGTGCCTGGTGCCGCTGGCCAATCCGTTGGCGCATGTGGATGGGGTATTCAACGCAGTGGTGGCCGAGGGCGATGCGGTGGGGCGCATCATGCTCGAGGGCAGGGGGGCCGGGGCCGGGCCGACCGCGAGCGCGGTGGTGGCCGATCTGGTGGACATGGCCCGCGGCCGCACGGCGCCAATCTGGGGCATGGAGGGCCGGGCGCTGGCGGCGCTGCCGAGCGTGCCGATGTCGGTGCACCAGGGGGCGTATTACCTGCGGCTGATGGTCGTCGACCGGCCCGGCGTAATCGCCGACATCGCGGCGGCGCTGCGGGATGCCGGGGTCAGCCTGGCGAGCATGTTGCAGCGCGGGCGGGCACCGGGCGAGACGGTGCCGGTGGTGCTGGTGACGCACGAGACCAACGAGGCCGCCATGCGCGCGGCACTTGATCACATTCAACGAAGCGATGCGGTGCTGGAACATCCGGCGCTGATCCGTATCGAACCCGCGTAAGGACATTCCATGAGCTCTTCCCAGACCGTTACCGAGATCGCCTCGGACCGTAACCTTGCCTTGGAACTCGTGCGGGTGACCGAAGCCGGCGCGCTGGCGGCGTCGCGCTGGATGGGGCGCGGCAAGAAGAATGAGGCGGACGGCGCCGCGGTGGAGGCGATGCGGCGGGCGTTCGACAGCGTGGCGATCGACGGCACCGTGGTGATCGGCGAAGGCGAGATGGACGAAGCGCCGATGCTGTACATCGGCGAAAAGGTCGGATACGGCGGCCCGGCGATGGACATCGCCGTCGATCCGCTAGAGGGCACGAACCTGACGGCTAAAGGCGCGGCGAACGCATTGGCGGTGGTGGCACTGGCGGAGAAGGGCAACTTCCTGCACGCGCCGGACATCTACATGCAGAAGATCGCCGTCGGCGGCGGGTTGCCGCCGGGCGTGGTCGACCTGGATGCGTCGATGGCGGAGAACCTGCGCAACCTGGCGCGGGCCAAGAAGGTGGATATCGGCGACCTCGTGGTGTGCATGCTGGAGCGGGAAAGGCATGCCGAGTTGCTGGCGGGCTGCCGGGAAGCGGGCGCGCGATGCATGTTGCTGACGGATGGCGACGTGGCCGGCGTGATCGCGGCGGCGCTGCCGGAGGGGGGCGTCGATCTCTATGTCGGGTCCGGCGGCGCGCCGGAGGGCGTGCTGGCGGCAGCCGCGCTGCGGTGCATCGGCGGGCAGATGCAGGGACGGCTAATGTACGAGGATGACGAGCAGATCGCGCGGGCGCGGTCGATGGGTATCACGGACCCGAAGCATAAATACAGCGTCGAGGAGATGGCGCGGGGCAACGTCGTGTTTGCGGCGACAGGCGTTACGGGCGGGGCACTGCTCAAGGGCGTGCGGCGGTTCGGGACCGGCGGTTATACGCATTCGATGGTGATGCGGAGCAAGTCGGGGACGGTTCGATACATCGAGGCGCACCATAACTTCGATACCAAGACCTGGCAGCCGGAGTAGTCCGGCGCCCCTCCCTCGACGGGGAGGGGCCTTGACGATGCAGCGGGGCGTCGCCTTTTCAATAGCCAACAACCCGATCTGACCATCGAGCATGAGAGTCGCCGCGACTCGGCCGAAAACTTTGCGGTCGCCTATCCGTCCACGGTGCAAGTGCCTTGAACCTCGACCATAGCCTTACCGGCCGGCGCTGGGTGCTGCGCAGCGGCGATGACCGCGTGGCGCTCGGCATCGCGCAGCGTCTCGGCCTGCCCGAGTTGGTCGGGCGCCTGCTGGCCGTGCGCGGCCTCGACCTCGAACTCGCTGGACATTTCCTACAACCGACGTTGCGCGCGCTGATGCCGGATCCGTCGACGCTGGCCGGCATGGACAGTGCTGCCGACCGTCTCGCCCATGCGATCCGCACCGGCGAAACCGTTGCCGTGTTCGGTGACTACGACGTCGATGGGGCCTGCAGTGCGGCGATCGTGACGCTGCTGGTGCGGCAATTCGGCGGCACCGTGCTGACGCATGTGCCGGATCGGATGCTCGAGGGCTATGGGCCGAATGCGCCGGCGCTGCTGGGCTTGGTGGCCAAGGGCGCCACGCTGATCGTGTGCGTCGATTGTGGCACGGCCGCCGCCTCCGCCTTGGCCGCCGTTGCCGGCCTGGCCGATGTGGTGGTGCTCGACCATCACGCCACCGATGGCCCGCCGCCGCCGATCCTGGCTACCGTGAATCCGAACCGCTTGGATTGCGCGTCCGGCCTGGGGTCTTCCTGTGCGGCCGCGATCGCCTTCATGGCTGCCATCGCGACAGTGCGGGCGCTGCGCCGCAGCGGCTTCTTCGCGGCGCGGGCGGAGCCGGATTTGCGCGAACTGCTTGACCTGGTGGCATTGGCCACTGTGTGTGACGTGATGCCGCTGCAGGGGCTCAACCGAGCGCTGGTGACGCAGGGGCTGCGAGTGATGGCGCGGCGGGCCCGGCCGGGGATCGCCGCACTGCTGGAAGCGGCGTCGGCTAACGGAGTGCCGACGGCAATGACGCTCGGATTTGCGCTGGGACCGCGCATCAATGCCGCGGGACGGATCAGCGATTCGAGCCTTGGATTGCGGCTGCTGCTGACGACCGACCCGGTCGAGGCGCGGACGCTGGCGGCGCAGTTGGACAGCACGAACCGTGACCGGCAGGTGGTCGAGGCCGGGATGATGGAAGACGCGCTCGCGCAGGCCGAGGCGCAGTCGCGGGCCGGGCGGGCGGCGCTGCTGATCTCGGGTGAAGGGTGGCATGCCGGCGTGGTTGGGATCGTGGCGGGACGGTTAAAGGAGCGGTTGAACCGGCCGGTATGCGTGGCGGCGATTGCCGATGGGGTGGCCAAGGGGAGCGGTCGGTCAGTGCCCGGGGTGGATCTGGGGCAGGCGGTGATGGCGGCGCGGCAGGCCGGGCTGTTGAGCGCGGGCGGTGGGCACCGGATGGCGGCTGGTTTCACGGCGGCGGCCGACGGGTTGTCGGCGTTCCACGAGTTCTTGGACGAGCGGCTGGCGCATGCGGCGGCGTTGCCGGCGCGGGCGGATTTGGCAGTCGAGGGATCGATTGCTGTGGGCGGGGCGACGGTGGAACTGGCGCAGCATCTGAGCTGCCTGTCGCCGTTCGGCAACGGCAACGAGGAGCCGGCTTTCGTGCTGCCGCGCGCCGCCGTGGTGCGAGCGGAGCGTATCGGGCGTGAGGCCGGGACGATCCGGGCGTGGCTGACCGGCGAGGATGGCGGTCGGTTGAAGGCGCTGATGTTCCGCGCCGGCGATGGACCGATCGAGACGGCCCTGCTCGGGCGCGGCGGGCCGTTGCATGTGGCGGGGCATCTGCGGGCGGAGGAATGGAACGGCGTGACGAGCGCGAGCTTCTTCATCACGGACGCAGCCTCGGCCTGATCTGACCGGTATCGTCACGCGCATTCCGTCGATCGCGGTGTCCCGGCTACGAGTTCAGGGGCAGTCCGGCAGTCAGACCTCGGTGACGCCGAATTTAGCCGCCGCGAACGTGATCGGCATCAACTTCGGCGAGTTCCACCTCAGGCTGACGGATGCGGCTAAGTCGATCAATGCGAGCGTGTGGGTGCTGGCGGCCACGAGCGCGCCGGAACCGACGAGCTTATTTATGCTGACAGCCAGCATCGCCGGGCTGCTGGGAGTTCGCTGCCGCTTGACCGACCGGGCACCGTCGCGCTAACCCCACGCCGCGTGGTCCCGTTCGTCTAGAGGCCTAGGACACGGCCCTTTCAAGGCTGTAACACGGGTTCGAATCCCGTACGGGGCACCACCGCGATCCTGGCAAATACCGTATCTCCGTTCGAGGCTTAACCGGCTTCGAGAGATGATTAAATACGGTATTACAGGCGTTCAGGGGCTAGTTTCGACAGTCCTGATCTCAGTAGAGACCCTAATTCGACAAGCGGCCGTCAATCGGTCGTAGACGCGAATGGCGTCGATGCACGGTGTTCGACGCGGAAGAAGGTTGCGCCGGGTACAGAGGCTATCGGTTGCAGGACGTTCGGGAAGGCAAGTTGGTAAAGATCAGGACGAGTGACCAGCATGAAAGTGCACGTCTTGAGCACTGCCGGATTGGTAAGATCCTGTTGAGGGAGCGGGCGAACCGGATTCCGATCGGTACGGTTATTGATCTCTATCTGCTTGAGCACGGATGCCCATTCCGGGCGAGGAGCGATGAGATTTTGATCTTGTAGAGCGAATACATAGGCAAAAGCGCCGTTGTTGATCGTGGCGTACGAAGTCAGATTGATCAGTGGGAACATGGCGTCGCCGTGGATATTGTCGGCAGCGTTGCGCGACTGGCAAACGGTGTCGCTCGGACCAGTATGAGCGAGCGCTTCTAAAAGGGGGCGGCGGGCTTCGCTTGAAGCAGTCCAGGCCGCCACTGCGGAAAGCGAGCGTGCCAACACAAGTGTAAAGATGACGAAGGTCGCAGCCCGGCGCCCAGCGGACGTGTTGAATTTGATGTCGATACTGGCGATGCCGAGCAGCATTAGGATGAAGGGAAAGCGCTCGGGAATGTAGTAGGTGCTGCCCCAGCCGACGGGAACAAAGAAATAGGCAATGGTCAGTCCTGCCATGGCCAGGAGCGTTGTGCCGGCGATCCGGACCCGGCCGTAGAATAAGAACACGGCCAGGGCGAAAATAAGAAGGGTGAGAATGGGAAGGTCGATCTTGGGATCGTAGCCCAGCAGCGGATTGATCATCAGCCGCCAACGCCAGAACTTAGGCTTGAGAAAGTCGGCGGCACTGGCGGCGTCCTCGCCGGTGTTGCTGGCCGATAGCGGCGCGAGGGAGAGAAGGGCAAGCAATGCCAGCCCGCTGACCGCCACTGCGACCGCGACGGGGAGCAAGCGGGCGGGGCGGATGAGCGAATGCCGAAAGACGAGCGCCAGGCGGGAAAGAGCGGGGGCAATCCAGCGCGAGGAAACTGCATCCGCGGCGACCAAGCCCAGGAACACGAGCGCTCCCAGCAAATGAACAAAGAACAGCCCGGTCACGACAGCGGTGACAAAGGTGAGCAAACGGAGCGTAGAAACTGTGATGGGGTGTCGCAGGTATGCCGCGAAAGCGAGCAGAGCGAGAGCGGTGGCGACTTCTGACGTGAGAAATCCGAAAATCAACAACTCGGTGTAGCTGAACGCGAAGGCGATCAACGGAACCGGCGAAAGGCGGCCAAACAGCGCTTTGTGGAGAAACGTCACCGCGGTGCCGTTCAGGAGAATCACCAAGGCCACAAAGAGCTTGCCGGCCAAGTCGAGCGGCATGCCGAGCAGGGTCAGCGGCAAGACCACGGCATCGAGCCCGAGGTTGGGAACTACTCGTAGGTTCCACGTAAAGCGGTCCGCGAAGCGACCATCCGTTAAAAGGCTATGTTCGATGAAAACACGGCTGAGATGAGGCAAATAATCGATCAGCGGCGGCCATTGCACAAATGCCAGCGGAAGCAGAGAGAACAGCCCAGCCAACGCGAATGCGAAGACAATCAGTTGACGATCGGTTGTGATTAAACCGCTTGCCTTGTGAGTCGGGATTTGTGCGCGAGCCTGAGCTCGTCCATTCCGGGTGAGTGACGCGATGAGGGGCATCGAAATAACACCAATTCAAATGAGAATGGTTGGCTAACCGTTACTCATTTTGAATTAGACGAATTGAGAATTTACCTGGTCCAATGAAAAATTTTGAACCAAGTCATTCGATTTCTTTTTGACCTAGCGATGTTATCCGAGAAAACTTAACGAAACGTTTCCTAGTCAAACCGTGCGACTTGATGCTGAAGTGTTCGAGCGCAGTGTGTCGCAGCGGCGTCGTTCGTCGGCTGTTGCGCTCATCGTCGCGTCGCGTGGAAATGTCGGGATCAGGGTTGGATTTGATCGGCCGGAGCCGCGATGATAGCGCTGTCGCTGGCCGAGGTCCTATGTCGCAGAGCTCTGATACAGTCGTTAAAGGTGTCGCTTCGTCAGGCGTGATCGGCTTCGCAAGGCGCGTCTTGCCCGGGCTGCTGCTTTGCCTGGTGGTGACGGCGGTCGCGGTCGGGCTGGAGCGGATCGAGGCGGCGGCGTTCGGGGCGACGTGGCTCGAGGCGTTGGTGCTGGCGATCCTGGTGGGGACGGCGGTGCGGACGGCGTGGCGGCCCGGTCCACGATGGGCCAGGGGCATTGCGTTTAGTGCGAAGACATTACTCGAGATCGCGGTGTTGTTGCTGGGCACCTCCATCAGTGCGGCGATGATCATGGCGGCCGGGCCGCTGTTGATCGTGGGGATCGCCGGGATCGTCGTCGTCGCAATTTTGGCGAGCTACTTTATTGGGCGGGCGCTGCGCTTGCCGCATCGGATGGCGTTGCTGGTGGCATGCGGCAATTCCATCTGCGGCAACTCGGCAATTGCGGCGGTGGCGCCGATCATCGGGGCGGATGGCGAGGACGTGGCGGCATCGATCGCGTTCACGGCGGTGCTTGGCGTGCTGGTGGTGCTGGGCCTGCCGTTGCTCCCGGTGGTGCTGCACCTGACAGAGTTGCAATACGGCGTGTTGGCTGGGCTCACGGTGTATGCGGTGCCGCAGGTGCTGGCCGCAGCGGCGCCTATGGGAGCCGTGGCGGTGCAGATGGGCACGCTGGTGAAGCTAGTACGGGTGTTGATGCTCGGGCCGGTAGTGTTGTGCCTGTCGTTGCTGACCCGGCGGATGCGGGACGAGACGGATGAGCTGGCCCCACACCTGACGGCGGGGGATCGTCCAAAGCCGGGCAAGCTGCCACTGCATAAGATGTTGCCTTGGTTCATCGTGGGGTTCCTGGCGATGGCCGGGCTACGGTCGGCCGGGTTGATCCCAGAGGTGTTGCTGAAGCCGGCGGCGGTGACGGCGAGCACCCTGACGATCATCTCGATGGCGGCGCTTGGATTGGGAACGGACCTAAAGACGGTGGCGGGTGCCGGGCCGCGGGTGATCGCGGCGGTGACGGCAAGCCTGGCGCTGCTCTTGGCGATGAGCATTGCCTTGATCCGGACGTTGGGCATCGCTTGAGCGGGTTCGGGGAGCGAATTCAGGGCCGGCTAGACCGGCTCGGAATAACGGCGGAGGAAGCGGCCTTGGCGGCGGGAATGCCGGCGCAGGTCGTCGAGAAAGTGCTCGATGGGCGGACGGAGATGCTGCGGGGCAAGCGCCTGGTGCGCCTGGCGGACGCGCTGTCGACCTCGATTGGCTATCTCATCGGGCTGGACCCGGACGAGGCGGTGCCGGAGGAGTTCCTGGCGGAAGATCAGGGGCAGCTCGGGCTGTTGGCGGGCGACGAGGAGGCGTTGTTGCGGGCCTACCGCCGGTTGGACGTGTCGTCACGGGCGGCGTTGCTGCAGGTGGCCAGCAAGATGGCGCCGGAACCGGACGTGTTGGAGCGGAAGCCGCGGCAGGGATCAGGCAGCGCAGGGCGCCAGGGCGGCGTCTAGATCGGATTGGGTGAGGGTACCGAGTTCGGCGATGAAGACTAGGCGGGTGCGGGGGGCGCCAGGCGGGCGTGGGGCGGCGGGGGAAAGGGTGGCGCGGCCGGCGGCGAGTTGAAGCAGCATCTGACGGCCGGGGTCGTCGACCGTCTCGAAGAAGCCTTTGGCGCGGGCCAGCTTGGGGGAGAGGCGGCCGATGGCGGATTGAAGGCGCGGGAGGGAGAGCGGGGCGTCGGTGGTCCAGCTCAGCGTCTCGAAGCGATCGGCGGTGGGACGGCGGGGGCTGGTCTCGCGGGGAGTGTGATCGGGGTCGGGGGGAAAGAGCAGGTCGGTGGAGATCTGACCGTTCGGGGCGTCGATGATGATGGCGGTAGGTTTGAGGGCGGTGATGGCGGCTTTCAGCTCGGCGGGGTCGGCCAGGTCGGTCTTGCTGAGGGCGACGATGTCGGCGGCGCGAATCTGATTCTTGGCCAAGGCGTCGGTCAGGACGGGGGTGGTGGCGTCGGCGATGCAGAGGATGGTCTCCAGCGGAGCTTCCTTCCAGATGACGGGGTCCATGAGGTTACGGACAATGTCGGCCGGGTCGGCGATGCCGCTGGTTTCGATGACGATGTATTCGGGGCGGGGATCTCTGCGGAGCAGGGTGGCGAGGGTGCGGAGGAGGTCGCCTTCCAGCGAGCAGCAGATGCAGCCATTGGCGAGGCTGATGAGGTTGTCGGCCGTGTCGGCGATGAGTTCGGCATCGATGTTGATCGCGCCGAAATCGTTGACCACGGCCGCGATGCGGCGGCCGTCGGCATGGGTCAGCAGGTGATTGACCGCGGTGGTCTTGCCGGCACCGAGGAAGCCGGTGACCAGGAGGATCGGGACGGCCGCCGGGCGGTGGTGGGTTTCACCCATCCTTACGGAGTCGCGGTTTGAGGGCGGCGAACGGGTTGGCCGGGCCGGGCGGTGGTGTCCATGGTGCCGTCAGTGATAACGGGATGGCCGCTGACGATCAGGTGACGGACACCTTCCGACGGGCGGTTCATGGCGGTGAACTCGGCGCGGTCAGTGAGGGTAGCCAAGTCGAACACCGTGAGGTCGGCGTCAGCGCCGGGCTGTAGGCGACCCTTGCTGGCCATGGCGGGGGTGCTGGGGGCGAGGATGTCGGCGGGAATCGACGTGCACTTGGCGAGCGCGTCGATCAGGGGGATGGCGTTGCGTTCGCGGACCCAGTGGCGGAGGAAGCGGGTGAAGCAGCCGGCGGAGCGGGGGTGCGAGGTGGCGTCGGCAGGCAGAGGCCAGGCGTCGCCGGTGTAGGTGGCGCCGTCGGGCAGGGTCCAGGGCATGGCGTCCGACGCGATGGCGCTGCCGGGGAAGAGCACGGCGCGGTCGAGCAGGTCGCGGTGATGGTCGTTCCGCTCGGTGTCGAGGACGTGCCAGAGGACCAGGGTGGACGGGTCCTCCTTCTGGGCGGCCAGGAGTTCTTCGCGGTCGCGGAAGCGGTGGCCGTCGGTGACGCGCTGAACAGCGTCGAAGCTAGTGCCGGAGCGGGCCTCGAACTCGGGGTCGCTGAAGAAGGCGGCGGCGATGACGGTTGAGCCGGTGCCGTAGGGGTAGGACTCCAAGGTGATGGGGAGGCCTTGAGCCTGCGCCTTCTCGATCAGGGTGGCGCAGCGGGCGATGTCCTGCTTGGACGAGCTGTTGAAGTGGCAGATGTGCATGTGGCAGCCGGTGGCGCCGGCGTAGCCGATGAGGCGGATATAGGCCTCGGCCGCGCTCTCCGGGTCGATGCGGGACATGTAGGCGACATGGGTGAAGGTCGGGACGTTGTGCTGGAAGGCGAGCTGGCAGACGGAGGTCAGCTCCTGCACGCCGGCGCCGGGGGCGTAGGCGTTGAGGATGCCGATGCCGATGGCACCTTCGTTCAGGCCGTTGCCGAGGCGATCGAGGATACCGGCGACCTCGGGGTCGGTGGCGACGTTGTCGACCCAGCGGGGATCGCGCATGGCGCGGCCGAAGGCTTCGAGGGAGGACTCCTCGTTGGAGCCGGTCATGGCGCCGATACGGGCGAAGGCCCAGTTGGTCGAGGCGCCGTAGTTCAGGATGCGGCCCTGTTTGGCCTGGCGGGCGTACCAGGAGGCGACCGGCATCACGCCGGCTTCGAGATCGAGCGTGGTGGTGATGCCGTCGAAGGCCTGCATGCGGTCGGCGGGGATGGATTGGCCGTGGGCGTGCAGGTCGATGAAGCCCGGCGAGACGACCAGGCCGGTGGCGTCGATCGTGTGTTCGGCACCGGGGAGGTCCGTGCCGATGGCGATGATCTTGCCGTCGCTGATGGCAATGTCGGCGATGCCGTCAGTGGCGGAGGCTGGGTCGATGACGCGGCCGTTTTTGATTAGGATGTTGGTCATGGGCGGGAGGCTACACGCGGAACGCGTTCGATGCGAAGCCGAGTTGGCGGCGGTGCCGGATCGGGCAGGCGAAGCGGGCCGTGGCCGACGCTGAGGCGGCCGAGGATGCGGGGGATGTGGGAACCGGTGGCGCCGGGGACGGTGCCGGGAACACCGTGCCAGGTGAGGAAGCCGAGGAGCGCGAAAAGATAGGCCTCCTTGCCGGCGCTGGGCAGGCCTTCGGCTTCGGCGGTGGTCAGCGCGATCGGGGCGAGATGGGCGGCGAGCGCGGCCATCAGGACCGGATTGCGCACGCCGCCGCCGGAGGCCACCACCTCCGTGACGCCGGAACGGCGGCAGGCATCAGCGACGGTGGAGGCGGTGAGTTCCAGCAGCGTCCGCATCAGGTCGGCGTCGGTGATGGCAGGCAGCCCGGCACTGTGACGGGGAACGAAGCTGGAGTCGAATAATTCGCGGCCGGTGCTCTTGGGCGGCGGGAGGGCGAAGTAGGGCTCGGCGCGGAGGCGGGCGAGAAGATCAGGGCGGATGGCGCCGGTGCTGGCAATGCGGCCGTCGAGGTCGCTGGATTGGGCGCCGCCGGTCTGGCGGACGGCTTCCAGGTCCATGAGGCAGTTGGCGGGACCGGTGTCGAAGGCGGTGAGGCCGTCACCACCAACGACCGTGATGTTGGCGATGCCGCCGAGGTTGAGGGCGGCGCGCGGGGTGTCACCCGCCAGCCAGAGGGCGTCCAGGGTGCTGGCCAGGGGGGCGCCTTGGCCGCCGGCGGCGATGTCGGCAGCACGGAAGTCGGAAATGACGGGAAGGCCGGTGCGCTCGGCGATGAAGGCGGGCTGGCCGAGCTGGAGGGTGCCGCGGGCACGGCCATTCTCGATCCAGTGGAAGACATTCTGGCCGTGGGAGGCGACCAGGTCGGCGCGACCCTCGGCAAGGTGGTCGATGGCCCAGGCGGCGGCGTCGGCAAAAGCGTGGCCGCTCTCGGTGTCGAGTTGGCAGATGTCGGCCACCGTGATGGGGGCTGGGGGAAGGGCGGCAAGGAGGCGGCGACGCAGGGCCGGGGGCCAGGGGCGCTCGTCGTGTCCGAGCGGCACGAGGGTGACTATGCCATCGGCCAGCACTAGGTCGGCGGCGCAGACGTCGATGGCGTCGAGGGAGGTGCCGCTGATGAGGCCGATTACTCTCATGCGGCGGGACGATAGTCGGTAGCGCGGGATGGGCAAGATCGGGCTTGTGCTGCTGCCGTCGC
>JBPBQE010000304.1:0-31743 GCA_050954595.1 Janthinobacterium lividum | reverse complement strand
TTCATTGGACCTCGGCCGCAGGAATTCGGAATTGGTGCACCGCACTATACAGGGCATCGTGCCGTGCGTCTCGCTTAGCCGCGGGGCTGCTTGGCAGCGTATATCGTCAAACGCGCGCCGGTGGAAAGTTCGGCGGCGTGTGGGCTTCGCTCAGCCAAGCAGGCCTTGTTCGCGGAAGCTCAGGCACCGCCCGTTGCCGATGATCACGTGATCCCGCAGCCCGATCTGCAGCACGGCGGCTGCCTGCTGAACCTGCTTGGTCATCTCGATGTCGTCGCGGGACGGCGCCGGGTCGCCGCTGGGGTGATTGTGCACCAGGATCAGCGAGGTCGCGCCCAAGGCCAAGGCGCGCCGCACCACCTCGCGCGGATACACCGGCGTGTGGTTCACCGTGCCTTGCGCCTGCACCTCGTCGGCCTTCAGCATGCCGTCGGCATCTAGGAACAGGATGCGGAACTGCTCGATCCGCTCCCGCGCCAGCGCCGCCGAGAGGTATTCCATCAGCCGCTGCGGATCGTCGAGCACCGGCCGTCCCGCCAGCCCGGCGCGCGCATGCCGGATCGCCGCGGCATGCACCAGCTTGACCGCCGCGATGCAGTGCATCCCGAAGCCCGGCACCCGCCGCAGCTCCGCCTCCGGGGCGGCCAACACGGCGGCGAAGCTGCCGAACCGCCGCACGGCTGCTACCGCCGCATCTCGCCCATCGACCGGCAATACCAACGCCAACAGCCGCATGAGCCGGAATACGTCATCGTCGTCAGCCGGAACGGCGACTGGAATGGCGGCGATCGGCACCGGCGGCGGCATCGCCGGCTCGAGCCGCTTCGCCTTGGCCCGAATTGTCGAAGCCTTGGTCGCCGGCGTCGCCGCCTTGGTTGCCGCCGCCAGCGCCGTCAGCTGCTCCAGCGCCTCCAGTTGCCCGCCGAACTGCGGCGCCGCCTCCGCAAACCCCGCCGCCATCGGCGCCGGTGTTCCCCATCCGACATCGCTGCCCGACGATCCCGTCGCCGACCGGATCGCCGTTTCGATGTCGCTCCTGATCCTGTCCCAGGCCGCTCCTACCGCTTCGAACCCCGACCCGGCCTCAAACACCCGCACCTCGAGATTGGCCCCCCGATGCGGCTCACGCTGATCCATCCCGCCCCGGGCAGCGCCGCCACCGCCGCGCGCACCCGCTCGGCCGTAGCTCCGGAGGCCGGGTCCAGGTCGATCGAGGCGTCGAACACCGTTTGCGGTTCAGGCGCCGCCTCGGCGGCGCCCGCCGGCGCCCGTCGCCACGGCCACTTCAATGTCCGCGTTGCTTCAAGCTGACCCAATCGCCGCGCCCGACGACGATCATGTCGTGCACCACGACGCTCAACGGGCTTCCCGCCCGCTGAACTTCGGTATGCAGCGCCCGGTCCGCCGCCCCGAGCTTCGGTGCCGCGCCGCCCGCGTTGCGCAGCAGGATCGTCGCCGTGGCGTGCTGATCCAGCGCGTGCCGCATCAACTCGCGCGCCAGTTCCACCGGCGCGATCTCCGCCGGCCAGTCCGGTTCCCCCAGCAACTGGTTGCGGTTGTTGAGCAACAGCGCGCTGAACCCGGGCGCCGCTGCCGTCCGCTCGTCCAGATCCAGGTGCCGTTCCAGCGCCGCATGATCGGCCAGCACATTGCGCTTGATCAGCTCCGGCCGCGCCAGATACGTCGCCGCCTCGATCACCAGATCCAGTGCCTCAATCGCCCGTGGCGTCAGCCCGGACGCCGCCAGTGCCGTCCGTTCGGCGCCGATCGCGCCCGACAGGCTGCCGAATTGGTTGATCAGCCCCTTGGCGAGCGGCTTGGTGTCCTTGCGCTCGATGCCGAGGAACAGCAGCATCTCGAGGATCTCGTAATCCGCCAGCGCGCCTTCGCCGGCCAGCAACCGCCCCCGCATCCGCGACCGGTGGCCATACGGCCCCGTGCTGCTAAAAGGTTTGGTGTCCATGCGGGTTTTCCGCCTGTTGTTGCCGGTAGAAGGACCCCACCGACCATGTATCAACAGTTGTAATATCGCAAAAGCGTGATCGTCAACGACCTCGAACCGTCAAGTCGGTATGAACCACCTTGCAGCTTGGCAGAGTACGCCTGGCTAATTGCCAAGATTGGGCTGACCAGCTTCGGTGGCGGCGTCAGCGGCTGGATGATGCGCCTGGTGGTGCACGAACGCGGCTGGATGACGGAGCCCGAATTCCTTACCGGCCTGGCTCTGTGCCAAGTGTTTCCCGGCGTCAACGTGCTGAACCTGTCGATCTGGCTCGGCTACAAACTCCATGGCGGCGCCGGCGCGATCGTCGGCGCGTTCGCCATGCTGGTGCCGCCCGGCCTGCTGCTTATCGCCCTCGGTGTCGGCTTCGCCCAGATCGCCGGTCATCCCGGGGTGCATGCCGCGCTTACCGGCGTGGCCGCAGCCGGCGTCGGCCTGACTGGCGCCATGGGCATCCGCGCGACCCGGCGCTCAGCCACCGGCCTGATCCCGATCCTGCTGGTCGCCGCCACCTTCGTCGCCATCGCCATCCTGCATTGGCCGCTGGTGCCCGTCGTCTTCGGCCTTGGCGCGCTCAGCATCGCGCTCGCCTGGAAGGAGGCCTGATGCGCTCCGGCGTGCTCTGGGCGATCGCGTCCATCTTCGCCCCGCTCTCGTTTGCCACCATCGGTGGCGGCCAGGGCATCGTTACCGAGATCCATCGCCAGGCCGTCACCGTGCAGGGCTGGATCCCGGAGCAGATGTTCGTCACCGATTTCGCGCTTTCCCGCCTCGCGCCTGGCCCCGGTTCGCTGCTCGTCACGCTGATCGGCTTCCAGGCTGCCGGTTGGCAGGGCGCGCTGGTGGCCTCGCTGGCCATTTTTCTGCCGTCCTCGGTTCTGCTCTACGGCCTCGCCCGCCTCTGGGCCCGCTACCGCGGCCGGCCCTGGCAACGCGCGGTCGAGCGCGGCCTCGCCCCGGTGGCCGCCGGGCTGATCCTGGCGGCGTCGCTGACCGTGTTGCGCGCTACCGATGGCGGCTGGCTCGCCTGGGCCGTCGCGGGCGGCTCGACCGCGCTGCTCAGCACCACCAAGGTTTCCCCGTTCATCACCCTCGGCCTGGGCGCAATGGTGTTCTGGGCAACGAGTTGAGGCACCCGGGCGTTACACGCCCGCAACAGTTCGGCGGATGCTTCGGTGGCCCAGGAGAAGCTTCAGACCTACCGGGCCAAGCGTAATTTCGCCAAGACCAGCGAGCCGTCCGGCGAGGCCGCGGCCGCCTCCACCCCCCGTCTCCGCTTCGTTATCCAGAAGCACGAGGCCACCCGGCTGCACTATGATCTCCGCCTGGAGCTCGACGGCGTGTTCAAATCCTGGGCCGTCACCCGCGGCCCCTCGCTCGACCCCAAGGATAAGCGCCTCGCCGTCGAGGTCGAGGATCACCCGCTCGACTACGGCGATTTCGAAGGCAGCATCCCGAAAGGCGAGTATGGCGGCGGCACCGTCCTGCTCTGGGACCGAGGCTACTGGCAACCGGAGGGCATGACCGCCGACGCCGGCCTGGCCAGCGGCGACCTGAAATTCACCCTCCAGGGTGACCGGCTGCATGGCAGCTGGGTCCTGGTCCGCATCAAGAATGACCGCTCCGGCGGCAAACGCACCAACTGGCTGCTGATCAAGCACAAGGACGACCACGCCCAGCCAGAACAGGGCGAGTCCGCCATCGCTCAGGAGACCTCGATCGCCTCTGGCCGCACCATGGACGAGATTGCCGCCGGTACCGGCGGCGCCCCCAAACCCTTCATGGCCGCTCCTGCCGCCCGCAAAGCCACTCCCAGGAAGAAGCACGCTGCCCCTGCAGCCGAAATGCCCGACTTCATCCCACCGCAACTCGCCACCCTGGTCGAGCGCCCTCCGGCCGCCGATGGCTGGGTCCATGAGATCAAGTTCGACGGCTACCGCATGCAGCTCCGCATCGAGGCAGGCAGCGCCATGCTCAAGACGCGCACCGGCTTGGACTGGACCGCCCGCTTTCCCGGCCTGGCTACTGCGGCGGCCGGGTTGCCCGACGCCATCATCGATGGCGAAGCGACGGTCCTGGACGGTGCCGGCACCCCCGACTTTGCCGCCCTCCAGGCCGCCCTGTCCGCCGAACGTTTCGACCGCCTGGTTTTCTTCGCCTTCGACGTGCTTTTCGCCACCGGCCGGGACCTCCGGCCCGAGCCACTTTCCGCCCGCAAGGCGGCGTTGGCTGCCCTTCTCAACGGCGCGCCGCCCGCTCTCCGCTTCGTCGAGCATTTCGACACTGGCGGTGACGCCATGCTCGAATCCGCCTGCCAGATGCATCTGGAGGGTATCGTTTCCAAACGGCTCGACGCGCCCTATATCTCCGGTCGCAGCGATGGCTGGCTGAAATCCAAATGCCGCGCCGGCCACGAGGTGGTCATCGGCGGCTGGGCCACGACCGGGGCCAATTTCCGCTCCCTCCTCGTCGGCGCGCATCGCGACGGCGAGTTCATCTACCTTGGCCGCGTCGGCACTGGATACGGCGCCGCCAAACTCGCCAAGCTGCTCCCCGCCCTCAAAGTCGTCGAAGCGAATCGCAACCCCTTTACCGGCAAGACCGCCCCGAAGAAGCAGGCCGGCATCCATTGGACCGAGCCGACCCTCGTTGCCGAGATCGAGTTCGCTGGCTGGGGCACCGAAGGCCTCGTCCGCCAGGCGGCGTTCAAAAGTCTCCGCGACGACAAGCCCGCCGACACCGTTGCACCCGAGAAGCCCGCCCCCTCCAAGAGCACCACCGGCAACAAAATTCTCGGCGTTACCATCACCCATCCTGACAAGCCGCTCTGGCCCGAAGCCGGCACCGACGGCACCCCTGTCACCAAGCTCGACCTCGCCCACTATCTCGAGGCCGTGGGGCCCCTGATGATGGAGCACATCGCCGGCCGCCCATGCTCCCTGCTGCGCTACCCCGACGGCATCGGCGGCGCCACCAAGTTCTTCCAACGTCACACGGTGCCCGGCCAGTCCAACCTGCTGTCTCTCGTCACCATCGACGGCGATGACGAGCCATACGTTCAGATCGATCGGATCGAGGCCCTCGCCGCGGTCGCTCAAGCCGGCACGCTCGAACTGCATCCCTGGAACAATTTTCCTGGCTACTCCGGTACGCCCGGTCGCCTCGTCTTCGACTTGGATCCGGCGCCCGGCGTTTTATTTGCGGCTGTCGTCACCGCCGCCCTCGATCTTCGCCGCCGGCTCGAAGCGCTTGGCCTGGTGCCGTTCTGCAAAACAACCGGCGGCAAGGGTCTGCATGTCGTAACCCCGCTGACCCATGACGAGAACAGTGCCGCAGGTTGGCCTGCTGCCAAGAATTTCGCTCATGAGGTTTGTATCGCCATGGCGGCCGAAGCGCCGGACAAGTATCTGGTAAACATGTCCAAGAAGTCGCGCGAGGGACGTATCTATCTGGACTATCTACGCAACGATCGTCTGGCCACCGCCGTGGCACCGTTCTCGCCCCGTGCCAGGCCGGGTGCCACCGTCTCCATGCCGATCCCTTGGTCGGCCGTGACGTCTCGCCTCAGCCCGGCCACCTACACCATCCGCTCCGTTCCGGCGCTGCTAAAGCGTTCAAATGGTTGGAGAGATTACGAGGCCAGCCGTCGTTCACTCCTCGCAGCCATTGCCGTGTTCCAGCGGGGAAACCGTTCGCAAAAATAAAGCGAGCCTCACGAGGGTCTTCACGTCCAAATTGTGTCGTTTTCGTATTCTTTTCGTGGTGCGACGGGAGCAGACATTATCGTCTATCGCTTGTGGGTCAGTTAACGCCGCTCTAACGAATGCTTGTCATCAGAACGAAATCGTGTTAGACCGCCTTACACTATGTTGTGGACGGTGCTCGCGGTGTCGGTTAGTAGGCCGTTCACCAGCGTCGGCGTCTCGAGCGAAACGATGATGTCAGTGACGAGCATGCGATGAGGATTGGCTAACATGAATCGTCTTAGCCTGATGCACACCGGTGCGCGGACCGAGTTTCCGGCCTCGCTGGCCAAATTGCCGCAGTCCGAGCAGCTATTCGGTCATCGGACGTTCGGTCCGCTGACGAGCTTTTATCTTGGTGTCGCCGGGTTCGTCGGGTGCAGCGCGGTGGTGATCGTCACCGCGTGCCTCATCGCGATGCGTATCCAGTAGGCCGCCTAGCGATAATCCTGCCAGGCGGACGTGAACGGCTTGCGCATGAACGTGGCCCAAAGATAGTTCGAGCTATACCGCAACCCAGTCATCAGCAGCCCATCGCCCTGTAGACGGCGGCCCGAAGATTTCGCCATCAAACTCCAGGTGAATTTGACCGAGCCGACCTTGGCCATGCGCCGGGCAATGTCGGTGTCTTCGCCGTAGAAGGTGAAGCTGGGATCAAAACCCCCGGCCCGGATCAAGGCGGCCCGGTCGATCACGAAATTGCCGCCTTGCACCATGCTCCCCACGCGAAGCACGTAGCGGTTGACGCAATACGTCCCAAAGCCGACCACGTAGAACATCCGCGCCGCGGCCCGGATGCGCAACGGGACGTCATAGTAATCGTATGGCCCGCTCACCGCGACCAGGGCCGGGTCGCGGGCGAACTCCGCCTCCACCCGGTCCAGCCAGCCCGGCGGCACCAACGTGTCGGCATCAATGTTGGCCACCAGCACGCCCGTCGACGCCTCGAACCCGGCCTTGCGCGCCTGCACTAGTCCCTTTCGGGCTTCATGCACCACCGTGACGCCAGCGAACGAGCCGGCCACCGCCGCCGTCCCGTCCGTGCTCGCATTGTCGACCACGACGATCTCGGCGTCGAAGCCGGATCGCTCGATCTCGGCCTGAATCGCCTTGAGGCAGGACGGCAGCAAAGCCTCCTCGTTGAACGCCGGCACGACAAAGCTATACCGGATTGGGTTGGCCATTCCGCGCTCCTAGTTTCGGCCCTCATTGGCGCGGATCGTCGGACGAGACAAGGTTGGGCCGAGCGGCGGAGCCGATCCGCCGGTCCTGGCTTCTCCGCCTGTTGTAAATCAGCCTCGCTCATGGGACCAAAGCAGCGCTTTCCGGGAGATTGAGATGCCCTACGCGCCGCCGCCCCACCTCACGCAGAACTGGCATGTCACCAAGCCCGGTGCCTCCGGACGCCGCGGCATGGTCGTCTCACAATCCCGCGACGCCGCCTTGGCCGGTGTCGCCATCCTCGACGCCGGCGGCAACGCGGTCGACGCCGCGATCGGCACCGCCCTAGCGCTGGCCACGATGGAGCCCTGGAACAGCGGCCTCGGCGGCATCGGCTTCGCCATGGTCCACCGCGCCGGCCAGCCCCGCGCCGAGGTGGTCGATTTCGGCCCCCGCTCGCCCGCCCGCCTCGACCCGGCCCGCTACCCCCTGACCGGCGACACCGCGGCCGACCTGTTCGGCTGGCCCGCCGTCGAGGGCGACGTCAACGTCCACGGTCCGCTCTCGTTTGCCATCCCCTCCGCCCTGGCCGGATACGCCCTGATGCACGAGCGTTGGGGCACCCTACCGCTGGCCGAATTGATCGCCCCCGCGCTGGCTCTAGCCAAGCGCGGCCTGCCGCAGGATTGGTTCACCACGCTCAAGATTGCCGTTCAGGCCGCGCTGCTGCGCCGTTACCCCGAAAGCGCCCGTATTTACCTGCCGAACGGCTTACCTCCGGTGCCGCCTTATCAGGGCAATCCCGGCGCATTCCGCCTCGGCAACCTGCCCGATACGCTCGAGCGGCTCGCCACCGCCGGGCTGCGCGACTTCTATGAAGGGGATGTCGCTGCCAGCATCGCGGCCGACGTCGCCGCCATGGACGGTTTCCTCGATCGCGACGATCTGCGCACGTGCCAGGCCCGTCTCGGTGCGCCGCAGGACGTGGCGTTCTGCGGCCGGACCCTGCAGCTTCCTGCCGGGCTCACGGCCGCGCCGACCATGGCGCGCGTGCTCGACCTGATGCCGCCCTGCACCGGTGATGCGCCCGATGCCGCCTGGTTCGCCGGCCTCTCCGCCGCACTGAAGACCGCATACGCCGAGCGTCTGCAAGGCCTCGGCGACGCCGAGCCAGCTGCCGCGGAGAGTTGCACCACCCACCTGACCGTCTGCGACGCCGAGGGCACCATGGTGTCCGTGACTACGACGCTGCTCTCCTCGATGGGCAGCCGCGTCGTCCTGCCCGGGTCCGGCGTATTGATGAACAACGGCATCATGTGGTTCGACACCCGGCCCGGTCGCCCCAACTCGATCGCCCCCGGCAAGCGTCCGCTCACCAACATGCTGCCGATCATCCTCCGCGACGGCGATACGCCGGTGCTCGCCGCCGGCGCCTCGGGCGGCCGCCGCATCATGGCCTCCGTCACCCAGATGCTCGCCTTCGTCGCCGGCTTCGGCATGGACCCGGAGACCGCGGCCCATCACCCCCGCCTCGACGTTTCCGACCCGGTCAGCGCCGACGCTGATCAGCGTCTCCATGCCGATACGCTGGCTGCGCTGACCGGGAACGGTGCACTCGACGTGGTCGAGCACAGTGTCCTACCGGTCAATTTCGCCTGCCCTAACCTCATCGAGATCAAAGGCGGCGTCCGCACCGGCATTAGCGACGTCATGTCTCCGTGGTCCGCCGCCATCGCCCAGAAGTGATGTTCTAGCCTTTGAGCACCGGTCGTTGGTCGCCAGGCAGTCCGTTCAGGACGTCCTGGCCGATCGACAGATGGGACATCACCAGTTCCGGCGGCGTGAACTTCATCCACTGGTTCAACGACACGCTCTGGAAGCGGTCGCTGCGGAAGACTTCAAGAAAACGCAGCGTCGTGGTGCCGGTGTTCTCGATGTAGTGCCCCATAGCGAACGGCACGTAACCGACGTCACCGGCACTATAGTCGAACGTCCGGGCCTTGCTTTCGGACCCGAACACCGTCATCCGGCCGGTGCCGTCGAGGTAGTATTGCCACTCGTCGCCATTGGGGTGCCAGTGCAGCTCGCGCAGGGCGCCGGGCTCGAGCTCGACCAAGGCGGCGGCGATGGTCTTCGAGGCCGGGAAGTTGCCGGCATCGGTAATGCGCACGGTGCCGCCCGGCATCCGCATCGGCTCTTGGGCGGTCATCCGGTGCGAGAAGGGGTTCGGCACCGGGCCGGCGCCTCCCATGCTATCCTGCTGGAATGAGGCGGGGGCGGCGGCCGGGAAGATGTACTTCTCCTTCGTCGGCAGGTTCGCCAGGGCAGCCTCCGTCGTGCCGAAATTCTTCGCCAGGACGTCGCGGGGCGTATGGGCGAGCCAATCGGTGATGAGAAAGGTCGAATCTTCCGAAAAGCTGCCGTCGTCGAAGACGAGCAGGAACTCGGTGCCGTCGACATCGCCTCCGAGCCCTTGGATGGAGTGGGGGATGCCGCTGGGGAAATACCACAAGTCTCCCTCGCCCAAATCGGCGATGAAGGTGCGACCGTCCTGGTCGACCGAGGTGATCCGGGCGCGTCCCTTGATGATGTAGGACCACTCGGCTTCCTTGTGCCAGTGCATCTCGCGGGCGACGTTGGCCTTCAGCCGCATGTTCACGCCGGCCATGGCTTTCGAGACCGGCAGTTCGCGGATGGTGACCTGGCGGGCCCAACCTCCTTCTTCGAGCCGCATGTGGCTGTCGGTGAACGACCATTTTAAATTGGGCATGGTGCCGTGGTCGGTTGCCGGCGGGGCGGTGGTGAATGGCTCTTCGGCCTGGCGGGCGGGGTTCACCGGGCCGATAATGGGGGCGCCGTCGTCACCACGGATCGGTTGGCGCATCGTCTCGGCTTTGGCGGCGGCAGCGGCGGTCAGTCCGCCAGCGGCAGCGGCCAACATCCCGCGTCGGTTGAGGTCGGCCATGCACAATCTCCGTCGGCCGCCATGCCGAAATGGACGCAGCCAGACGTAATCAACGTGAGCATCCGACGCCGGTTCGACCGCAACGGACGTCACGGAACGGTCATCGTTCCCGCTGGACCGTGCGATCAGGCGCGGGTGCGAGTATATAAAGACACGACGACGCGCTTCACCGCCGCTAGGCTCAACGTCCCGGGCCCGTTTACTCCAGCCGAGACTTGTTACTTGTCGGCGACAATCTGCTCGAGCGAGAGGCCGGTGAGTTGTTCGGAGCGGTCGAACAATCGGGCGGCGACGGCGGCATCGGTCGCCTGCGGCATCATGCGGGCGGGGGCGACGGGGCCGCGGGTCTCGCCGAAATTAGCCGGGCCGTAATATAGCGCCGGGTCGGCGGTGCGGTCGAGGGCGGCGAACAGAATCGGCTTGGCGCCTTCGTCGACGGATTGACCGGCGAGGCGGAACAGGAAATTGCCGACCTGCGACTTCATGCTGGGGCCGAAGCCGTTGGAGACGATCGACGTCGCGCTCCAACCGGGATGGGCCGCGATGCTCATCAGAGGCCAGCCGCGCTGCTCGCCGCGGTGCTGCAGCTCGCGGGCGAACAGGAGCATCGCGAGCTTACTCTGCCCGTAGCTGCGATAGCCGGAATAGGAGCGTTCGCCGTTCAGATTGTCGAATTCGATGCGGCCAGTGCGATGCGCGAGGCTGCTGACATCCACCACGCGAGCCGCCTTGGCCTCCAGCAGCGCAGGCAGCAGCCGCAGAGTGAGGGCGAAATGGCCGAGGTAATTGGTCGCGAACTGCATCTCGAAACCGTCGACGCTGAGCCGCCGCTCCGGATATGCCATCACGCCGGCATTGTTGACGAGGATGTCGAGGGGGCCGGACCAAGCGGCGCAGAAGGCCGCGACCGCTTGAAGGCTGGAGACGTCGAGCAACCTGAATTCGGCGGTCACGGACGGCACGGTGCGGCGGAGCGTCTGGAGCGCCGCTTCACCTTTCTCCGGATTGCGGCCGGTCAGCACGACCCGGTGGCCAGCCCGCACCAGCCCTTCGGCCGTCGCGTAACCAAGGCCCCCAGTCGCGCCGGTGACGATAGAGGTCAGCAATGCGGGGGCGTTTCGGTGAATTCGGTGAACGTGCCGTGCATGGTGAAGTCGGAGAAGTTCATCAGGAGGTCGTTGGCGACGCCATTGGCGTAATACGTCATGCCGACCTCGTAATCCGGGCTGCCGGACGGCTTTTCCTTGGAGGGTTTGGCGTCGCGGTCGAAGAACGAGATGTGCACCTTGCCACTGTCGAGCTTGGCCAACGCCGGATAGGGCGCGGCGGCGGTGGCGCCCCAATTACCGATGACGATGAAGCTGTCCTGCGCGCCCTTGTCGCCGGTGCCGTCGAAGATCGGGACGGAGAGGAACTTCTTGCCGGACTGGGCAGCGGCGATGATCGCCTCGGTATGCGCCATCGAGAACAGCGTCCCGGCCGGAAGCGGCATGTCCTTGGCTTCCGGCACCGTGTAGTGGACCGTACCGGGGCCGCCCTTGCTGTCGAGCGTGGCGGTGCCTTCGACCTGATCGGTCACGGCGGTGTCAGTGGTCTGGCGCATGCGGAAGCGCATGGAGAGGCCGTCTTTGGCTTCCCAAGTGGCGTAGTCCGAGACGAGATTGATGTCCTGGCCGTCGCGGTTGACGATATCGAGTGCGAGGCGTTGCCGGGTCGCCCAGCCGTCGCAGGCATCGGTGACTTCGTAGTTCATCTGTCCGGACGCATCGGTGACGTCACCACGCGAGGTGTCGAGCGCAAGCTTATAGACGGCGCGGTGGGCGGCCATCGGAACCGGGTCGGCGGCCCAGGCCGACAAGGTAGCGGCCGAGGTCGCGGCGAAGGCGGCCAGCGTGTACAATAAAGGGCGCAGGCGCATCCACGAAATCTCCGACATCGGAGTTCGACATAGGCCCGCTCCGGCATTCCTGCCAGGGCTTGCTTGGGTACTGTGACATTGCTTCCGGTTTAGGGGCGTCTACATTGGTCGGCATGACCGATCTGACCTTGCTGCTCGACCGTGCCTCTGTCACCGACCTGGTCGAGCCCGGGCCTGCCGGCGACGACCTCGACCTGATCATACAAGCCGGCCTGCGGGCGCCGGATCACGGCAAGCTGCGACCCTGGCGGTTCGTGCTGATCCGCGGTGAAGCACGGGAGGCGTGGGCGGGCGTCGTGATCGATGCGCTGAAGGCACGCGAGCCGGACGCGCCGGAGAAGGCGATCGACAAGCAGCGCAACCGGGCGCTGAACACGCCGCTGATCATCGCGTTGGGCGCCAAGCTGCAGCACGGGCACAAGGTGCCGGAGATCGAGCAGATGATGACCGTGGGCGCGGCGGCGATGAACATGCTCAACGCGCTCCAGGGCCTCGGCTATGGCGGGGTGTGGCTGAGCGGGGCGAACGCCTATGACGAGCGCGTGATGATGGCGCTGGGGCTGGAGCCCGGCGACAAGCTGGCCGGGTTCCTGTTCGTGGGGACGCCCAAGGCCCCGCCGATGACGCCGCGGCGTCCGGCGGTGGCCGAGCACACGATCGAGTGGACGGGTGCGCCTACTTAAACTGGGCCAGGTTCGCCCGGATGCGGGCGGCCGGATCTTCCTTGGTTGGTGAGAACCGCTCGCCGGTGATGGTCTCGTAGGCTTTGGCGTAGCGGCGGGACGTGCGCAGGATCAACTCCTGCGGGATCTCGGGGATATCGTCGTGGTAGGGGTCGCAGCGGGCGGCGACCCAGGCGCGGACGAAATCCTTGTCGAAGCTTTCCGGCGCTTCGCCGCGCTCGAACCGCTCGACATAGCTGTTCTTGCGCCAGAAGCGGCTGCTGTCGGGGGTGTGGATCTCGTCGGCGAGCACGACAGTGCCGTCGGCGGTGGTGCCGAACTCGTATTTGGTGTCGGCCAGAATGAGGCCGCGCTCGGCGACCATCTGCTGACCGCGAGCGAACAGGGCCAGCGCGTAAGCGCAGACGGCGTCGTATTGGGTGGCGCTCATCAAGCCACGTTCGACGATTTCGGCGCGGGAAAGCGGCTCGTCATGCGCGCCCTGCTCGGCCTTGCTGGTCGGCGTGACGATGGGAGCCGGTAGCGCCTGATTGTCGCGGATCCCGTCGGGAAAGGTCATGCCGTACATCGTGCGGGCGCCGGTGCGGTATTGCGTCAGGACCGAGGTGCTGGTGGTGCCGGCTAGGTAGCCGCGGACGACGAACTCGACCGGCAGGATGGCGAGGCGCTGGCCGATGACCACGTTGGGGTCGGGGTAGTCGGTGGCCCAACTCGGGCAAATGTCGCCGGTGTGCCCGAACCAGTAGCGGGCGGTTTGGGTGAGGACTTGGCCCTTGTAGGGGATGGCGGCCAGGATGCGGTCGAACGCGCTGAGGCGGTCGGTCGCCACCAAGACCCGGCGGCCGTCCGGCAGGTCGTAGTTCTCGCGGACCTTGCCGCTACTGTGGCCGGGAAGGTCGAGCTCGATGGTCTCGAGCACGGGGGGGTCGATGAAGAGCGCGTCGTCCATAGAGGCGTTCTAGCCGTATTTTGCGGGTGGCGCGCGTCTCCTTCGCACATGCAGCGCTTGAGAGATGCCGTCGGCGCCTCTATTTGCACGAAATCATGTCCAATCTGAACCAAGAAACCGTCACCGCCGTCCGGCACTGGACCGACCGTCTATTCAGCTTCACGGCGACGCGCGACCCGTCGTTCCGCTTTCTGGCGGGCCAGTTCACCATGATCGGCCTGCATGTCGAGGGTAAGCCGTTGCTGCGCGCCTACAGCATGGCGTCGGCCGTGTATGACGAGCAGCTGGAATTCTTCAGCATCAAGGCCCCCGAAGGGCCGCTGACCTCACGGTTGCAGAACATCAAGGTCGGCGACTCGATCTTGGTCGGTCGCAAGCCGGTGGGAACCCTGGTGCAAGACAGCCTGATCCCCGGGCGCACGCTGTATCTGTTGGGGACCGGCACCGGCTTGGCGCCGTTCGCCAGCATCATCCGTGACCCCGACATGTACGAGCGGTTCGAGCGGGTCGTGCTGGTGCATGGCTGCCGGCTGATCGCCGAGCTTGGCTACGGGCAGGAACTGGTCGACGGGCTGCAGCAGGACGAGTTTCTGGGCGAAATGGTGCGGGAGAAGCTGAGCTACTACCCGACCGTGACGCGCGAGCCGTTCCGGAACATGGGTCGCATCACCGACCTGTTCGAGAGCAACAAGCTCACGGATGACGTCGGCGAGCCGCCGCTGGGGCCGGAGAACGACCGGGTCATGATGTGCGGCAGCGAGGTGTTCCTGTCAGATATGGTCGCGCTGTTGAAGCATCGCGGCTTCGAGGAAGGCAGCGCCCACAAGCCGGGCTCGTTCGTGGTCGAAAAGGCGTTCGTCGAGAAGTAAGCCTACCAGACGAAGAGCGGGATCGTGGCGACCGGAGCCAATCCGGACGCCGCGGCAGCCTTCTCGATCGCCTGCTGCTCGCCGGCGAGTTCCTCGCCGTGCAGGCCGCCGAGGACCCAGCAGCTGTCCAGGCCGGTAGCCGTCGCGCCGGCGATGTCGGTGCGGAGTGCGTCGCCGACGGCGAGGACGCGTGATTTCGGTAGGCCGAGGATGTCCAGAACCGGGCCGTAGATGGCCGGGTCGGGCTTACCGAGCATGCGGGCGTCGCCGCCCATCTCCCCGTAGCGCACCGCGAGCGTGCCGGCGCAGAGCACGCGGACGCCGCCGCGGATGACTTCGAGATCCGGGTTGGCGCAGATCATCGGCAGGCGGTGCTCGGCACAGCGCGCGAGCACCGGGTCCCACTCCGCGGCCGCGGCCGGGTCGACCAGGTGGTCGGGGCCGGTGTTGAGGATGAAGGTGGCGTCGGCCGGGTCCTCGACGCGGGTGATGTCCAGCCCGGTGACGACGTTTAGGTCGCGGTCCGGCCCGATATAGAACATCTTGGTGCCGGCCGCGCGATACCAGTCATCCGGCCGGTCACGCAGCATGAGATGCACTGCCTCGCCGGAGCTCATCACGCCGTCATAATGCGTGTCGCTGATGCCCATCTTGCGAAGTTGGGCGATGATGGCGCTGGAGCGGCGGGGCGCGTTGGTCAGCAGGACAACGCGCTTGCCAGCGGCCTCGAGCTGGCGGAGGCACTCGGGCGCCCCGTCGATCGGCTCGACGCCGTCATGGACGACGCCCCAGAGGTCGCAAATGAAGCCATCATAGTCGCCTGCGATTTCGGCAAAGCCGTTGAGGAATTTCATCGTGCAGTTCCCACGGCTTCGGCGGCGGTTTGGAAGCCCTCGGCGGCCATGGCGGCAAGCAACTCGCGCTTGATCCGCGCCAGTAGGCCGGGGCCGTCATAGGCGAAGGCGGTGTAGAGCTGCACGAAGCTGGCGCCGGCGCGGAGCTTGCGCAGCACGTCGCGGCCGGTGGTGACGCCGCCGCAGCCGATCAGCGTCAGCCGGCCGCCGACCTGGCGATGCGCGTGGGCGAGCAGCTTGGTGCTGCGCGTCATCAGCGGCGGGCCGGACAGGCCGCCGGTCTCGGACCGCTCGGGCGAGCGCAGCGTCGCGGGGCGCTCGACCGTCGTGTTGCCGAGGATGACGCCGCGGACGCCGTTGGCGATCGCCGTTTCGAGAGCGGCATCCAGCGCGGCCTCATCCAGGTCGGGCGCGAGCTTCAGGACGATCGGCGGCCCGGATGGGACCGCTTCGGCGATGGCGGCCAGGATGCCGCGCAGCTTGGCCTCGCCCTGCAGGTCACGCAGGCCCGGTGTGTTGGGTGACGAGACGTTGATCGCGACGTAATCGACATGCGGCGCGACGGCGGCGACCAGTTGCGCATAATCCCGCTCGGGGTCGGTGCAGTCCTTGTTGATGCCGACATTGGCCCCGACGGGAACGCCGAGGCGGCGGCGGACGGCCAGGTTGGCGACATAGGGCTCGATGCCGTCGCTGTTGAGGCCGTAGCGGTTGATGATGGAGCGGTCGGCCTCAAGGCGGAACACGCGGGGATGGGGGTTGCCGGGCTGCGGTCGGAGGGTCGCTGTGCCGGTCTCGATCGCGCCGAAGCCGACCCGGCGCAAGCCGCGCACCGCCGCCGCTGCCTTGTCAAACCCGGCCGCCAAGCCGATCGGGTTGGGCAGCGACAAGCCCATCGCGCTGATGGCCAGCCGCGGATCGTCGGCGCCCGATGCGCCGGCCAGGCCGAGGCGCAGCGCAGTGATCGCCACGCGATGCGAGCGTTCCGGGTCGAGGCAGCGCAACAACGGCGTGGCGAACGAGGCGAGGGCGGGAATCATGGGGGCTCTCTGCCCGAACGAGACGCGTCGTGCTAGGGACTGGCGCATGTGGAACCAGCCTTATTTGGAGACGTGCTGCCGTTCGGCGCTGCACCGGATCACGCTATGCGGCGAGATCGGCCGGCCGGACGGCATGAAGGACGGGCCGTGCCTGCGTCGGCTGGCGACGATGGGCTTCGTCTGCGAGCGGCAGGATGCCCGGTTCGTGGTGACTGAAGCCGGGCTGGCACGGCATGAGACGGAAATTTCACGCCGCCGGGCTGCCTAATCGCCTCCCCATTGCACTCCTGCTCTGCGCGACGCACAGTCCAGCCCACCGTGGACCGCAACCCACGTCTGAGTTGAACGGGAGTTTTTAATGAAGCGTTATCTCTCCGGCGCCGCGCTGCTTGGCGCGCTGGCGGCATTCTCCGTACCTGCCTTGGCGCAGGGAACGGGGTCCAAGACCATCGACGACATCAAGTCCCGCGGTCAGCTCGTGTGCGGCGTTTCGACCGGTGTGGCCGGGTTCTCGCTGACGGATAGCAAGGGCGTGATGCAGGGCATCGATGCTGACACTTGCCGCGCCGTTGCGGCGGCGGTTCTGGGCGACGGCAACAAGACCCGCTTTGTGCCGCTGAACACCACCAACCGGTTCACCGCGTTACAGTCCGGCGAGATCGACCTGCTGGTGCGCTCGACGACATGGACGCTCGGTCGCGAAGCGAGCCTGGGGCTCGAGTTCGCCGGCGTGAACTTCTACGACGGCACCGGGTTCCTGGTGAACAAGTCGCTTAACGTGAAGTCGGTCAAGGAGCTGAACGGCGCCACCGTCTGCGTGCAGCCGGGCACCAGCACCGAGCTGGCGATCGCCGACTACTTCCGCGAGAACAACCTCAAATTCCAGCCGATCCTCATCGAGGACGTCAGCCAGATCCAGAACGCGTTCCTGTCCGGACGCTGCGACGCCTACTCGACCGACGAGTCCGGCCTGGCGGCGTTCCGCTCGCAGCAGGGCGCCAAGAAGGACGACCTGATCCTGCTGCCGGAAGTCATCAGCAAGGAGCCGCTGGGCCTGATGGTCCGCAAGGGCGACGACAAATACTTCGACCTCGTGCGCTGGTCTTTCATCGCGCTACTGCAGGCTGAAGAGAGCGGCATCACGCAGAAGAACGTCGATCAGATGATGAGCTCGACCGACCCGACCATCCGCCGCTTCGTGGGTGCCGAGGGCGATCTGGGCAAGGCGATGGGCGTCGACAACAAGTGGGCGGTCAACATCGTCAAGTCGGTCGGCAACTACTCCGAGATCTGGGAGCGCAACATCACGCCGTTGGGCATTCCGCGCGGGATCAACGCCCTGTGGAACAAAGGCGGCATGATGTATCCGCCGCCGATGCGCTAAGCCAAAAGGCTACTCCGGGGCGGTCACGGCCGCCCCGGCACAGATGATGCATCTTGGTCAAAACGGAGATCGACTCCGACCCATTCTAACAATCCTCGCGGTTGCCTCGCTCTAGGGAAGTCTCGATGTCCGTTACCGCATCCGATCCCCGCCTGTCCCCGACCCGGCAGGCACCGCGCAAGAAATTCCAACTCAGTTGGTCCGATCCCCGATTCCGCAGCCTCGTCTGGCAAATACTGATCATCGGGGTGGTGGTGCTGATCGGCTGGTATCTAGCCTCCAATACGAGCCGGAACCTGGAACAACGGCATATCGCGACCGGGTTCGACTATCTCGGGCGCACCGCCGGCATCCCGATCGGCGAGAGCCTGCTGCCCTATAGCCCGTCGGTGAACACCTATAGCTGGGCGTTGCTGATCGGCGTGTTGAACACGCTGCGGGTCGCTATTGTCGGCGTCATTTTTGCCACAATTCTAGGCACGCTGATCGGAATCGCGCGCTTGTCGAAGAATTGGCTCGTAGCCAAGCTCGCCGCCGTCTACGTCGAGGTCATCCGCGACATCCCCGTGCTGCTGCAATTGTTCTTCTGGTACACGCTGATGCAGGGGCTGCCGGGGCCGCGGCAGTCGCTCAATCCGATCCCGGGCGTGTTCCTGTCCAACCGCGGACTGAAATTCCCGTTCATCGACTGGGCCGACGGCTATCTCTGGTGCTTGCTCGCGTTTGCGGTCGGGATCGTCTGCACGGTCGTGATCCGGCGGAAGGCGACGGAGAAGCAGGAAGCCACCGGGGTGCGTCCGACGGTGTGGCCGCCGATTTTGGGCTCCCTGCTCGGATTGCCGCTGCTGGCCTGGTTGGCCGTCGGCGCACCGTTCACGCCGGACGTACCCGCGCTGCGCGGGTTCAACTTCGCGGGCGGCTTCTCGATCTCGCCGGAATACGGCGCGCTGACCTTCGGCCTGTCGATCTACACGGCCTCCTACATCGCCGAGATTGTACGGTCCGGCATCCTGGCCGTGGCGCAAGGGCAGTGGGAAGCAGCCGGGGCGCTCGGCCTACGGAACGCCACGACGCTGCGCCGGGTCGTGCTGCCGCAGGCGCTGCGGGTGATCATCCCGCCGATGACGAGCCAGTTCCTCAACCTGACCAAGAACAGCTCGCTGGCGGTGGCGATCGGGTTCCAGGACATCGTCTCGCTCGCGAGCACGACCCTAAACCAGACCGGCCAGGCGATTGAAGGCATTGCGACCATCATGGCCGTCTATCTCGTGATCAGCCTGTCGATCAGCGCTTTCATGAACTGGTATAATGCGCGCATCGCGCTGGTGGGACGCTGAGCATGTCACACACAACGGCACAGATTTCCGAAAGCGCCGGCGACCCGGTCCCGTCCCTGGCTGGCATGGCTGCAGCACCGGTGGCCGTGCGCGCGCCGCCGGGGGGTGGCCAGCAGCGGGCCGATCGGGTGGGCGCGCAAGAACCTGTTCGGGTCGATCGCGTCGACGGTGGTGACGCTCCTGCTCGTCTACCTGCTCGCGACCTGGGCGCTCAAATTCCTCAACTGGGGCATCCTGAACGCGGTTTGGTACGTGCCGGACCAGGGCAACGCGACCGATACCAGCGCCTGCCGCAACGTGCAGGGTGTCGGCGCCTGCTGGGCGGTGGTGACCGACAACTACCGTATTATGCTGTTCGGCCGCTTCCCGTTCGACGAGCAATGGCGCCCGGCGATCGTGGTGCTACTGTTCATCGGGCTCTACGTCGCCTCGGGCATGCGCCGGTTCTGGCGCAAGGAACTGCTGCTGGTCTGGGTCGCGACCCTGGCGATCATCGGCGTGCTGATGTGGGGCGGGATCCTCGGCCTCAGCTACGTGCCGACCGATAGCTGGGGCGGGCTGCCGATCACGCTGATCTTGGCGACGTTCGGCCTGGCGTTGGCGTTCCCGCTCTCCGTTCTGGTGGCGCTCGGCCGACGCAGCACCGGGATGCCGGCGGTGAAGTATCTGTGCGTGGTCTATGTCGAGCTGATCCGCGGCGTGCCGTTGATCACCTTGCTGTTCATGGCTAGCGTCATGTTCCCGCTGTTCATGCCGGCTGGCCTGAACCCGGACAAGCTGCTCCGCGCACAGGTGGCGTTCATCCTGTTCGCCGCCGCCTATCTGGCGGAAGTCGTGCGCGGCGGATTGCAGTCGCTGCCGCGCGGCCAGTACGAGGCCGCCGACGCGCTGGGGCTCAGCTACTTCCACAAGACGACGTTCATCATCCTACCGCAGGCGCTGCGCATCGTGATCCCGCCGCTGGTCAACACCTTCATCGGCTTCTTCAAGGACACGTCGCTGGTGCTGATCATCGGCATCTTCGACCTGCTGCTGGCCGGCAAGGGCGTCTTGGCCCTGCCGGCGTGGCAGGCCTACAGCACCGAGATGTACATCGTGCTGGCCGCGATCTACTTCGTCTTTTGCTACGTGATGGCCCGCTACAGCCGCGGGATTGAACGCGACCTCAGCCGCAGCGTCCGGCGCTAACCCAGGAGGGCATCTTCATGAGCCAAGCAAACACGATCGAGCGCCCGCTGGCGCATCCGTCCGACACCGCCGCGATCGTGTTGGACAAGGTCAATAAATGGTATGGCGCGATGCACGTGCTGCGCGACGTCAGCATGACGGTCGGGCAGGGCGAGCGAGTGGTGGTGTGCGGGCCGTCCGGCTCGGGCAAGTCCACCATGATCCGCTGCATCAACCGGCTGGAGACGCACCAGGAAGGCCGGATCGTGGTCGACGGCACCGAGTTGACGGACGATACCCGCTCGCTCGACACCATTCGCCGCGAGGTCGGCATGGTGTTCCAGAGCTTCAACCTGTTCCCGCATCTGACGATCCTCGAGAACCTGACGCTGGCACCGATCTGGGTGCGCAAGATGCCGAAGGCCGAGGCGGAGGAGTTGGCGATGAGCTACCTGCAGCGGGTCAAGATCCCGGAGCAGGCGAAGAAGTATCCGGGGCAGCTTTCCGGCGGACAGCAGCAGCGCGTGGCGATCGCGCGGGCGCTGTGCATGAAGCCGAAGATCATGCTGTTCGATGAGCCTACCTCGGCGCTTGACCCGGAGATGATCAAGGAAGTGCTCGACACCATGGTCGGCCTCGCGCAGGACGGCATGACGATGGTGTGCGTCACCCACGAGATGGGCTTCGCGCGCCAGGTCGCCGACCGGGTGGTGTTCATGGACCGCGGTGAGATCGTCGAGGCCGGGCCGCCGACGGAGATGTTCGAGAACCCGCAGACCGACCGGTTGCAGCTGTTCCTGGGTCAGATTCTCCGGGGTCACTGACCGCCCAACCGCGGCGCTGTATTATTGCAACAGCGCCGCGGGATCTGGTGACATATTTCCCACAAGCCGTGCGTTTGTTGCTATCTTGAGCCCATGCCGCTCCGCACTGCCGCTGCTCTCGCCGCCTTCCTGATCATCTCGGCTGCGCAGGCGCAGTCGGTCATACCATTGGTCGGCCAGCCGAGCGTTCCATCAGTCGAACAGCCGATCGTCGAGCCGATGGTCGACCCGGCCCTGACGGTGGAAGTGTTGCGCCTGCGCCAGGCATTCCGCACCGAGGTGAAGCAGTCGCTCCGCGCCGACCCGGCGCGCGATCAGAAATCGGTCGAACTGGCCCGCGCCGCGTTGGCGGAAAGCGGCACGGTGATCGATCGCCCGCAGCTCGTCACGGTCGTCGACCGCAATCCGCGGCAGCAGCATCTGATGGTCGCCGTGGCGATGCCGGACGAGCCATGGCGCGTGATCGGCACTGGCTCGATTTCGACCGGGCAGACCGGGCGTTTCGACCATTACGTCACGCCGACCGGCGTGTTCCACGTCACGGACGCGATCCTGGGCTACCGTGCCGAAGGGACGCTGAACGAGAACGGCATCCGCGGGCTCGGCGCCAAGGGCATGCGGGTGTGGGATTTCGGCTGGCAGGTGGCCAAGAAGGGCTGGATCGAGAGTGTCGGCAAACCCGACAGCACGCCGATCCGCTTCATGTTGCACGCGACTGATCCGGACAAGCTCGAGCAGCGGCTCGGGCATCCCGCGTCACAGGGCTGCATCCGCATGCCGGCGACGCTGAACAGGTTTCTCGACCTGCACGGCGTGTTGGACTCGGAATACGAGCGGGCAGCGGTAACCGATATCCGGTTCCGCGCGCTGCTGCTCCGCGATCGCGAGCCCAGCCTGCTGGCGGGGAACACGCTGATCGTGGTGGATTCCGGTCCGCGCCCGCCGGCGCCGACGGCATTGCCGGTTCAGGCCGCCGTCAAAGCCGCTCCGGACTCCCCGCGCTTGGGAGCGACAACGCCGATAGCCGCGCCAGGACGGAGCTGACGTCCGGCAGCACCTCGTAGAGGTCGGCCGTGCTGGGGGCGGCGAAGCCCTGGGTGATCGCGCCGTTCATCGCCGCGAGATAGGGCTGTGCCCAGCCGAGGACGTCGCAGACCAGCACCGGCTTGTCGTGCAGGCCGAGTTGCCGCCAGGTCGTGACCTCGATGGTCTCGTCGAACGTGCCGAGGCCGCCGGGCATGGTGACGAAGGCATCGGCGGCGTCGTACATCATGGTCTTGCGCTCGTGCATCGTCTCGGTCCGCACCAGGTCGACGGCACCCTCATGGGCGACCTCGCGGCGCTGCAGGAAGTCGGGGATCACACCGAACACGCTGCCGCCGCCAGCGAGTACGGCATCGGCCACCACGCCCATCAGCCCGACCCGGCCGCCGCCATACACCAGCCGCCATCCCGCGGCGGCGATCCCTGCGCCGAGCATGGTTGCGGCGTCACGATAGGCCGGGTCGTTACCGAAGCGGGAGCCGCAGAAGACTGCGACGGAACGGATACGAGAGGTGGGGCTGCTGTTCATGCGACTCCGATCATGGTGAAAAATTGAGGGCTGTGCGACGCTGCGTGCCTACCCTCGAAAGGGCTTGATGATGCGTTATCTCATTCTCGGCGCCACCCTGACCATGCTCTGCGGCGCACAATCTTTCGCGCAAAGCGTGCCGCTACCGGCCGAGCAGATCGTCGCCATCCGTAAATCGGTGATGGACCTGCAAGGCGGCGTGACCGCGGCGATGAAGGCGGGCGTCGAACAGAAGGTAGACGTCAAGGCGTTCACGGACGGTGCCAAGGGCCTGGTCGCATCGGCCAAGTTGATCCCCGCCATGTTCCCGGTCGGCACCGAGACGGCGGGCGGCACCAAGGCCAAAGCGGCGATCTGGTCGGACCCGGCCGATTACGCGAAAGACGCCAAGGCACTACAGACCGAGGCCGAGAAGCTCGTCACCCTGGCAGAAGCCGGCGACAAGGACGGCTTTGCCACGCAGTTCGCCGCCGTCGGCAAGACCTGCGGCGCATGTCACCGCGCCTACAAAGAGCGGGACTGATCCCGCTCAGGCGAACCGCACCAACATCCAGACGAACACGCCGGCCCCGACGAGAAACAGTGCGGCGAGGGCCGGGCTGGCGAAACGGGGCTGGCGGGCCGTCGCCGGCAGGCGCTTCTTGCCGGTGATCATCGGCCGTACCAGGTCATGCCGCTTGACGGCGGCATAGGCCAGGATGGCCACGACGTGCAGCACCATCACGCCGATGATGATGTTGAAGTTGATGGCGTGAATGTTGTTCAGCAGCTTCTGCGGCGCTCGGGCGATCTGATCGACAAACGGCCCGCCGCCCTCGACCAGGTCGCCGGCGAATAAGCCGCTGCCGACCTGGACCGCCAGCACGAGCAGCATGATCAGCACCATCCAGCCACCGGCCGCATTATGGCCAATCTCGGTGTCCGGCTCGCGTTTGGTGAAGGTGGCGAGGTGGCGGAAACCTTCCAGCGGGCTGCGCAGGAATTGCCGGAAGCGTGAGGTCTCGCTGCCGAACAGGCCCCAGCAGAGCCGGAACAGCAGCAGCGTCATCATCGTGTAGCCGGACAGGTAGTGCACCTGGATGTAGTCGAACTTCATGCTGAAGTAGCTGACCGCGATCAGGATGACGATCGACCAGTGGAACAGCCGTGTCGGTGCGTCCCAGACCCGCATCAGCAGAAGGGGGACGCGGGGTTTTGGGACGCCCTGGGGGCGGAGGATCGGCTGGGCCATGCCGGGTATCTTGCCGGTCGCCGGGCTGCGAGGGAAGGTCACACGAATGCCGACGATCCCCGCCAGCCTGACCGCGACAATACTCCTCTACTGGCCCGCGCTGCTCGCCCTAGTCGTGGCAGCGGCGATCGGTTGGGCGAGCCGCGGGAAGAGCGCGCCGAAGGGTGCCCCAAAAGGCGGCCCAAAAGGTGCTCAGAAGGGTATTCAGAAGGGTGCGCAAAAGGGGTTCCTGAAATGGGGACGGACCGGCGCGTCGCTGGCGTGCCTGGCGGGATGGGCGGCGCTGGAGCCGGTGGCGGGGTGGCGCGGGGCCGCGCTGTCGCCGGGATTTGGCGCGGGCATGCTGCTGGTTCCGGCGGCGGGCGTGGCGGCGATCGAGGCGCTGCAGGTCTGGCGGGCGGGGCGCAACGAGCGGTGGCTGGGGTTCGCGGCGACGGCGTTGGTAGGCTGGTGGCTGGCGCGGTCCGCGGCGGTGGCTGGCGAGTTCTGGCGGGTCTGGATCGTCATCGGATTGCTCGTCGCAGTGGTGGCGTGGGTCGTGCGGCAGCAGTCGATGCGGGGGATGGCGCTGTCGCTCGCGCTCTGGGGCGGGATGCTGGTTGTCGGATTCCCGGTCGGGTGGCTGTTGACTGCCGCGGTACTGGCAGCGGCATCGGCCGGCTTGCTGGCGTCGGGGAGTGCGGCCGCCATACCGAGCGCGCTGGTCGCGGCGGTGCTGGCCGGGGCGGACCTGGCCCGCGGGCGAGCAACGCGCGGACATCTCGACGGGGCCGATATCGTGTGCCTGCTGGCATTGGCGGCGCCGCTGGTCGCTGCGCTGGTGCAGCCACGGTTGAGTAAGCGGGTCGCCATACTGGCGCCGTTCGTGGGGGCCGCGGTGGCCGTGGCACTGGCTTGGGGATTGCGGCGCGTGGTGCTGTGAACGAGGCGAGTTTGATTGCGGATCGGGGCGTCAAGCCTTAGCCTTCACAACAATGTCACCGATGAACGATCCGCCGCGGCGTGAGCGGTCGAGTTGGCTGCTCGTGGTCGCCTTCCTGTTGCTCGGCGTGGCCGGCGGCGTGGTCGCGTTCACTGAATGGCCGGATGCAGTGCCGTCTGCCTCGCCGGCACCGGCCGTCGCCACGAGCGCCCCGCAGATGACGACGCCCGTCACGCCGCCGGACACGACGCCCCGGTCGGCCGTGCCGAGCTTCGACGTCGTTCGCGTCGGGCCGCAAGGCCGTGCCGTGATCGCCGGGCGCGCCGAAGCTGGAGCCGACGTCACGGTCTATGAGGGGCAGCGCAGCCTCGGCACGGTCAAGGCCGATGCGCAGGGGCAATTCGTTCTGCTGCCCGACACCCATCTCGAGCCCGGCGGCCGGCAGTTGACGCTGTCGGCGCGCAACGCCGATGGCACGAGCAGCACGAGCGTCGATTCAGTCATCCTCATCGTGCCGTCGGCGCAGGTTGCCGCGGCCGAGCCAGCCGGTCCGCCGATCGCCGTGCTGTTGCCGCACGGGGCCGATGCGCCGCGCGTGCTGGCAGGCGGATCACCGCGCAAGCTGGGGTTGGACACGGTCGATTATGATGGAAGCGGCGAAATCCGGTTCGCCGGGTCGTCGAAGCCGGATGCACCGGTGCGGGTGTATGTTGACAACCAACCAGTCGGCGACACGAAGGCCAGCGCCGGTGGGCAATGGATTTTCGTACCCGCCAGCCCGGTGGCGCCCGGCATCCATCGCCTGCGGGTCGATGAGTTGGGGCCAGACGGCAAGGTGCTGAGCCGGATCGAACTGCCGTTCCAACGTACCGCCACTGCGCCGGACGGTGTGGCGGATGGCCGCGCCGTGGTGCAGCCCGGACAGAATTTGTGGCGGATCGCACGTCAGAGTTACGGCCAGGGCATGCGCTACACGGTCATTTACCTGGCCAACCGCGATCAGATCCGCGACCCGAACCGCATCTATCCCGGGCAGATCTTCGCGGTGCCGCCGCGCTCCTGAGAGTGGCCATCTAGCGGGCGTTTCACGGCTGCGGTAGCAAGCGACATGGTCAGCAGTAACGATATCCGCGCGACATTCCTCGACTACTTCCGCGACGCCGGCCACCAAGTGGTTCCGAGCAGTTCGCTGGTGCCGCGCAACGACCCGACGCTGCTGTTCACCAATAGCGGCATGGTGCAGTTCAAGAACGTCTTCACCGGACAGGAGCGTCGCCCTTACGAGCGCGCGACTACCGCGCAGAAATGCGTCCGCGCCGGCGGCAAGCACAACGACCTCGACAATGTCGGCTACACCGCGCGGCACCATACGTTCTTCGAGATGCTGGGGAATTTCAGCTTCGGCGACTATTTCAAGGAGCAGGCGATCGAGCACGCCTGGACCCTGCTGACGCGGGATTTCGCACTGCCCAAGGACAAGCTGCTGGTCACGGTGTATGCCGATGACGATGATGCGGCTTCCTATTGGAAGAAGATCGCCGGGCTGCCCGAGGAGCGGATCATCCGCATCGGCACCTCCGACAATTTCTGGCGCATGGGCGATACCGGTCCGTGCGGTCCCTGCTCGGAGATCTTCTTCGACCACGGACCTTCGATCCCCGGTGGCCCCCCGGGCAGCCCGGACGAGGATGGCGACCGGTTCATCGAGATCTGGAACCTCGTGTTCATGCAATACGAGGAAGGCCCGCCCGGCACCCGCGTGGGTCTGCCGCGCCCGTCGATCGATACCGGGCTGGGGCTCGAGCGTTTCGCCGCGATCCTGCAGGGCGTGCACGACAACTACGACACCGACACGTTCCGCGCCCTGATCCAGGCCAGCGCCGATGCGACCGGCCAGGCCCCGGACGGGCCGTTCCGCACCAGCCACCGCGTCGTCGCCGACCATCTGCGCAGTTCAGCCTTCCTGATCGCCGACGGGGTGCTGCCCTCCAAGGATGGCCGCGGCTACGTGCTGCGACGGATCATGCGGCGGGCGATGCGGCACCTGCATATGATGGGCACCCGCGAGGCGGTGTTCCATCGCCTGGTGCCGGCGCTGCTGCGGCAGATGGGGGCGGCGTACCCGGAGTTGCCGCGCGCCGAAGCGTTGATCACCGAGACGATGCGGCTCGAGGAAGAGCGGTTCAAGGCCATGCTTGACCGTGGGCTCGGTCTGCTGGCCGACGAGACGGAGCGGCTCGGTGACGGCGGCACGCTGCCCGGGGCGGTGGCGTTCAAGCTTTACGACACGTTCGGCTTCCCGCTCGACCTGACGCAGGACGCCTTGCGCGAGCAGGGCAAGCAGGTCGACACCGCCGGCTTCGATGCCGCGATGGCCGAGCAGCGCGTGCGTGCGCGCGCCGCCTGGGCCGGCACCGGCGACGCGGCGACCGAGCGCGTCTGGTTCGACCTGCGCGAGAGAGTGGGCGCCACCGAGTTCCTCGGCTACTCGACGGAGACGGCAGAGGCGGAGATCCTGGCCGTGGTGTCCGACGGCGAGATCGTCGCCTCCGCCGGCCCCGGCCAGACCGTCGCGCTCGTGCTCAACCAGACGCCGTTCTATGCCGAAAGTGGCGGCCAGGTCGGCGATACCGGGCGCATCACCGGGCCCGGGCTGGTGATCGAGGTGACGGATACGCAGAAGCGCTTGGGCGAGGTGTTCGTGCATCTCGGCCGGGTCGTCGAGGGCGAGGTCGCGGCTGGCACCGCGGTGGTCGCGACCGTGGATCACGCGCGGCGTGGGGCGATCCGCGGGCATCACAGCGCAACGCATCTGCTGCATGCGGCGCTGCGCCAGCGGCTCGGGCCGCACGTGACGCAGAAGGGCAGCCTGAACGCGCCGGATCGGCTACGCTTCGATGTCAGCCAGCCGACGCCGATCACGCGGGAGGACCTCGCTGTCGTCGAGATGGCCGTCAACGCGCAGATCCGCGCCAACACCCCCGTCACGACCCGGCTGATGACACCCGACGCCGCCGTGGCCGAAGGCGCCATGGCGCTGTTCGGCGAGAAATACGGTGACGAAGTGCGCGTCGTCGGCATGGGCGAGCGGGATGGCGAGACGCTGTATTCGGTCGAGCTGTGCGGCGGCACGCATGTTGGACGGACCGGCGATATCGGGCTGTTCCGCGTCACCGGCGAGAGCGCGGTGAGCGCCGGGGTGCGCCGCATCGAGGCGGTGACGGGGCAGGCGGCGCTGGACGCGATCATGGACAACGATCGGCGGCTGCTGGAGACGGCGGCGCTGTTGCGTGTCGCGCCGGCGGATCTGGCCGACCGGGTCGGTCAACTGCTGGAGGACCGGCGCAAGCTGGAGCGGCAGGTGGCGGAGTTGCAGCGCAAGGTCGCGACGGGCGGCGGCGCGGCGGCGGTCGAGCAAGTCGCGGGCGTGAACCTAGCGGCGCGCAACCTGGGCGATGTTCCGGCACGGGACCTGAAAGGGATGGCGGAAGCGATCGCCAACGATCTGGGCAGCGGCGTGGTCGCCGTGGTGTCGACCGCCGAGGGCAAGGCGAGCGTGGTCGTGCGCGTGTCGGCGGATCTGGTGAGCAGGCTGAACGCGGTCGAGTTGGTGCGGGTGGCTAGCGTGGCGTTGGGGGGCAAGGGCGGCGGTGGCCGGCCCGATCTCGCGCAGGCCGGTGGACCCGATGCAGGGGCCGCCGACGCCGCGCTGGATGCGATCCGCGCGGCGCTGGCAGCTTAGTGACGTAGCAGTCTGGGACGGCACGGCCGCCCCAGACTGCTGCGTCGTGCCCGCGGTGAGGTCAGGCTGGGACGGTTTCGGCGATCTCCCGGTGCTGGCTGAAGGCGGTGAACCAGCGGTCGAGTGCCGGGTGGCTGCTGCGCCAGGGCTCCTCGGCGAAACGGAAATCCAGGTAGCCGAGGCAGCAGGCGATGCTGATCGTGCCGAGGTCAACTTGGTCGGCGGGCGGCGCCGCTTCTAGCGCGGCCAGGCCGTTCGACATGATCATGCGCTGCCGCTGAATGTTCTTGGCGCGCGCGTCGTCCTCGGGCCGGGCTGCCTCGTTACGGCGGATGATCGCGGCGTCCATGATGCCGTCGGCGATCGCCTGCTGCTTGAGCACCAGCCACCGGGCCGGCCCGGACCACGGCAGGAACGCGGCGTTGCCGCCGAGGCTGGCGAGGTAGTCGCAGATCACCGGGCTGTCGAATAGGGCGAGACCCTCATCGGTAACGAGGCAGGGCAGCTTGGCCAGCGGATTCTGCGCGAGTAGGTCCGGCGGCGACTCCCAGGGATTGGTCGGCGCTTTCTCGATACGGTCCACCACACCGGCGGCGATGGCGGTCGCCATCACCTTGCGAACAAAGGGGCTGGCGCCGCTGTAGAAGAGTTTCATTTGAAGTTGTCCTTTCCGGTTCGGATGCGTGCGAGTTCGTCGGCCGTCTTGGCGCGTATGAACGGGTTTTCCGCCTTCTCGGCGCCCAAACGCGTCGGGACCGTCGGCTTGCCGGCGGCGCGGAGGCGGTCGACCTCGGCGGCGCGCGCCTTCAAGGCGGCGTTGTCCGGCTCCACCGTGACGGCGAAGCGGGCGTTGCTTTGCGTGTATTCATGGCCGCAGCAAACCAGCGTGTCGTCGGGCAGCTTGGCCAGCTTCTGCAGACTCTCGAACATCTCGTTGGCCGTGCCCTCGAGCAGGCGGCCGCAGCCTAGGCTGAACAGGGTGTCGGCGCAGAGCAGCACGTCCCCTTCGGGCGCGAAGTAGCTGATGTGCCCGCGCGTGTGCCCGGGCGTGTCGATGACCTCGAAATGCGAGTCGCCGAAGCGGACGGTGTCGCCTTCGACCACCTGCTGGTCCAGCTTGGGCAGCCGATGCTTGTCGGCCGTCGCGCCCACGACGGTTGCGCCGTATTTGGTCCGCACCTCATCGACACCGGCGATGTGGTCGTCGTGATGGTGGGTGATGAGGATCATGTCGAGCTTGCCACCATCCTGCTCGATGGCGGCGATGCAGGCCTTTGCGTCGGCCGGGTCGACGATGGCGACTTTGCCGGAACTCTCGTCGTGCAGCAGCCAGGCATAGTTGTCGGACAGGATGGGCACGGCGCGGGCGGTGATTGGCATGGCGTTTCCAGCTCTTCGATGGCTGGAGCGTGGTAGCCCGGCGCCTGTGGCGCGGGAAGCAGTGCCGCTTGCACGTTTTGCGGCGTTGCGTGGTATAGCGGACCCATGGGGGCTGATGCGCACGCGGCGGCGTCGTTCTACGGCTCGGCGCAGGGCGGCGTAGCTTGTCGCTTACTGCGGCAAAAACTGCTCGAAATTTGGCCTGATCTGAGCCGGCAGCGGGTGCTCGGGCTTGGCGTTGCCGGGCCGTATCTGCGGGCGTGGCGGGGCCGAGCGTCGCATTGCATCGCCGCGGGGCCGGTTCAGGTCGGCGCGACGCGCTGGCCGCTGGTAGCGGCGAACCTCGCATGCGCCGTCGAAGAGCGCGCGCTGCCCTTCCCCGACCTGTTCTTCGATCGCGTGCTCCTGGTCCACGGGCTCGAAGCTGCAGATAGCCCGCGGGCGATGCTGCGCGAGGTGTGGCGCGTCCTGAAGGATGACGGGCGCCTCCTCGTGGTCACGCCGAACCGGTTGGGATTATGGGCGCACATGGAAAGCACGCCGTTCGGGCATGGGCAGCCGTATTCGCCGGGTCAGATCGGGCGATTGTTGACGGCGCAGATGTTCCGGGTGGAGCGGCGAGAATTTGCATTGTACCTACCCCCGAGCCGGCGGCGCATTATGTTGCGGAGCGCCCGGTTCTGGGAACAGGCGGGGCGAGCCATCGCGCCCCAGCTCGGTGGCGTGACGATCACCGAAGCGGTCAAGGATGCTTATGCAGCCATGCCGATCGCTGACAGCAGACCGCTGCGCCGCCTGCTGAGTGAGGCGGCGTTGACGGGTCGGCGGGCTACTAACGGTCGCCGCGTGCGCCCGGGTTGAAGCCTCGCCCATGATCGCCGCCGGGAGCGGGGCGTCCCTGGGGCGGCGCAGAGTGCTGAGGCGGAGTAGGGCGATCGGCGCCGACCGGGGTGGGGCCGGGGCGGCCACCACCGCCGAAATTCCGCGGGCCGGGCGGGTGGCCAAACTCGCGGCCCGGATACGGGCCACGATACCCGCCATCGCGTTCGAAGTGCGGGCGTTCGAAGTGCGGGCGGTCGTAGCGATAGCGGTCGCCGTAGCGACGTTCGCCGCCGATGATGATGGTCGGGCCCGGCGCCACATACGGCGCAGCGTAGACCGGTTCGGCATAATAGGGCTGCGGAGCATAGCCGCCCTCGTAACCGTAGGCCACGGCCGGCTGCGGCGCGGTTGCGTAGCCGTACGCGGCTGGAGGGATCGGCGCACAGGCTCCAAGCCCGACGGCGGTCGTCACGGCGATGAGCAGGGCCTTGCGCATGGTATCTCCTTGAAGCGGTAGCACCGGACAGGCTTCCGCGTTCGTTGCGCGCGGAGTATGGCGCGCAAAGATGGCGCAATACTGGCGCCAGTTTAAAGGGAGAACGTTAAATGCCGGTTAGCGGTCGCGGCCCATACGACGATGCCAACATCTTCGCGCGGCTGTTGCGCGGCGAGATCCCGTCCAAGCGCGTCTATGAGGACGAATGGGCCATCGCCTTCCATGACATCGCGCCGCAGGCCGAGATACACGTCCTCGTCATCCCCCGCGGCCGCTATGTCGCCCTGTCGGACTTCGTCGCCAGCGGGACGGAACAGGAGATCGCCGGCTTCTTCCGCGCCGTGGGCAGCGTCGCGCGGCAGCTTGGGTTGGAGGAGCCAGGGTTCCGCATCCTGGCGAATATGGGACAGCATGGCGGCCAGGAAGTGCCGCATTTTCACGTTCATCTGTTCGGCGGCGGACCGCTCGGGCCGATGCTGACGTCGACATCCAAGTGATGTGATTGACAATCGCGGTTCCGCACCCGAATCATGGAGCTTCCGAGGGGTGTCCCGGCAAGGGGCTGAGAGTTTGCTATGTCGCCGATCGGCGATGGCGCGATGACCCTGAAACACCTGATCCGGGTCATGCCGGCGTAGGGACGGGGTCGACGTAAGAACCTCCCGCCCGCCGCCGCCGACC
>JBPBQE010000248.1:0-32994 GCA_050954595.1 Janthinobacterium lividum | reverse complement strand
AACATGGAGGGTTGGATGCCGAGTTCGGCCGCGATCTGCATCTGCGAGCGGCCACTGCTCTCCAGCAGGGCCACCGCCTCACGTTTGAACTCGGGTGTTAACTCGCTTCTCGTCTTCGCCATCAAACACCTTCTCCGCCCACAAGGAGCGTATCAGAGGTGTCCGTGAAGCCGGGGGAGGATCATACGACGCGGTCGGACAGCCTTAGGCCGACCGACCGCGCATCGTCGAACAGCAATTCTTCCATGCTGCCCGGAGGCTAGAGCGCTTCCGGCGAGGTATTGTGGGCATGGATGAACTTATGGAGCTTGATGGCCGGGAACGCCCGGCGCACCCGCTTCTGTCCGGTATTGAAATGATCGACCAACTCGCGCCATTCCGCCTGGGCGAAATGGCCGTTCCGCTCCGCATCGCTCAACACTAGGGCGGACCGGGCGCGGAACAGCAGCTCGGCAGCCGCTTCGGCGATGATGCCTTCGCGCTTGGAGATCTTGTGCGTGGTAGCGAGCCACGGATTCAGCCTGGTGAGGAAATCATGGGAGTACAGCCCCAACAGGCATCGAGCCAGCGGAGAGGCGGGTAGATGGTCCCACGCATGATAGCGGTTGAAGCCTTCCACGCTGCGGCGGAAGCCCGGGAAGACGACGTTGGTGTCGTGCATTAGGAAGGCGTAGCCGAATTTCCAGCGTAGCGGCGCCTCGTAGAGCGCGCTCCATTCCCAGCCATCATGCGTGCTGAAGGCATGGTCCACACCGTCGATGCAGCGATCCTCGTCACGCTCGCAGCCATTGACGACGATCTTGATGCGCGCGGCCGGGATGCCTTCGTCCGTCAACTGCTGCAACAGCGCCGGCACGGTATTTTCGTAGAACCGCAGGCACGAGGCGACCAGGAACACCACGTCGTCGGATCGCGGCGCGGTGTATGGCAGCAGGCAAAGCCGCTGGCCCGCCTGGATCGACTCCGGTTCGTCGCAGAAATTGCCGACCGGTATGTCGCCGATCGACTGAGTCCAGACGGAACTGGGGATGTAGCCATTCCCACCGGAAATGAACGCAAAGGTTTCGGCTGCCGGCACGTCGGAATGCTTGTAGGGGGTCCAGCTTCCTTCATTGGCGTGGCCATGACCGCTGATGCGCCCGCCGGGTTGCAGGACGATGTTGGCCACCGGCTCGATCATCAGGCCGTGGCGCAACGTCTTGATCCGGCCGAACAGATGCGGCCGCCCCACCACCTTGGCCATGTCGATCCCGTCGCGAATCGGGGGAAGTTCGCCAGCGCGAATGGTTTGAACGCTGGAGTAGGCGGGGGTGAGGGTTTCCGGCAGAGGCAAATCCACGGTCTACTTGATCCTAATCGGCGTGTGGGTCGGGGCGACGGTGATGAGGGCGTTGAGCCAGGTCACACGGCCGAGAGTTGGTGTTCCAGGCGCGGAACCAGCCGCCGGTATGTCGCCAATGCCTGCCCGACTACCTGATCCATGTTGTAGTAGCGGTAGGTGCCGAGGCGGCCGATGAAGCTGACGTTGGGCAAGGTGTCGGCCAGGGCGGCATAGCGGTTGTACAGCGCCTGGTTCTCCGCCCGCGGGATCGGATAATAGGGATCGCCATCCGCCTGCGGGAACTCGTAACTCAGGCTCGTGCGCGGCGAATACTGGCCGGTCAGGTGTTTATACTCGGTGATCCGAGTAAACGGCACCTCGGCATCCGGATAGTTCACCACGGCGACGGGCTGAACCCATTCGGTGTCGCGGGTCTCGTGGCGGAACTCGAGACTGCGATACGGCAATTTGCCGAACCGATGGTCGAAATAGCCATCCACCGGCCCGGTGTAGATGAGGTGCGGCGCGCGGACGTCGCAATCGGCGAAGTCGACGCCGGTTTCCACCGTGATGTTGGGATGGTCGAGCATCGCCTCGAACATCGCCGTGTAGCCGTTCGCCGGCATTGCCTGGTGCTTGTCCAGGAAGTAGCGATCGTCGGTGCTGGTGCGCGTCGGAATCCGCGCGGTGACCATCTTGTCGAGTTCGGACGGGTCCAGGCCCCACTGCTTGCGGGTATAGCCGCGGAAGAACAGCTCGTAGAGTTCGCGTCCGACGGCGGCGACGACGACGTCTTCGGAAGTATGGATCTCGCGCGGCTCGGCCCGGTCGGCGAGGAACGCGGCGGCCTGTGCATCGTCTTCGAGCGTCAGGTCGAAGAGGGAGTTGAGCGTGATTCGGTTGATCGGGATCGGCAGCAGCTTGTCGCGCACCGTTGCCAGCACCCGATGCTCGTACGGCCGCCACGTCGTGAAGCGCGAAAGGTAGTTGAACACCTCATCGCTGTTGGTATGGAAAATGTGCGGGCCATAGCGATGGATCAGGATCCCGGCCGCATCCTTTTCATCAAAGGCGTTGCCCGCGACGTGCTTGCGCTTGTCGATGACCAGCACGCGCTTGTCGGCGCCGGCCGCCAGCCGCTCTGCCATGACCGACCCGGCGAACCCGGCACCAACGATGACGACATCGAAGTGCGAGCGTCGTCCGGACGCATGAATGGCAGGTGAGTTCGAAGTCCCCGAAGCAGGCGTCAACGGCACACGATCCATACTATTCTCCAGGTCCAATCTCGCGGCAGCCGCGCGTACTTCGTCTATTTATGGACGAATGCAAAAGTTGACAGTGTTGGTAGCCGAACAGCTACTCGATCTGCCGTGTCGTCGAAAGGGATGGGGCGGGATAGCTGAGCGCGCGCCACCGCGCTTCACCGGTCTCCTCAACAAACTCGAGGCCATGTTCGCTCAACGTCTCTTCAACTGCGTTGAGCGGGTTGAAGGCAAGTTGTCGGAGATTGATGCGCGCGATCCGACCCTTCTCTTCGTAGATCTTGATGAAATTTTCAGTCGTGTTGCTGGCCCCGGCGAGCCTTTGACGCGACCAACCGAGCATAACACGAGCCGCTCGCAACTGATGAAGCGTGATCAATCCGATATTCCTCGTGGTTGCCAATGTCCATCGCGCGATTATTTCGGCGGGACAGGGCACATACGCGATGCCGCGTCTCATCATTGAGACAGTTTTAATGCTCGAATGGCTGACGCGTGTAGTTGAAGTAAAAGTAATAGAACGGGTAAATAAGAAGAAATAGCTAGCACGCGCCGAGAGCGGCGGCCAACACATGACGCGATATAGTCTTGTTTTGTAGAATTCGTCAAAGTCTGCTTCCCGTTCGGCTCGCAGATCGAACGGGATAGTCCAAATTGACTGGTTCACTGTTTGGCCAGTTGATCGACCAAGCGCCGGCTTGCTCGTTGTTATTGCTGCCTTATGTCGGCTGGTATGAACGGACTAGTGCCGCTCGCGGCCGAGACGCCTCCACTCGCCCCTGACACCATCGAAGAAATTCACGAAAACGTGATCAACGAGGCGAGTAGATTGGGCAAAGCAAAGGGCCGTCCGATCGCGAGATCGGACGGCCCGCTAGGGTTTCTGCGGCGGTGTTAGGCTGTCCGGCGACGACGGCGCGACCAGACCAGACCGCCCAGCGTGGTCGCAAGCATTGCCAGCGATGCAGGCTCGGGCACGTTGTTGATCTGCACCGATAGCGAGCTCGACGACAGCAGCTCGGCGATCGTGATCGCGCTGCCGCAACGATACATGTCGGTGCCCGTCGCCGTACAGGCCAGGTTGCCCAGCGACAACCCGGTGAAGTCGCCGAACAGCCCGCTTGCGCTCAGCAGGTTGAAGGTCGACGTTCCGTAACCGAGCGCGAAGCCGTCGGCGATCTGCAGATCGAGCATACCGCCGATCGTCGCCAGGCCGTTGACCAGCAGACGGTCATACTGACCCGCACCCGTGCCGCCGAGGCGGAACTGCAAGGTGCCACCGACCGCTTCGGTCAGCGCGCCGTTGACCGTCATCGTGGACCCCGTGGTTGCGCCGAGCGCGCCGGGTGACAGCAGACCGCCCGATTGCACGGTGACGCTGTTCGGCGTACCGCTGGTGCCGACCGAAGCGCCGGGTCCGCGCAGGGCGCCGCCGGCGGCGATGGTCACATCCGTAAGCACTTGGTCGCCGCTGGCCAGCGTCAGCGCGCCGTTGGCGTTGCCGAAGTATCCGGCGGCGTCATACAGGTCGACGCGGCTGTAGTAGCTGAGTGGCGTGCCGGCGAAGGCGGCCAGCGCGTTGCCTTCGGTGTTGAGGATGATCTGGTTGATCGTGCTGGTGGCCAGGTTGCCGCTGGTGCCGCCGGTCGGCGCGATCGTCTTGACCGCGGCGGTGCTGCCGCCGTATATCGGCGCCAACAGGATCGAGACGTCGGGGCTGCCGGCCGGCGCTGCTTCGGCCGGTGCTTGCGCCCTCGAGAGCGTGGGGAGGCCGTAGGTCATACGGGCCTTGTAGATGTCGCTATTGGACGCGGGCGCCGTGCTCGCCGTCGGCGTGTTGGCCGCGTAAGTCGCCAGCGAATAAGCGTTGTATGGGTTGGTCGCGGCGCAGGATGTCACCGTGCCGCCACAACTGCCGGCTTGGCTATTAAGGTAGCTGGCCAGCGCCGGCTGCGCGGTGGTGAAGGCGCTCTGCAGGTTGGTGTAGTTGGCGGCACCGTTGAGTTCCTGCGCCAGGTTGTATTGCATGAAAGCGCGGCTGGCGATGATGTCGAGCGGGTAGTGAACGCCGAGCGCAATACGGCTGTTGCCGTATTCCGAGGCGCGCAACAGCATCGACTGGTAGTCCTGCGGCACCAACATGCCGGTCAGGATGCCGTCGGTGTAGGCGTAGGTGGTGTGCCCGCTCGGAAAGGACGGGTTGGTGGCCAGGCCGGTCAGGGCGTTCGGGTCGTAGCCGTTGAGGCGGGTGGGCGCGACCTGGACGGGGCGGGAGCTGCCGTAAATGTCCTGTCCGGCGCCCGTGTTGGTGACGCCGTAAGCGGTGTCGTACACGCTGTTAGTCAGGTTCGGCAGGCCGTTATAGGTCGGCAGGCTGTATCCGGCCGGGGCGACGGCCGTTGCCGTTCCGTTGGTAGTGCCGTTGGCGAAGTAGTTCTTGGCGGTGCCGAGATCGCTGCTGTTGGCGTTGTAGGCCGTGGTCAACAGAGTGACGACGCTCGGTACTGCAGCGCCCGTGGGGGACACTGCTGCCTGGTAGGCGCTGCCGAGCTGACCGAGGCCGCCATATTGCTGGAACGGCGCGATCGTGCCGGGCGTGGTGCCGTTTTGGATCGCCTGCGTCGGTAGGCCGCCACCGAGGTTCGCACCAGGCCCGTAGGCTGCCGTCGTGCCGCTCGGCAGCGTAATGTTGGTGCTGACGCCGCCGAACAGCCCCTTGTCGCTGATCGACGTCGACGAGATGACCGGGGACTTTGCCGCGTTGTTGTTGACCGCCACGGTGCCGTTCAGGTTCTGCGTCAACGTCGCTTGACCGACCGGCGTCGTGTTCAGAGCCAGGTACGGGGCCAGCAGATTGAGCACGTTGACGTTGCTGACGCTGGTATTTGCGGTCTGCGCCTCGGCCGGGGTGGCGATCGTCACGGCGGTGATCGCCGCAACAGCGACTAGGCATGTCGTCGTGACGTAACGGTCTTTAAGGCGAGGCATCATTAAGCTTTCTAAAAATTAAAACTTGCCCGCTTTTAAGGGTAACTCGCTCGGCGCATGTGACGGTTGCATTAATCCTAATCTGAATTAGTCAAGTCGGACGGATGGCGCCGCCCACCGTGACGCTGGCAACGGCTCATCGCTGGACAGCGCCTGAGCGGACCGGCTACCGACGCCGTATGCGCTTCTTATCCTTGTTCCTCGCGGGGTGGTTGTCCGCTTGCGCCGTGGCGGATTTCGGTCCGCTGGGCGAGAGCCAGGCCAGCTACGCGGCGCAACACCAATACTTCGCCGAGTTCTGCGCCTTGTCGCAGATCAAGAAGAAGCGGGGCTTCGGCGCCGATATCCGCGGCGAAATCGGCGGACATTCCGTGTTCTACCTCAACGGTGCCTGCCGCGAGACCGGGACGGCGTATCCGGTGCTGCGGCTGTGCGACCGTCCGGGCGACGAGGATGGCGTCGGCCTCAGCATGAACGAGCATTTCCGCAATGCCAAATGGTCGGCCACGCCGGGTCATGACTTCTTCTTCGATGGCGATCTCGCACCCGGTGCGCCGGTGACGCGCGCCACCTACCGGGCGGTGCAGGCCGAAGCCAAGCGGCTGGGGATCTACGACGGCATCGAGTTCCATGACATGGTGTTCGACGCCATGCCGGCGGGTTGGACCCGGCGCGACTGGAAATACGAGATGTCGATTGCTACCGACTACGCCATCGGTCTCGGGCGCGGCCGTTACTGCGCTAAGGTGCCGGTGGACCGGGCGGCGATGCAGCGGATGATCGACTTCCTCAACCGCGAGAACGCGCCGTATCGCGCCGGCGCGGTGTTCAAGTGGAGCGTGTTCCAGGACAATTGCATCCATCTGGCGCACAACGCGCTCACGGCGGCCGGGCTGTGGCCGGAGTGGCGGATTAACCAGTTCCTACCATGGGCGATCCTGAACTTCCCGGTGCCGAAGAACGAGTTCGTCAATCTGATGCGCCGAACCAACGAGATCCCGACCGACCCGGGCGCGGTCTACCGTGATGACGCCGCGCGCACGAGCCTTCTCACCCAGGGCATCCTGCCCGCGCGTCCCGGTGGGCTGGCCGACGCCCAGCCGCCACACCAGCCGAACGACGTTTACGACACCGAACTGAAGATGATCTTCTACGACGAGCCGATGTTCGGGTCGTACCAGGGCTGGTTCGACAGGATCTTCTCCGATCCGAGCTACACCGAAGCCGCGGCCAACCGCTCCCGTTTCGCCGCGGTCGCACGACGGGTGCTGGCCGAGCGCAAGCCGCTCGACTGGTGGCTGGAGCGTCGGCCGTTCCACACCGATCCCGTTGGGTTCACGCCGGTGTATGACCGATACTATGCGCTGATGTCCGAGTTCGCGACGGCGGAGTGAACTCCGCCGATACCCGGATCGTCATCATCCCCAGCTTCGACACCGGGCCGGTCCTGCAACAGACGGTCGCGGAGGCGAGGCGGGCCTGGCACTCGGTTCTGGTCGTGGTGGATGGCAGCACCGACGGGTCGGAGCGCGGCCTGGACGGATGCGTGCTGCGCCGTGCCGTCAATGGCGGGAAGGGGGCCGCAGTGCAGGATGGATTGCGCCATGCCGCAGCCCACGGCTTCAGCCACGCTTTGGTCATGGATGCCGACGGTCAGCACCCGGCCGAAAGCATCGCGGCCATGATGGCGGCCAGCCTTGCCGCATCGGAGGCGATGATCCTCGGTCAACCGGTATTCGGGGCCGAAGCGCCTTGGACCCGGGTGCAGGGCCGCCGCGTCGGCAACGCGCTGACCCGGCGGCTGACGGCCGGGGCCGGTCTGGGAGACTCGCTGTTTGGCTTCCGGGTCTATCCGATCGCGCCGCTGCTCGAGATCATGGCGCAGTCGAGCGGCATGCGCAGATACGACTTTGATACCGAGGCGGTGGTGCGGCTCTCGTGGCGCGGCATTTCCGCCGTCACCTTGCCGGTCCCGGTGCGCTACCTGAGCCCGGAGCAGGGCGGCGTGTCGCATTTCCGCTATGGCCGGGACAATCTGCTGCTGGCGCGGATGTATCTGCGGCTGCTGCCGGGCTGGCTCGCCAGGCGCCGCGGCGCATCCCGATGATCGTATCGCGCAACCCGGTCTGCTCACCGCGAAAGCGCCAGGCGCGGACGGCGAATTCCGCCAGCCCCAGCCCGATCGCCATCGGCACATGCAGCGTGCCGACCAGCAGCAGCCACCACGACACCGGTGCCATCAGCAGCAGCGCCGCCGATCCGGCCAGCTGCGTCACGCAGAAGCCGCACCACGTGGCGGTCACCGCCCGCGTGTAGGGGATCATGTCCGGGCGGAAGCGCGGGTTGAGCCGCATCGCCAACCGGGTCACCAGGCTGACCCGTCCCCGCCGCAAGCTGCCGCCGAAACACGCCAGCAGGCCGGCATACAGCATCGCATGACCCAGCCCGGTGACGGCCAGGGCACCGTCCCGCTCCGATCGCACGGAGCCGGCCACTAACCCGACGAGCAGCACCAGCGGCACTATCACCGCCATCGGGCGCCACCGAGGTGGTACCGCCGGCCAAAGCAGCGGACCGGCCGCTACAGCCTGCAGCGCTGCCAAGGTTGCGGCCAGCCGGGTCCAGCCATGGCTCAGTGCCATATGACCGCCAAACGTCGCGACCAGGATGGCGGCGCCGGCGAGTCCGCGCCGGTGAGACAAGAACCATTTCATGCAGCTTTGCAGCCTAGAGCGGCCCGGTTATCATGGCCCAGGAGAAATCGTGACGAATCAAAGCAACGTAGACCTTTCCACCGTGCAGACCCCGGCCGAGACCGTCCTCGCCGGGTTGATCGTCTCCTCGCTCCAGCTCGAGGTCACGCCGGCCGAAATCGAGCCGGATGCGCGGCTGTTCGGCGAAGGCTTGGGGCTCGACTCCATCGACGCATTGGAACTGGCGCTGGCGATATCGCGCACCTACGGCTTCGAGCTGCGGTCCGACGACGAGCGCAACCGCCGTATTTTCGCCTCGCTCCGCAGCCTATCCAGCCATGTTGAGGCACATCGGACCAAATAGGATGCAGGCTCTACCGCTGGTCGATCGTCCGGATAATGCGATCTTGTTTCGAACGTCGTCCGGCCCGGTGGTCGTCAGCGCTTTCCTGGCCGACGCACACGCGCTTTCCGCCCGTCTGCCCGCGGCCGGTGCGATGCTCAACCTGTGTCGCGACCGTTACGCATTCAGCGTCGCCTTTACCGCCGCGTTGATCCGCGGCCGCACCAGCCTGCTCTGCGGCGAGCCCGCCCTGCTGCCTCGGCTGGTGCAGGACGAGCCCGGCCTCTTCGCCGTCACCGACGACCCGACCGTCACCGCGCCGATGCCCGTAATCCCGATCCAGCCGACCGGCCGCGGCACCGGCGGCGCCAACCTCGCCATCCCTGCCGATCGCCTCGCCGCCATCGTGTTCACCTCGGGCAGCACCGGCACCCCCGCGGCGCACCATAAGCCATGGGGCGCCCTCGTGCAGCGCAGCCGCGCCGCCGGAGCGCGGTTCGGGTTGGATGAGGCCGCCCCGAGCAGCATCGTCGGCACCGTGCCGTCCGGGCACATGTACGGCTTCGAGGTCACCGCCCTGCTACCGCTGCACGCCGCCTGTTCCAGTTGGTGCGGCGACGCCTTCTTCCCCGGCGATGTCCAGGCCGCTCTGCTCGGCAGCCCGGCGCCGCGGCTGCTGGTCACCACGCCACTGCACCTGCGCGCCTTGCTGCAGGACATGCAGCCGCCGCCGCTGCAGGCCTGCATTTCGGCGACTGCACCGCTCGATCCCGTGCTGGCGGCCAAGGCGGAGGAGCGCTGGGGGGCGCCGGTGCTGGAGATCTTCGGCGCCACCGAATGCGGCTCCATTGCCAGCCGCCGCACCAGCGAGGGTGACAGCTGGTCCGTCTATCCCGGCGTCGAGCTGCGGCAATCGGCGGACGGTTTCATCGCCTGCGCCGATTACATGCCGCTGGTGCCGCTGGCCGACGAGCTGGAGCTGGGAAGCGACGGGAGCTTCCGCCTGCTCGGCCGCCGCGCCGACATGGTCAAGCTGGCCGGGCGGCGTGCCTCCTTGCTCGGCCTGAACCGCGTGCTCACCGGGTTAGACGGGGTGCGGGACGGCACCTTCGTGGTGCCCGACGATCTCGATGCCCGCAGCAACGCGCGGCTGTTAGCGGTGGTGGTGGCACCGGACCGGTCAGCGAGCAGCATCCTGGCCGATCTGCGCGAGCGGCTCGACCCGGTGTTCCTGCCGCGCCGGGTCGTGCGCGTCGACGCCTTGCCGCGCAACGCCACTGGCAAACTCCCACGGCAGGCGGTGCTGGACCTGCTGGCGCGGGCCGATGCGGCATGAGTCCGGTCGGCAGCTTCACGGTCGGGGAAGATCACCCGTCGTTGCCCGGGCATTTTCCCGGCCAGCCGATCGTGCCCGGCGTTGTGCTGCTTGATCGTGCGCTTCGCATGATCCTCGGGGAGCGGTGTCCGACCGGTCTGCCGGCGGTGAAGTTCACGGCGCCGGTGCGGCCCGGCCAGACCGTCGCGGTGTCGTCTGCGGCGGTAGGGGAGGGGCGGATCGCCTTCGAGTGCAGCGTCGCCGGTGCGGTGGTCGCGCGCGGCAGCGTCGCCCTCGGGTGAGCTGGTCCGCACAACCGGAGCGCGGCAGCGCGTGGCTGGCGCGGACCGCCGTGTTCGTGGCCCAGCGCGGCGGATGGCATGTCGGCCGGGCCTGCGCGGTGCCGGCGACGGCCTGGTTCGTGCTGACTTCGCGCCAGGCCCGGGCGGCGTCGCGCGACTATCTCGGCCGCGCCCTGGGCCGTCCTGCCGGATGGGTCGACGTGGTGCGGCATTTCGACAGTTTCGCCACGGTGGTGCTCGACCGCGTCATGCTGCTGTGCGGCCGACACGAGGATTACCGCATTACGGTGGACGGGCTCGACGAGTTGCTCGCCGTGGTCGCCGAAGGGCGCGGCTGTATCCTGATTGGCGCGCATCTCGGCAGCTTCGAGGTGTTGCGGACGCTGGCGCAGCGGGCGCCGGTGCCGGTCTGGGCGCTAATGTATCGCCGCAATGGCCGGACGCTAACGACCATGCTGGACCGTTTGGCTCCCGCGTTGCGCGCCCAGGTGCTGGAGATCGGCGACACCGCCAGCATGATCCAGGCGCGCGAGTGTGTGGAGCGGGGCGAGATCGTCGGCCTGCTCGCCGACCGCGCGCCTTTGGGCCACCCGACCGTGCCGGCGGCGTTCCTGGGTGGGACAGCGCATTTTCCGTCCGGCCCGTTCGTGCTGGCCTCCTTGCTGGGCGCGCCGGTGTTCACCTTTCGTGGCGTGCGCACCGGCACGCGGCGCTATCACGTGAGCCTCGCGCTGTTCGATCACCGGGTCGTGCTGCGCCGCGCCTCGCGGGCGGCTGACCTGGGCTGCTACGTGCAGCGATATGCCGCGGCGCTGGAGCGGGCCTGCCGGGCGCATCCGCTGCAATGGTTCAACTTCTTCCCGTTCTGGGAGCACGACGATGCCAAATCGGCGCAGCCTGCTGCTCCTCCCCCTGCTGACCCTGTCATCCCCAGTCAGGGCCGATGAGACCCTGCTCGGCACCCTCATGGCCCGGCTCGCCGCGGTCCCGGAGCGCCGGGCCGCGTTCCGGGAGACGCGGGTGTTCGCCGCCCTGAGCATGCCGCTGGAGAGTCGGGGCCGGCTGCTCTACCGGCGACCCGGCTACCTGGAAAAGCAGACCGACTGGCCGCAGCCTGAGCGCCTGGTGGTGGACGGGCCGTGGCTGACGCTGACGGAGGCGACCGACGCGCCGCGCGTCGTGGATCTGCGTGGCCAGCCGGAGTTGCGCGCCATGATCGATGGGCTACGGGCTCCGCTCGCCGGCGATCTGGCGGTGCTGCAGGAGCGGTTCAGAATGAACGCTGCCGGTAGCTTGGCCGCCTGGACCCTCGATATGGTGCCGCGGGACGAGCGCGCGGCGCGCTTCTTGCGCTCGCTGCACCTGGCCGGACGAGATGACTGGATCGCCGAGATCCGCCTCGTCCAAGCCAATGGCGACGAGCAGACCATGCAGATCGGTCCGCCCTCCTGAGGGATCCCATTCCTGGTTCGCGCCGCACCTTGCCGGTGCTGGCCACCTTTGTGCTCGCGGTTCTCGTGTTGCTGGCCGTGCTGTCACGCGTCACGGTCCGCACTGACATGACCGAGTTCCTGCCGGCTGGACAGACCGCGGCGGCCAAGCTGGTGATGGACGAAGCGCGGGAGGGCTCGGCGACCGGGCTGATCCTAGTGGCGATCGAAGGCGCCGACATCGGCACGCTGGCGCGGATCAGCCGCTCCATGGCGGCGTCGATGCCGGCGACCGGATTGTTCCGGCTGGTGGCCGGCGGCGAGGCGGCGCTGCCACCGGCGGCGTTGGAAGGTTTGTTCGCCCGGCGCTACCTGCTGGCCGATGCCGATTTCAGCGTCGCCGGATTGCGGTCCGGGATGCAGGGCCTGCTACGGCAACTGCAATCCTCGGCGGCGCTGCTGGTGGCGCAGTTCGGACTGGCGGACCCGCCGGGCGCGTTCCTGAGCATGCTGCGCGGCTGGTCCGGCGAGAGCCGGGTACGCAGCATCGAGGGCGCCTGGTTTGCCGCCGACCGCGATCGGGCGCTGCTGCTGGCGCGCACGAATGCCGGCGGCATGGACGTCCCGGCGCAGGAGGCCGCGACCGCCGCCATCGCCGCCGCGTTCGAGGCCGCGAACCCCGGCTCCGCCCGCCTGCTGATCGCCGGCCCCGCCGTGTTCGCCCGCGACGCCGCCCGCGCCATCCGCGGCGACGTCGAACGGCTGTCGGTGCTGTCCACCGTGCTGATCGCCGGCTTGCTGTGGTGGCGGTTTCGCTCGCTGCTGGTCATCGCCGCCATCGCCGCGCCGGTGGTGCTGAGCGTCGCCGTCGCGGCAGCCGCGGTGCAGCTCGGCTTCGGCTCGGTACATGGCGTGGCGCTCGGCTTCGGCGCCACCATGCTGGGCGTGTCCGTCGATTACCCGGTGTTGATGATCGGGCATCGCAAGCGCGGCGAGGCGGCTGCCGCGACACGGGCGCGGATCGGTCGCGCCTTCGTGCTGGCGGTCATCACCGCGACGCTCGGCCTGGCGGCGATGGTGTTCTCCGGCTTTCCCGGTCTGGCCCAGCTTGGGGTGTTCTCCGCCGTCGGCCTGGCGACCTGCGCGCTGCTCACCTGGGTCGGGTTGCCCAGGCTGATCGTAGCCGCCAATCTCGCGCCGGTCTCGGCCGGCGACCCGGCCTGGCTGCCCCGGCTTGAGGGCTGGCGACGCTGGCGCTGGAGTGCCGCCGTGCCGGTGCTCTGGGCGGCCGGGTACCTGGCCGCCATCGGCGGGCCGCATTGGGAAGGCGACCTGGCCAATCTCAGTCCGGTGCCGGCAGAGTCTCGGGCGCTGGACCAGGCCCTGCGCGCCGAGATCGGCGCGCCCGACGCCGGTCAGATCCTGTTGGTGCAGGGGCCGGATGCCGAGACGGTGCTGCAGCGCCAGGAGCGACTGGCGCCGCTGCTCGACCGCCTCCGTACCGACGGTGTCCTCGCCGGCGCCGATGACGCCGCTCGCCTCCTGCCGAGCGCCGCCAAGCAACAGGCCCGTGCCGCCGCCCTACCTGACGCCGCCAGCCTGGCCGACCGCGTCGAGCAGGCACGAGCTGGCCTCCCGTTCCGCGATGCCGCCTTTCAGCCTTTTCTCGCCGCCGTCGAGGCAAGCCGTCACCTCGCGCCGTTGACCCTGGCCGACCTAGCCGGCACGCCGCTCGGCGCCCGGCTCGAACCGCTGCTGAGCGAACGCGCCGGCACCTGGCGCGGCCCCGTCATCCTGCATGGCGTTACCGACCCGGCGGTGCTGGCCCGGAGCTTTGCGGGAACTGACGCGACTTATGTCGATGTGCGGGGAGAGCTGGGCGGCATCCTCGCCGGCTATACGGCACGGGCCTGGCGATGGCTCGGGGTGAGCCTAGTGCTGGTGTCGTTCGTGCTCGGCGCCGGGCTGCGGCGGGCGTCGATGGCGGTGCGCGTGCTCGGCTCCGTGCTGGCGGCCATGTTGGTGACCGCCGCGGTGCTCACGGCATTCGGGGTGCGGTTGTCGTTGATCCACCTGATCGCGTTGCAGCTTGTCGCCGGCGTCGGGCTCGACTACGCGCTGTTCTTTGCCCGCCGACAGCTTGACGCCGAGGAACGTGCCCGCACCTTGACGACTCTGGTGACCTGTAACGCGATGACCCTGTTGACCTTTGGCTTGCTGGCCCTCTGCCAGACTCCGCTGCTACGCGACATCGGCGTTACCGTGGCGTGTGGGGCGATCTCGGCGCTGGCCTTTGCCTTCCTGATCGCCGGGCAGGCACCGGCCGCCGCATGAGCCCGTTATTCCTGACGGCCACCACCGCCATCTCAGCGCTTGGGCTTGGCGGCACCGCGCATGGCGACGCGTTGCGGACCCGGCGCGGCGGTCTGCGGCCGAATGATTTCGACGGCGGCGTGGGTGGCTGGATCGGCCGGGTCGATGGCGTTGAGGCCCATGCCCTGCCGGCCGACCTCAAGGCATGGGATTGCCGCAACAACCGCCTGGCGGATCTGGCGCTACGGACGGACGGCTTCGCCGAGGCTGTCGCGGCAGCGCGCGAGCGATACGGCGCGCATCGCATCGCCGTGGTGCTGGGCACCAGCACCAGCGGCATCCTGGCCGCTGAGGAGGCGTATCGCCACCGCACCGCCGACGGCGCGCTGCCGCCGGACTACGACTATGCGCGCACGCAGGACCTTTATTCGTTGAGCGGCTTTGTCCGCGCCGCGCTCGCGCTGACCGGCCCGGCCTTCGTGATCTCGACCGCCTGCGCCAGCAGCGCACGGGCGTTCATGGATGCCGGCAACCTGATCCGCGCCGGGCTCTGCGACGCCGCCGTGGTCGGCGGGGCCGACAGCCTTTGCAGCATGACGCTGCAGGGCTTCCAGGCGCTCGAGCTGATTTCGCCGACGCCCTGCCGTCCCTGCGACGCCGAGCGGAGCGGCATCTCGGTCGGCGAGGCCGCCGGTTTCGCCTTGATGGAGCGCGACGGCGACGGCCTCGCCTTGCTGGGCGCCGGCGCCAGCAGCGACGGGCACCATATGTCGACGCCGCATCCGGAAGGGCACGGCGCGGCTGCCGCAATGCGTGACGCCCTGGAAGCGGCTGGCCTCGCCCCCGGCGACATCGACTGGATCAACCTGCACGGCACCGGCACCCGCGCCAACGACGCGATGGAGGACATGGCGGTGTCTGCCGTGTTCGGCGACGCGGTGCCGTGCAGTTCCACCAAGGGCTGGACCGGGCACACGCTGGGTGCCTGCGGCATCCTGGAGACCGTGATCGCGGCACAATGCATGGCGGGCGGCTTCGTCGCCGGCTGCCTGGGCGTCGAGCGGCCGGACCCGGCCTTCCGCGCGCAGGTCGTCACCGCCACGGTGGAGCGGCCGGTGCGCCGGGTGCTCAGCAATTCGTTCGGCTTCGGCGGCATCAACTGCAGCATCGTGCTCGGCTACCCCCCATGATGTTGTCCACGCGGGTGTTGGGTGTCTCGGTCTGGGGGCCGGGCCTGGAAGGCTGGGCGACGGCGGGCCCGGTCCTGGCCGGCGAGCAGCCCTATGCGCCCACCGATGCGCCGCCGCCGCCGCCGACCTTGCTGCCCGCCACCGAGCGGCGGCGCACCGGCCCGGTGGTCCGCCTTGCCCTCGCGCCGGCCCATGAGGCGGCACTGGCGTCCGGTTTGCCGGCCGGGTCGCTGCGCGCCGTGTTCGGCAGCAGCAACGGCGACGGGCCGGTGATCGGCACCATCCTCGATGCCTTGGCAACGGCCGCGCCCGGTGAACGCGTCGTCTCGCCCACGCTGTTCCACAACTCCGTGCACAACGCGCCGGCCGGCTACTGGTCGATTGCCACCGGCAGCCATCGCCCCGCCACCTGCATTGGCTGCAACGACGATACCTGGGCGGCCAGCCTGCTGGTGGCGATGGCCGATCCCGGCAGCCCGGTCCTGCTGTGTTGTTATGACTACCCGCTACCGGCGCCCATGGCGGCCATCCGCCCGACCGGCCCGCTGTTCGCCTCCGCCCTGGTGCTCGGCGACGGCCCCGGCCCGTTGCTCCGGGTTGCACTTCACCACGATGCCGCATCTCCGCCGGTGTTGCCGCTCGACCCGGCGCTTCAGGCGCTCACCCGGAACAACCCGGCCGCACGGGCGCTGCATCTGCTGGCCGCCCTGGCGCGCGGACAGGCATTCCAGTTCGATCTGCCCTACTTGCAGGGTCGGCTGAGCATCGAGCTGCAACCGTGAGCGAGATCGCCGCGCTGATCCCGCATGGCGGGGCGATGGTGCTGCTCGATCGCGTCATCCGCTGGGACGCCGATAGCATCGTCTGCGCCGCGCGCTCGCACCTGGACCCGGCCAATCCCTTGCGCGAGGCCGGCCGCCTGGCTGGCCTGTGCGGCGTCGAGTACGCATTGCAGGCGGCGGCACTGCACGGCGCGCTGCTCGCCAGTGGACAGGCGCAGCGCGCGGGATATGCGGCGTCACTCCGCAACATCGTCCTTCACGCTGACCGCCTGGATGATCCGGCACTGGGCGAGTTGTCGGTCCAGTCAATCCTCGCCAGCCAGGAGGCTTTCGGCATGGTCTATGACTTCATCGTCCACAGCGCCGCCGCCGCGCCGCTGATCGCCGGCCGCTTCAGCATCGCCCTGCCGCGATGAGGCGGGCATTGGTCACGGGTGGGTCGAGCCCGCTCGGCGCCGCAATCTGCCGACGTCTGGCCGCCGACGGCGCCCACGTGTTGATCCACGCTCATGCCGGGCTCGCAAGGGCGGAGGCGCTGGCGGCGGCGATCGTGGCCGAGGGTGGTTCGGCCGAGGCGCTGAGCTGCGACCTGCGTGACGTCACCGCGACCGAAGCCGCAATGACCCGGGTAGTGGCCGACGGCGTGCCGCAGATCGTCGTGCACAATGCGGGCACGCATGACGACGTGCCGATGGCCGGGATGAGCGAGGCACAGTGGCGCGACGTGATCGACGTGTCGCTGACCGGGTTCTACGCGGTGCTGCATCCGTTGCTGCTGCCGGTGATGGCGACGCGGTGGGGCAGAGTGGTTGCGCTGTCCTCCGTTTCGGCGCTGATGGGCAATCGCGGGCAGGTGAATTACGCCGCCGCGAAGGCCGGGCTGATCGGCGCGGTCAAGTCGCTGGCCCGCGAGGTGGCCAGCCGCGGCATCACCGTCAACGCCGTGGCCCCCGGCGTGATCGCCTCGCCCGCGGTGGAGGCTGCCATGGACGCCAAACGCATCGCCGAGATCGTGCCGATGCGCCGCGCCGGCACGCCGGAGGAGGTGGCCGACCTTGTTGGCTTTCTTTGTTCGGATCGGTCGAGTTACATTACCGGGCAAGTTGTTTCGATCAACGGAGGGATGGCCTGATGCCGACCGAGTGCGACATCCTGGTGATCGGCGGCGGCCCTGCCGGCTCCACGGCCGCCGCGCTGCTGGCCGAACGCGGCCGCGATGTGGTGCTGCTGGAAAAGGAGCACCATCCGCGCTTTCACATCGGTGAGTCGCTGCTGCCGTTGAACACCGCGATTTTCGATCGCCTCGGCGTGCGCGACCAGGTCGCCGCCATCGGCACCCATAAGCCGGGCGCCGAGTTCGTCTCCGACGATACCGGCAAGGCGGTGCAGTTCTCCTTCGCGCACGGGCTCGACAAGCGCTTCACCTCCAGTTGGCAGGTTCCCCGCGCGCAACTCGACCAAATCCTGTTCCGGACCGCGGCGCAGCGCGGCGCGCGGACGCGGGAAGGCACTAAGGTCACGAAGTTCACACCCGGTGCCGCCAACGGCCGCGCCGCGGTCGAGGCGGTCGGGCCGGACGGCACGGTGCAGCATTTTGCCCCCCGCTACGTGCTCGACGCCTCGGGGCGCGACACGTTCATGGCCAATCGCTCCGGCAGCAAACAGTCCAACAAGCAGAACAACACCGCCGCCGTGTATGCCCACTTCCGCGGTGTCGAGCGCCGGTCCGGCGAGCACGAGGGCTACATCAGCGTGCACCTGGCCGAGGATGGTTGGTTCTGGCTGATCCCGCTGCCGGACGACATCATGAGCGTCGGCTTCGTCGGCAACGCGTCGGCGTTCAAGGGCCGCACCGGCACCTCGCACGACCTACTCACTCAGCGCATCGGGGGCGCGCCTACCGTGCGCGATCGCATGCGGCACGCCGAGATGGTTTCCGACGTGGTCGGCACCGGCAATTACTCCTATTATGCCGACCGCGCCCAAGGCGACGGACACCTGCTGATCGGCGACGCCTTCGCCTTTCTCGACCCGATGTTCAGCAGCGGCGTGCTCTTGGCCATGACCGCCGGCGAGATGGGGGCCGACGTCGCCGAGACCTGGCTCGACAGCCCGGCGCGCGGCCAGGCCAAGGCGACGCGGATGGAACGCGACATCCGCCGTGCCATGCAGCGGCTGGCCTGGCTGGTTTACCGCATCAATACTCCGGCGCTGCGCTTCCTGTTCATGCAGCCGAGCAACCGCTTCCGCATGCGCGACGGCCTGGTCAGCCTCCTTGCTGGCAACCTGCGCGGTAGCTGGAAGCAGGTCGGTCCCGTATTGGCGTTCAAATCGGCCTACTACGTCGCGTCTGCCTTCGCGCGTATCGGATTGCTGCCGCCGGTGGCCGCACACCACGCCTCGCCGCTGCTCGCGCCACAACTGGATCACGCCGGCGACTGACTCGGCCATCGAACCGGGTCTATGGTGCGAGGCAGATAAACCGGCGGCGACCGATCGCCGGTAGCGGAGGAGCACGACCATGGCGAGGCTGGACGGCAAGGTGGCGATCATCACCGGAGCGACGGGCGGCATCGGCCGTGGCGCCGCCCAACGCTTCGCCGCCGAGGGCGCGCGGCTTCTCCTAGTCGATCTCGAAGCCGACGCCCTGGCGCACATGGCGGCCGGGTTGGGGTCGGACGTCGCGACCCTGGCCACCGACGTCGCGCTGGACGACAGCGCCGCACGCTACACGGCCGAGGCGATTTCCCGCTTCGGCAAGGTCGACATCGCGTTGCTGAACGCCGGCACGGAAGGCGAGATCGGGCCGATCGGCACCTCGTCGTTGGCGAGCTTCGACCGGGTCATGGCCATCAACGTTCGCGGCGTGTGGCTCGGGCTGTCGGCGCTGATGCCGGCGATGAAGCAGGGGGGTGGCAGCATCGTCATCACCTCCTCGATCGCCGGGCTGAAAGGCTCGCCGTTCATCGCGCCCTACAGCGCCAGCAAGCACGCGGTGGTCGGTATGATGAAGTCTGCCGCGATCGAGGGGGCGGCGGACAAGATCCGCGTCAACACCGTCAATCCCGGCCCGATCGACACCCGCATGATCGCCGCCATCGAGAAGGGCCGTAACCCGGCCGATATCGACGCCGCCCGCCGGGCCGGCGTCGCCCGCATCCCGGCGGGACGCTACGGCCGGGTCGAGGAGGTGACGGCATTGATGCTGTTCCTGGCCAGCGACGAGGCCAGCTTCTGCACCGGCAACGCCTATGCCGTGGATGGTGGCTCGATGGCTGGTTGACGCTGCGCAGGGTTGGAGCGGAAGGTCGATCCAGCAATAGGGGCAGTCAGGCACTTGGCTCAGGGTTTCAAAAGCACCGATCGCTACATCGCGTCCCGCGACCTCGAAGTCGCGGTCAACGCGGCGGTGGCCATCCAGCGCCCCTTGCTCGTCAAGGGCGAGCCCGGCACCGGTAAAACCGTGCTCGCCCGCGAGGTGGCGACCGCGCTAGGCATGCCGCTGGTCGAGTGGCACGTCAAATCCACCACCAAGGCACAGCAAGGCCTTTACGAGTACGACGCCGTCTCCCGCCTGCGCGATAGCCAGCTCGGCGATCCCAAGGTGGCGGACATCGCGCACTACATCGTGCCCGGCAAATTGTGGGAAGCCTTCGACGCCGACCGCCCGCAGGTGATCCTAATCGACGAGATCGACAAAGCCGACATCGAGTTTCCCAACGACCTGCTGCTCGAACTCGATCGCATGCAGTTCTACGTTTACGAGACGCGGCAGACGATCGCCGCCCGTCACCGCCCGGTCATCATCATCACCTCGAACAACGAGAAAGAACTGCCCGACGCGTTCTTGCGCCGCTGCTTCTTCCACTACATCCGCTTCCCCGACCGCCCGACCATGGAGCGCATCGTGGCCGCGCACTATCCCGGTCTGCGCGACGACTTGGTGCGCGAGGCGCTGACCGTGTTCTTCGACGTGCGCGAGATGTCCGGCATCAAGAAGAAGCCGGCGACGTCGGAACTGCTGGACTGGCTCAAGCTGCTGATGATCGAGGACATCCCGCCCGATGCGCTGCGCGAGCGCGAGGCCGGGCTGCCGAAGCTGCACGGCGCGCTGCTGAAAAACGAGCAGGACGTGCATCTGTTCGAGCGGTTGATGTTCCTGAACCGCCGCGGTCAGTAGCCGTGTTCACGACCTTCCTGTTCGCCCTGCGCGACGCGGGGGTTCCGGCGACGATCACCGAATATCTCGCCTTGCTCGGTGCGGTGCGGGCCGGGGTCGCCGAGTACGACGTGGAGGATTTCTACTTCCTGAGCCGCGCCGCGCTGGTCAAGGACGAGCGTCACCTCGACCGCTTCGACCGCGTGTTCGCCCAGGTGTTCAAAGGCCTTGAGACCGCGGCGGACGGGACGGAAGTCAGGGCGTTACCGGAGGAATGGCTGCGGCGGATGGCGGAAAAGCACCTCACGCCGGAGGAGATGGCCCAGGTGGCGGCGCTCGGCGGTTTCGACGCGCTGATGGAAACGCTGCGACAGCGGCTGGCCGAGCAGCAGGGGCGTCACCAGGGCGGCAGCAAGTGGATCGGCACCGCCGGCACCTCGCCGTTCGGCGCCTACGGCTACAATCCCGAAGGCGTCCGCATCGGCCAGGCCGAGAGCCGGCATCGCCGGGCCGCCAAGGTGTGGGACGAGCGCGAGTTCCGCGATCTCGACGACGGCGTGGAACTGGGCACGCGCAACCTGAAGCTGGCGCTGCGTCGCCTGCGCCGGTTTGCCCGCGAAGGCGTGGCAACCGAGCTCGACATGGCCGGGACAATCCGGGCCACGGCGCAGAACGCCGGCTCGCTCGACCTCAAGCTGGTGCCGGAGCGGCACAACACGGTCAAGCTGCTGTTGTTCTTCGACGTCGGCGGCTCCATGGACGACTACATCCGGGTGTCGGAAGAGTTGTTCTCCGCCGCGAGAAGCGAGTTCAAGAACCTCACCTTCTTCTACTTCCACAATTGCCCGTATGAGCGCCTGTGGCAGCAGAACACCCGCCGCCGTGACCTGACCGTCTCCACGGCCGAGATCATCCGCACCTATGGCCCGGAATACCGTGCCATCTTCGTCGGCGATGCCACGATGAGCCCGTACGAGATCATCCAGCCCGGCGGCAGCGTCGAGCATCGCAACGAGGAGAGCGGCGCCACCTGGTTGTCGCGCCTGACCGCGCACTGGCCACGCAGCGCCTGGCTCAACCCGGTGGCATCCGAGTATTGGAACAACACTCACTCCATCCGACTGGTCCGCACGCTCGTCGGTGACCGCATGTTCCCGCTCACGCCGGCCGGGCTGGATAGCATGCTCAAGGTCCTGGGAGGCTGATCTGCCTGACGCGATGATGAACGTGCTGGCGATCGATCTGGGCAAGACGGGTTGCCGGGCGCGTCTGTGGGTCGGCGAAATCGTCACGGAAGCCGATGGGGCAGGGGCCCCCGGGCTCGCCTCCTCCCGAGGCGAGAGCCCGGCACTCGCGGCCATTCTCCAGGTCGCGCTGCCGCTCCTTCGCGCGGCCGGGCTGTCGCGGGTCGATACCGTCGGCGTCGGCGCGGCCGGCGCACTGGCCAACCCGGCGGCGGCGCTGGCGTTGGCCCATCGGCTTTGTGCCGCTTTGCCGGCGGACCGGGTCGCGGTCGCGAGCGATGCGGTGACGTCCCATGTCGGCGCGCTGGATGGTGCGCCGGGCATCGTGTTGGCGATCGGCACCGGCGCCGTGGCCGTCCACGTCGACGCCGCAGGCGAGATGCGGCGCTCCGACGGCTGGGGCCCGTGGCTCGGCGACGAGGGCGGCGGTGCCTGGCTCGGGCTGCACGGATTGCGGGCTGTGCTGCGCGCGGAGGATGGGCGGGGGCTGCCCACGAGGCTGAGTGCTCTGGCCGAAACCCGCTTTGGGCCGGTGGCGTCGCTCCCGTCCCGCTTAGAGGGCAGCGATAACCCGGCGCGCCTGGCGGCAAGTTTCGCCGGCGACGTGGTTGCGGCCGGCGCGGATGATGGCGTCGCCGCCGGGCTGCTGGCCGAGGCGGCGATGGCGCTGGCGCGAACGGTTCGATCGGTCCTGCCGCCTAACGTGATCGGTGTTCGCATGACCGTTTGCGGTGGCCTGTCGGGGCTGCGAGCCGGGCTGGTCCAGCCACTTCTCGACATGCTGGCGGGCGCCGTCTCGCCGATGCAGCCAGCTGGAACCTCGCTTGACGGCGCCCGCCGCCTCGCGCTGGATCACGCGACTCCGCATGAACCCGGCGTGTGCCGGACGATCGGCGTCGGCGGTGCGGCGCACGGGTTGGACCTGCTGGCGACGGAGGGAATGCGCCCGGGCCTGGAGGATCTCGACCTGTGGCCGGCGGGCGATGTCGCGCGTCTGGTGCTGGCGGCCGAGCGCGAGGCGCAGGACGCCCTGGCGCACGCAGCCGATCAACTCGCCGCGGCGGCCGACGCCATCGCCGCCCGTATGCAGGCGGGCGGCCGCTTGTTCACGCTCGGTGCCGGCACCCCCGGGCGGCTCGCGGTGCTGGACGCCGCCGAGCTTGCCCCGACCTACAGCGCGCCCCCCGGTCTGGTGATCGCACTACTGGCTGGCGGACCCGGCGCGATGCTCGAGGCGGCCGAGGGCGCCGAAGACGATCGCCGAGCTGCCGCGACGGCCCTGGACGCGCACGGGCTCGGCCCGGGCGACGCCGTGGTCGGCATCGCCGCCTCCGGCCGCACGCCCTACGTGGTCGGCGGTCTCGCCCATGCGCGGGGGCGCGGCGCGCTGACGGTCGCCATCGTCAACAATGCCGGCAGCCCGGCCGCTGCCGCCGCGGACCTCGCCGTCGAGATCCTGACCGGGGCCGAAATCGTGGCCGGCAGCACGCGGATGACGGCGGGGACCACGCAGAAGATTGCGCTGAACGCGCTCAGCACGGCCGCGATGGTCGCGCTCGGCAAGACCTACGGCGCCTGGATGGTCGATGTGCGTGCCACCAACGACAAGCTGCGGCGGCGCGCGCTGCGGATCGTCCAGGAGATTACCGGTGCCGATCCGCAAGCCGCATCGGCGGCGCTGGCCGCCGGTGACGGCAGCGTCAAGCAGGCGGTCGTCGCCCTTCTTGCGCAGGTGGACGCTGCCGAGGCGGCAACGCGCCTGGCACGCTGCGACGGTCGCGTCCGTGACGCTGTCGTGGGTCTGGCCTGACGAGGAGATGGTAGTTCTCCTAAGATCATGCTGAAGTAGGTAAATTTTCTATCTGAGTGTGGATCGGAAAGCCTAGACTTGCTTTCAGCGGTCGAGGCATGGACCCGGAACGCGAATCGTTGTCCTTGCCCGTCCCGCATCAGTCGACGACCGGCTGCCCCTTCCACACTCTATATGTCTGGAGCGCCATGACCCGTCGTGGATTTCTATCCTTTGCTGTTGGCGCCATCGCCGTCGGCTTCATGCTGCCGGTGGCTCATGCCCAAGCACCCGCCGCCGCCGGTCTGCCGTTCAAGACGGACGTGACGGTCACGCCGCTGCCGGCCCTTGCCCAACAGGTACCGGAGCCGCTCCGCTCCAGCGGCGTTCTCACCATTGCGACCAACCCTAACACGCCGCCGACCGTGTTCGTCATGGACGATAACCGGACCTTGGCCGGCCGCGAGATCGACATCATGAGCGCGGTCGCGCACCGCCTCGGGCTCGAGCCGCACTGGGTCAACGCCGGCGGCTTCGGCAATATCGTGCCGGGTCTGTCCAGCGGGCGATATCAGGCGGCGCTGGCCAACCTAAGCGTTACCCCAGACCGGCTGACGCAGGTCGACTTCGTGTCGTATTTCAACAGTAACCGCCTCGGCCTCGTGCGGGCCAAGCAGGGGGCGCCGGAGACCCCGGCCACCGACCTGATGGGCTTGTGCGGCGAGACGATCGGCGCCGGGTCGGGCACCACCAATGCGGACGTGTTGCTGCGCCAGAGCGAGGCGTGCGTTGCAGCCGGGCGCAAGCCGATCACGGTGCCGCTGTTTCCCGGGCGGCCCGCCGGGGTGCAGGCGGTGCTCAGCGGTCGGGTGCCTGGCTTCTTCGGGCCGTTCGAAGGCTTGCGCTACATGGTCTCCGTCTCGCACGATGCACTGGCCATGACGGGCGTGTATCAGGTGCCGAGCGACTTCGTCGGCATCGGGTTGCAGAAAGGCTCGCCGCTCACGCCATTGGTGGCCCAAGCACTGAATAGCCTCATCGCCGATGGCACCTATGCCGCGATCCTCCACAAATGGGATCTGGATTTTGGTGCTGTGGCGGAAGCCCGGCAGAACGGCGCGATCCTGGACGCCGCGCCGACCCGGCCGTGACCGGGGTCATACCCCAGGGCGCCATACCGCCGCTGGTGCCTCGGCGCCATCTTGGCCGCTGGATCGTTGCCGCGGCTGCGCTGGGCCTGCTGGCCGCGGCCTGCCTGTCGCTCGGCCAAAACCCCCGCATCCACTGGGACGTGGTCGCCTCGAACCTGACCGGCGCCACCATCTTGTCGGGTGTGAAGCTGACGATCGAGCTGACGGTCATCGCCGTGATCGCCGGGTTCGCCGGTGGGTTGGTGCTTGCAATCATGCGCCTGTCCGGCAACCCGGTGCTGGCGGCGATCTCCTGGGGCTACACCTGGTTGTTTCGCTCGGTGCCGATGCTGGTGCAGCTGTTCTTCTGGTTCAACATCGCCGCCCTTTACCCGAACCTGGCTCTGGCGCTGCCCGGCCTCGGCACGATCTGGTCCGCGCCGACCAACAGCGTGATCGGCACCTTCGGCGCGGCAGTGATCGCGCTGGTGCTGCACGAGGCTGCCTATGCCGCCGAGATCGTCCGTAGCGGCATGATGAGTGTCGGCCACGGACAGACCGAGGCGGCGCGCGCGCTCGGTTACACGCCGTTGCGCACGATCTGGCGCATCGTGCTGCCACAGGCGATGCGCACGATGCTGCCACCGGCTGGCAGCCAGGTGATCAGCATGCTCAAGACCACCTCCGTGGTGTCGGTCGTGGCGTTGCAGGATCTGCTGTACTCGGCGCAGGTGATCTACGAGCGCACCTATGAGGTGATCCCGTTGTTGATCGTTGCCGCGCTCTGGTACGTGCTGATGACGTCGCTGCTCTCGGTCGTGCAGCGCTGGCTCGAGGGTTATTTCGGGCGGGGAGCCGCCCGGTGAGGAGCAGCGACGTCGTCATCGACCGGATCGTCAAGCGCTTTGACGCAAAGCTGGTGCTGGACACGGTGTCGCTGGACGTGCCAGCGGGCCAGGTTTGCGCCATCATCGGCCCGTCCGGTTCCGGCAAATCCACCCTGCTGCGCTGCATTAATCAGCTCGAACGGATCGACAGTGGCACGGTCCGCGTCGGTGGTGAACTCATGGGCTACCAGTTGCGTGGGGGCCGGCTGCACGAGATGAGCGAGCGGCAGGTCGCCCGCCAGCGCGCTAGAGTCGGCATGGTGTTCCAGGGCTTCAACCTGTTCCTGCATCTGTCCGTGCTCGACAACCTCACTGAAGCGCCACGGCAGATCCTCGGCCGTTCCCGCCGGGACGCCGAGGCGCAGGCGCGGGATCTGCTGGCTCAGGTCGGCTTGGCCGACCGCGCCGCCGATTGGCCGCGGGCCCTATCCGGCGGGCAGCAGCAACGGGTCGCTATCGCCCGCGCCTTGGCCATGGAGCCGGAGGTGATGCTGTTCGACGAGCCGACCTCCGCGCTGGATCCGGAATTGGTTGGCGAGGTGCTGGGCGTCATCAAGCTTCTCGCGCAACGCGGCATGACGATGATCGTCGTCACCCACGAGATCGGCTTCGCCCGCGAGGTTGCGGACCATCTGGTGTTCATGGAAGGCGGCCGCATCGTCGAGAGCGGCCCCGCGCGCGCCATGATCGCCGCCCCGCGCGAGGCCCGCACGGCGGAATTTCTGGCCAGCGTGATCTGAAACCATCTCGACAGGGACCTCGACCATCATGACACGACAGATGCATCTCGGCGTTTTCGTCCAGGCCACCGGGCACCACGTTTCCAGCTGGCGCCTGCCGGACGCCGAGGCCGGCGGCGAGAACCTCGACCTGCTGCAGCGGATCGCACACACGGCCGAGCGGGGCCTGTTCGACTTGTTCTTCCTCGCCGACGGGCTGACCACCGGGCCCGACGCGCATCCATCCACCGTCGTGCGCCTCGAACCCATCACGCTGCTGGCCGCCCTGGCGATGTCCACCAAGCACATCGGCTTGGCCTCGACCGCCTCCACGACTTATGGCGAACCGTTCCATACCGCCCGGGTGTTCGCCTCGCTGGACCATCTCAGCCGCGGCCGCGCCGCCTGGAACGTGGTCACCACCAGCTACGCCCGCTCCGCCGCCAACTTCACCCGCGGCACCCATCCGGACCACGACCTGCGCTACGAGATCGCCGAAGAGTTCGTCGATGTGTGCAAGGGGCTGTGGGACAGCTGGGAAGACGGCGCGATCACGATGAACAAGGAAAGCGGCCAGTTCGTCGACGCAGCGCGCATGCATGTGCTCGATCACAAGGGCAAGCATTTCACCGTGCGTGGCCCGTTGAACGCCTCCAGGCCGCCGCAGGGCCATCCGATCATCATCCAGGCCGGCTCCTCCGGCCCTGGCCAGGACCTGGCGGCACGGACGGCGAACATCGTGTTCACCGCCCAGGGCGATTTGGCCGAGGCCCAGGCCTTCTACCGCAGCCTGAAAGGCAAGATGGTGCAGAACGGCCGCGACCCGGCGGCCATCGCGGTCATGCCCGGCGTATTCCCCATCATCGGGCGCGACCGGGCGGAGGCGGACGCCAACTACGACCGGTTGCGCGACCTTACCGACCTCGGTGGCGCCCTGGCCCTGTTGTCCGATCGGCTCGGCCACGACGCGCGCGCCTTTGACCTCGATGCGCCGTTGCCCGACCTGCCGATCTCGGACGAGTTGCGCAGCCGGGCCGAGCTGCTGACCGCACTGGCGCGGCGGGAAAACCTCACCGTGCGGGAGCTGGCAATCCATGCCGGCATGGCGCGCGGCCACGGCATCGTCCGCGGTACGCCCAGCGAGATCGCCGACTACCTGCAGACCTGGTTCGAAGGCGAGGCCGCCGACGGCTTCAACATCATGCCGCCCTGGTTCCCGACGCAATTCGACCTGTTCGTCGATCACGTGGTGCCGGAACTGCAGCGCCGCGGGCTGTTCCGCCGCGAGTACGAAGGCCACACGCTGCGCGAGAATCTGGGCCTGGCCCGTCCCGCCAACCGCTTCGTCTAGGAGGTTTCCCCATGTCCGACCTGACCCGGCGCTATGCCGAAGCAATCGCCGCCAGCACGCCCGATGAAGCCTCGATCGCAGCAGCCCGCGACGGCGTGCTCGATTTCCTGGCCTGCGCCGTCGGCGGCCTGGACGATGCCGCCTACCTCAAGGTGAAAGCCGCGCTGTTGCCGGGAGCCGGCGCGGCGCACTCCAGCTTGATCGGCCATGCCGATCGCATCGACGCCCAGAGCGCGGCGCTGCTCAACGGCACGCTGGGCCATGTGCTGGATTACGACGACGTTCAGGTTGGCGTCCGCGGTCATCCCAGCACGGTGATCCTGCCGGCGCTGGTGGCGGTGGCGGAGGGGGCCGAGGCGACCGCCGACGCGGTGCTGGCGGCTTACGTCGTCGGTGTCGAAGCGATGGCGCGTCTCGGGCGGGCGATGGGCACGCGCCATTACGAGACGGGCTTTCACAACACCGCGACTCTCGGCCCGGTCGGCGGCGTTGCGGCGCTGGGTCACCTGCTCGGGCTCGAGCCGGTGCTGCTGGCCAACGCGCTGGGGATCGCGGCCACGCAGTCGGCCGGGTTGCGGCTGCAATTCGCGACCGAGGTCAAGCCGTTGCATGCCGGGTTGGCGGCGAGGTCTGCGGTGCTTGCGGTGCAACTCGCGCAAGCGGGGCTGCAGGGCAACCCGGCCTTCCTCGACGGCAAGCTCGGCTTTTTCCAAGCGTTCGGCTTCGGTGCGGCGGTGCCGGAGCGCTGCGTCGAGGGGTGGGGGGCAGCGTGGGAGATCTCGTCCCCTGGGTTGGCGTTCAAGGCATACCCTTGTTGCGGCGCCAGTCACCTTCCGGCAGATGCCATCTTCGACCTGATCGCGGAACACGGTCTGGGCGCGGACGATCTGGACGAGGCGGTGGTGACGTTTCCGCCGGGCGGGGAGGCGGCGCTGGTGGTGACGGAGCCTCGCAACGGTCTGGATGGCCGCTTCAGCGTCGAATACGTGATCGCGGCCGCCTTGTTGGATGGACGGCTCGGTGTCGCCGCTTTTGCCGACCGGCCGCTGCGCGACGACATCGCGCACTTGCTGCCCCGTATCCATCGCCGGGTCGACGAGACCGTGCCGTCAATCGGGGAGGCGCCGGAGAAGCGCTTCGCGCGGGTGGATCTCCGGACCCGCGACGGACGGCAGCTCAGCCGGACGACGATGAAGGTTCGGGGCGTAGGGGATCTGCGGGCGAAATTCGACGACGCTGCTGGCGGACGCTCCGGATTTGCTGGCGTTCCCGAGGCAATCGCTCGGATGCGGAGCGCCGACGATCTGGCCAATCTGCTGGCAACGCTTCGGCAAATTTAACGCGGACCTTACGCAGATGCCCCACACTTCCAATGGAGGCGACCGCTAGCCCGATGCCAGAGTGCATACGGGCTGGCACGGCTGTTCCGATGTCGCCGCTTTCGGAAGGCGAACAGTGTGAGCGATGCGAACGCAACGGCCGACGCGGGATCATCATCCAGCCGAGGCGAGGTCGGAGGCGCATTCAGCGTAGCCGACGGCCTGCTGGCGGTGCGGTGGGCGGAGATGGTCCGGTCGCGTGGCCTTCGATTAAGTTTTTCGCACAACTTCATTGAGGCGGACGAAGCCTTGGAGATCCGCCACGCATCGAAACGAAAGCCGATCGCGACGATCTTCCTGGGCGTGCAATGGGTGTGGATCATCGATTGCGTGGGTAAGATCACGCCGCACGACACCCTGCACACGGCACTATGTTCGCTGGTGATGCTCACTCCGGATGAGCGGCAAAGCCTGGTGACCGCCGTGCCACCACCGTGGCTGTGGACGCCTCGCCCGACGAGGCCGAGCTTCATACAACGCGTGAGCCTTATCCTGGGGCGGCGTCCGGCGGGATGGCGACGAGCAGCTTTAAGCCGCGCAGAATGCCCGCATCCTGCGCCGGCGCTTCGGCCGGGAGGAGCATGATGGGCGAGCTTTCGCCCATCTGCGACAGAAGCTCGGGCAAGCTCGCCGCGGTCAGCAAGCCTCGCAGGTAGAGCGTCGGCGCATCCTCTGGCGGCCCGGCGACGCCGAACGGCACCAGCAGCGCCCCGGTCGGTTCCGGCACCGCTTGCGCTCCCTCATCGATGCCGAAGCCACGGACGGCGAGGCCGTCGCGTTTGGTTTCGACGACCCACCCATCGATACCGCCGGCCGCGTTTGCCCGCCGCGCTTCCAGCCAGAATAGTGGCGGCACGACGGCCAGCACGGCAGCTGAACGACCCGGCTCGGTGGCAGCTAGACCCAGCGCCAGGCCGGCAATCTCGTCGTCGATCGCCAGAGCCGGCGCGGACTCGGCACGCAGGCGCCGCACCGCACGCCTTGCCTCGATCGGAGCGGCCTCGCCCAGCATGGCGGCTAGCAGACTACCGCTAGGAAAACTCATCCTCTGCATGCGCGACCATCGGTCCTCTCAGGGCCGACGAGCTCCGCGCCGCCGTCAATTCCTGCCGGAAGACCGCATCGTCGATTGATGTTCATGCTGCATGATAAGTCGGGGATCAGTAAAATCGTAATGTTTCATGATCAGCGCGAAGTCGGCCGCATCGACCGCGATGTCGTGGTCGGTCTTTGGATCCGCCATGATCGCGCGGCACAGGCCGATAAGACCCTCGAACGGCAGCTTTGGATCGGCGCCCTCTCCGGTCGGAGCAGCGCCGGACAGCGCTTTCTCAGCGGCGTTCTTGACGCGAAGAGCTGGAAGTATCGCATACGACATCGTGCATTCCTTTCCCAATCAGGTCGGCCGGCCTTCCCCGCAGGAAATCACGTCGACGTTTCAGAAAGGTTAATGGCGTCTCCGGCGCACTCCGACCGACGATTTAGACGAACAAATCCGGGTGATCCTTGACTGCCTCGAGATGGTTCATCTCACGGCGAATCTTAGCCAAGCTCGGTTTGAGTTCTGCCGCCAGATCGTCGAATCCGGCCTCTTTGAGCTGTGCGGCCCCGTCGGACACGCATTTCAGCGCGGACTTCAAGGTTTCGATCTTTCGGGTCAAGGCATCCGTCCATGCTGCATGTCGCGGCGCAGTATCGGATCCGGCTTGCCCTGTCGAACCGGTTGACGTTCTCGACAACGGCACACGGCATCACCAAATCCTGTTTGTAGGAGGACCTCGATGGCCAATTACCAGAAGACTGCCGACGCGGTCGCGTTGCTGACGCCAGAGCAGTATCGTGTCACCCAACAGAGCGGCACGGAGCGGCCCGGCACCGGGCCGTTGTTGAACAACAAGCAACCCGGCATCTACGTCGACATCGTGTCCGGTGAACCTTTGTTCGCCAGCGCCGAGAAGTACGAGTCGGGCTGTGGCTGGCCCAGCTTCACCAAGCCGCTCGAGCCCGACAACGTCGCCGAGTTGCGCGACGCCTCGCTCGGCATGGTCCGCATCGAAGTGCGCTCCAAGCATGGCGACAGCCATCTTGGGCACGTCTTCAACGATGGTCCCCGCGACCGTGGTGGCCTTCGCTATTGCATCAACTCGGCCTCGCTCCGCTTCGTCCACCGTGACGAGATGGAAGCGCAGGGTTACGGGGCTTATCTACCCAAGCTGGAGAAAATCGCATGAGTCAGGAACGGGCTACTCTCGCCGGTGGATGCTTCTGGGGAATGCAGGATCTAATCCGCAAGATGCCGGGCGTACTGGCGACCGAGGTCGGCTATGCCGGTGGTGACGTGCCGAACGCCACCTATCGCAATCATGGCACACATGCCGAGGCGATCCAGATTGATTTCGATCCGCAGAAGATCAGCTACCGTCAGTTGCTGGAGTTCTTTTTCCAGATCCACGATCCGTCGACGCCGAACCGTCAGGGCAACGACCGCGGTACCGGCTACCGGTCGATGATCCTGTATGCGAGCCCGGAGCAGAAGGCCGTTGCGGAAGACACCATCGCCGACGTCAACGCTTCCGGCATGTGGCCCGGCCGTGTCGTGACCGAAGTTGCTCCAGCCGGTCCGTTCTGGCGCGCTGAGCCGGAGCATCAGGACTACCTGGAGCGTTACCCCGGTGGCTACACCTGCCACTTCGTCCGTCCGAATTGGAAGCTGCCACATCGCGCGGCGGCCTGAACCAAAAATGGTGGAGCCGGCCTGGCCCGGCTCCACCTAGTTAATGTTTGAAGTTTTGATGCATTCCTCCTGAACCCCGTCTTCCACCGACCGTTGCTTCCGACATGCACAGGGCACGGAACCGACGCAGAATGAATTTCGATACCGGTATGACGGAATTCGTCGTTCCTTCCGCTGATTGCCAGGAAGGCGACATCTGATGCCGCGGTTCGACGGCAAGGTCGTCATCGTGATTGGCGCTACGTCGGGTATCAGCGAAAGCGCCGCGCTGTGCTTTGCGGCGGACTGGTCGCCAAACTCGAGAAGCGCATCCCGCTCGGCCGCGGCGCGCAGCCTGACGACATCGCTGGCTTGAACCTGCCCATCAATGGTGGCCTGTCCGCCTAGAATAGCCAGTCACGCCTGAGCTGACACATCATCTTTCATCTGCGGAGCGACCATGGCTTACCTGAAATACAGCGCGGACATCGAGCATCCTGCCCATGACGAACAGAAGTCTATCGACGGCATCATCAAGGGAATGACCGAGCAAAGTCACACCGTCGAAAAGCGCGAGCACCATGCCGTGCGCGCCAGCCACGCCAAGAGCTCTGCTTGCGTGATCGGCGAACTCGTCATCGGCGACGGATTGCCGCCGGAATTCGCGCAAGGGCTGTTCGCCAAACCGGGGCGCTACAAGGTCGCGGTACGGTTCGCCCAGGGACCCGGCGAGACGTTGGGTGACCGGGTCTCCACCCATCGCGGCATGTCGGTCAAGGTGTTCGGCGTCGATGGCGAGAAGCTGCCGGGTCACGGCGACGATACACAGGATTTCGTGTTCGCCACCGGGACCACGTTCCCGTCCGGTACGGCAGCCGGCTTCCTGCGGGACGGGACGGTTATCGGCGGAGCTACCGGGTTGCCGGAGGGTGTGAAGAGTGCGGTTGCGGCAACGGCGCGCGGGTTCAACAAAGTGCTGCATGCATTCGGCGCGGAGAGTGCCAAGGCAGATTTCTTTGGGCATCCGTTCAGCCATCCGCTGCACGAGAGCTATTTCAGTCAGGTGCCGATGCGCTATGGCGATCATGTCGCCAAATTAGGCTTAGTGCCCGCCGCCCCGGCGCAACTTGCCCTCGCCGATTGGCGGCTCGATCCGCATCAGGACGAGGACGGCTTCCGCCACGCCGCTATCTCCTATTTCGACGCCCATGAGGCTGTCTACGAACTCAAGGCGCAGCTATGGGTCGACGCCGATGCGCAGCCGATCGAGGACTCCTCGGTCGACTGGCCGGTAGCGCTGAGTCAGTATCGGACGGTGGCGACGCTGCACCTACCGCAGCAAGCCTCCTACAGCCCGGCGCGGGTGAAATTCTTCGACGACGTGATGAGCTTCCGCCCGGCGCACAGCCTGGTCGGCCATCGGCCGCTCGGCTCGGTGATGCGCGCGCGGCTACAGGTTTATGCGGCCTTGAGTGCGTTCCGCCACCGGGAAAACGGGATTGTCGCGGTCGAACCGGTGAGTGTCGACCAGATCCCGGCGTAGCGAAATGCCGCCGCTCCCGAACGGGGCGGCGGCGGTTCTTGCTTAGGAGCCGCGCAAGAATAAGCGATTCGGGCTTCGTTTCGCGCCGATAGAGGATTCCGGTTCGGGCTCGCAGTGTCTACGCTTCGCGGATGATCG
>JBPBQE010000247.1:0-33424 GCA_050954595.1 Janthinobacterium lividum | reverse complement strand
GTTCATGATGCGCCGGGCGCGCAGGGCGTGGTAGGCGTCCCTGTCGTGCCGTCGGAGGCGGTTGATCACCGGCTCGTCGAGCAGCGGCTGCCACGGCCTGCGCGGCTGCTTGCGCCGGGCCGGCAGCCTGGCGACCTGGTCCGCGAGGGCGGGTGACATCCGGCAGCGGACGAAGGTCCGGCCGCTGGCACCGATCGCCTCGGCACCGATGAGGAAGTTGCGCGGCCAATCGTCCATCCATGCCGCGACTGTTTCGAGCCAGGGGATGCGGACCGCGAGGCGCGCGTGCTCGAAGCGTCGCCGCCCACCGTCGCGCGTCGTGGCGGGCGGGAGGCCGAGCGCTGCGCGGAGCCCGTCGTGGAAACCCGATGGCGCGGAGGCAGACAGGAGGGATCTAATCGTCATAGGTAGCCCCACCCCATCCGCACCACCCCGACGTCGCTCCCTCGCGCAACTTCCCTCAACGACGTCGAGTAGGTCGTCTTGGAGCCGTCGAACCAGCACGGGAACGTCGCTCATCGATGCTTCGTGCCCACGTGCCGTGAGCTTCTTTCCGCATGCGTGGCAGTCGACGAGGCTGTTGGTCATCGATCGGTGCGGGATGACGGAGGCGTCGCAGTGGGGGCAGGCGTCCCGCAGCGGTCGGCCATGGGTCGTGCACCAAGTCACGAACCCGAGGCGCCATTCCTTGTGGAAGTGCGGGACGCCGTCGGCCAGGCAGTCGGGGCAATACTGCAGGGCGAGCCGGGTGCGCGTCCGGTGGTAGACCCCGGCGGATAGTATGAGGCGGCTATCGGCCGCGCCGTTCGTCGCGTCGGTGCCAAGGGCTTCGATCCATTCCACCAGCGTCGCGTCCGACACGACGGCGCGGGTGATGCCGAGACGGTCGGCGATGTCCTCGATCCAGGATGTCCTCGTGCTTTCCGGTCCAGTGATCCGAACCAGCCCGCCCGGGTCGCGATCGAAGTCCCGGCTCCAGACCGGGTCGTGATCCCATACGAGGTTGAGGAAGCGGTATGGCGGGAGTCCGTGCGCGAACGCGTTGCGGGCGAGGCACGAGGAGAGGAGTTCGCCATCGACGGGCGGGAGGCGGCGGACCCACCCGCGGTTGTTCACAGCGTCAGGGCCCTCTTCTGACGCTCTTCGGGTGTGTCCACCCGTACCCGCCTGAGCATCTCGATATCGATCGAACTCCTTCTGGCTTCGATCGCCATCCTGCCGGCTTCCTTGACGAACCGGCTGATGCTGCCGATGGTCCCATCCGTCCGCCCGAATATGAACTGCGCCTTCTCCGTCTCTCCCAGCCCGGACGGTTCGGGTAGCGGCACGAAGGCCTCCATGCTGCTGAGCAACTTCTGGAAAGCCATGTTCGCCTTCCAGCGCGGGAGTTCGAACCGGGTGAGGCGCCTGTCGATCTGCGGGTCGTTGTAGGAGGCACGTGACGACTCCTCGGTGCCGGCGAAGATCAGGTGTATCCCGAAGGTGTTGGTGATCTCGCGGATGCGGGCGAGGACGATGCGCTGGTTCGCCCCGTTGCCGATGAGGAGGTTGTTGAATTCGTCTCCGATCAGCATGCGTGGTTTTAGCGAGGCCAGGATGCCGTAGGCCTGGTTCTTTAGGAAAGGGGCCGGGTCGGTGACGCGTCGCACGCTGTGGCAGGCGACGATCAGTTCGCTCCAAAAATCCTTCTCCGTGGCGGCGGCCGGTATCGTCATGTGGACGAGCTGTAGCTGGATGTCGCCGGACGGGGCGGTCTGGGGCATGAACCGACTTGCGAAGCGCTGGAGGATGGTCGTCTTGCCGTTTCCGGCGCGGCCTAGCAGCAGCAGGGAGGGCGAGGTCGTGGTCCGTGGCTGCTTGACAAGGTCCGCCATGGCCTTGAGCGCGTCGTTGGCAGCTTCGTAGCCGATCCAGTGGTCGCTGCGCGTGAACAAGACGCGTTCATCGATCGACTCATCGAGCATCGCGCTGGTTGCGTCGTTGAGATGCACCTTCCGTTCGCCTGCCGCAGACATCGTCGCCCGATCATTCTGTTCTCTAAATGTTCTTATGCCGCCCGGTGTATTCCGTGGCAAGGATCAAGCCTGCAGGTCGTCGTATGGGGACACCGGTCCATCGACGAAGCCGTCGTGTTCGCCGACGTTCGTCATCCTCGTCGTTTGATGGATGGTTTTCTCATGGGCCTTGTCGGCAGGCTGGCTTCCAACGTTTCCCATGGAATGTCTTTTCGCGGCATTCGCGCGTTGCCGAATGCGTCGCACCGTCTTGGTTTGCTTGGTAGCGGTCTCGACTTGCTCGAGTAGGCGTTTGCGAGTGTCGAAGAGGATGTCCTCGTTGATCTCCTTGCGCCCTTCCTCAAGCGCCTTGCGCTGAAGGAACTTCCATTCCCATCGGCTCACCGCAGGTCTCGTGATGTCGTGGGACTGCGCCATCACGTAGGCGTTCGTGTTCGGGTCCAAGTACCAGATGCGCGTGATGTCGCGGGGATCTATTCGGAGCAGGAACTTGCGCTTCTGCTTCTTGGCTTCCGGATCCGTTTCGCCGATGCGGTGTCGGAGGATGTCGGTCCAATAGGTCATGTGGTCGACGGTGAACCCGCGGCGTCCGACCGTTCGCCAGACGAAGGGGAGGAAGTCGAGCCGAAGGCGCTCCGGGTCCGTGGTCACGCGGCGTGGGGGGACTGGTCCCGATAGGTCGTCCCCGCGCATGCCCTTCTGCCACATGGCGAGCGGCGTGGTTTGGCCGATGCCCCTATGCGGGCTGTGGTGGTAGTGGTTGACGACGTAGTCCATGAGCCATTTCTCGAATTCGGCCAGCGTCATTGCCGCTTCCTTGTCCGAGTCGTACCCCGTGCGTTCCGACGGGTTCGAGAAGGTGGCGCCCGGCAGCGTGCGGATGGCTTCGGAGAACGTCCTCATGAGGCGTTCGATGTGGCCGCCGTAATGCGGCGTTCGCACGGGTCGGAAGCGTACGTCGCTGCCGTGTTCGCGCAGGGCCATTCGCAGCGTCTCGCCCCTGAACTCCTTGGCGTTGTCGACGTGCACGATGTCCGGCGCGCCCCAGCAGGGCCATTCGCCCTGGATTCCTAGCGCGGCCAGCTCCCCTTCCTTCGGCAGCATGGCGTTGGCGATGCAGCGGCCTGCGGCGAACGCGCTCGGAGCCTCTAGCGACACCACCAAGCCGACGATCATCCTCGAGTAGACGTCCATCGCAACGGTGATCCAAGGGCGTCCGAGGGATTCCCGCATCGCGTCGTCCACGATGGTGATGTCGGCGAGGCTGTGGTCCATCTGGACTACTGCCAATGGGTGCGTCGCATCCGGCAGCTTACCCAGGCGGGGCTCGAACTCGTCCCGTGCCTCGTCGCCCCTGCCTTGCGCTCTCAGCACGATGCGCCTCGGGATCGCCCGGACCCGGGCACGGACTGTGTTGAGGTGGGGAGGGACGAGCCCGGCGGCTCGGCAGTCGTCCTTCACGATCTCGAAGACGCGGGTCACGCGCTTCCGTTGCTTGACGGTGACGTTGCGGTCGATCGCGCCCTTGATGATGGCTTCGACCCCGGCATCGGTCGTTGTGGCTCCCGGCTTCGGTCCGCGCGTGCCGGGGATGAGCGAGGAGGGTTGCGGAGAATCCTGGTAGCGTCTGATCCAGTCGTAGATGGTGCTTGCCGCGACGCCCATCTGACGTGCGACCTTCTCCACTTCGGAGCGGGGCCGCCGGAAATTGACGATCAGGTGTTTGATGGCCGTTAGACGCTTCTGCGCGGCCTCGTGCTTCGGTGCCTCGGCGATAAGGTCGGGCCGGCTCTTCGGACCTGGGGCGGGAACGTCGAGGGCCTCGCTCTCCGGTCTTAGGTCCGTTAGGGGGAAGGTTTGGAAGGAGCCGTCGTCGACGCGCCGAAGGAGGGCGGTCTCTGCCGATAGCACCGCCTCCACGACGTAGGCATTGGAGCCCGCGCTGACCCGTGCCGCCGGCTCGATGCTGAACGTGCGGTTCGCGGGGGTGCTCATGGCTTCCTCGCCCGCATCTGATGCTTCCGCGAGTAGGGATCGTACGGCCGCCAGTTCGAGCAGCCGTCGATCCAGAGGATCGTCTTCTCCATGTCGAGCGGCCCTTCGTCCATGCTGGCCATGATACGGCCTGTCGCCACGAGCTTCCACATGAATGGCTTGGCGTGATGCTGCCATTGCTCGGTCTCGAACGTGGCGGCGAGTAGGCGCCTCGGGGACGAGGGGCCGACCGAGGCCAGGCGATGCACTAGGTGTTCCTCGACCGCCTCGTCCCGCGCGATGAGGCGGAACCGGTCGAGGAACCGGTAGTTCTCGAGCTGGGCGTCCCGGATCTGCCGTTCGGTCAGCAGGAGGAAGTCCAGCCCGAGATCGTGCGCGCGGGAGCGTCCGGCGCGCAGCCGTGGCTTTAGGTTCCGCCAGTCGGCTTTGAGATCGGCGACATATTTGATTTCGACGAGCATTCCCCTGGCTGGGGGGCCGGCCATGACGACGAGGAAGTCTGGCGTGTAGCGAGTGGTCCTGCCGTCGGCGGAGACGCACGGGATGGCAAAGGGCTGGGCGCGCACGGCGGCGAGGGTCGGCTCGAACCGGAGGGTGAGCAGGAAGTCGCGTTCCAGGTCGGACTCGTGCGGCACGTCCTGATCTAGGAGCAGCATGCGACCGCGGTTGCCACGCTGGCCCGGCATGATGGTGCGCGACGACGTGGCGGGAACGAGTCCGATCAATTCCTGTAGTCTGGTCATCGAGTCCGTCCTACGGTTGTAACCTGTCCGGTTAATCGGTGTGGGATGAATGCCGAATCGGCCTTTTGAGTCCGGTTAATCGGAGGATACTACAACGGCGCCCGCGCCAAGCCCGGCGAGGTCAGCCTTGCCCATCGCGGTGTCCTCTTCCTCGACGAACTGCCCGAATTTCCCCGCCAGGCCATCGAGGCTCTGCGCCAACCTCTCGAAAGCGGCCGAACCACCGTCTCCCGCGCCGCCGCCCACGTGACCTATCCGGCCCGCTTCCAGCTCGTCACTGCCATGAATCCCTGCCGCTGCGGCCACCTCGGCGACGCCTCCCGCGAGTGCAACAAGGCCCCGCGCTGCGGCGAGGATTATCTCGGCCGCATCAGCGGCCCGCTGCTCGACCGCATGGACATCGTGGTTCACGTCCAGCCGGTGCCGCCCACCGAACTCTCCCGCGCCCCGCTGGGCGAACCGAGCGCCGACGTCGCGACCCGGGTCGGCTTCGCGCGCCAGCGCCAGCACGCCCGCTTCGGCGACGCTGGCGCCCGCACCAACGCCGAAGCCGATATCGGCACCATCGACATGGAACCGGACGCCCGCGCTCTGGCCGAGCAGGCGTCCGACAAACTGCGGCTATCCGCCCGAGGCTTTACCCGCGTACTCCGGGTCGCCCGCACCATCGCCGACCTCGCCGCGGCCACGCATGTACGCCGCACCGACGTAGCCGAAGCACTCTCCTACCGTCACCGCATCCCCGGTCGGCCGCTATGAACCCGGTCCGACCAGCCCACGAGCGTCAGCGCCCATACTGATTGCGCTGATTGCCCTGGTCTGGCTGACCGTAATTCGAATTGTCCCGCCCGTTATTGCCTTGTCCATTACCCTGCCGAGACCGGTTTTGGTCCGAGCGCTCCTGATCCTGCCGACCCTGGCGATAGCCGCGCTCATACGCCTCGCGCACGGCCTGTTCGGCGCCCTGCTGGCTCGGCTGCTGCCCCGCCTGACCCCCTGGCAACAATTGCTGCAGCAACCCCTGTGGGATCTGCGCCTGCGCGACGAGGGGCGCCATGGCGAAGAGGCCAGCCAGAAGAACCAGTGTATTGCGCATGATCAACTCCGTGTGTCGCATGGGTGAACGATCCCAACGCACCATCGGCATTTTGGATTGACATGATTCCGCTCGCCCGGTAAGCGCCACCCACGATCCCAAACGTCGCTCCGCGTGCCCGCGCAGCGGCGCCTTCGTATTTGGTAAGGACGCTTGCCCATGTTCGACACGCTGTCGGGCAAACTTTCCGATGTGTTCGACCGCCTCCGCGCCCGTGGCCGGCTGTCCGAAGACGACATCGCCGACGCCCTACGCGAGGTCCGCCTCGCCTTGCTCGAGGCCGACGTCGCCTTGCCCGTGGTGCGTAGCTTCATCGACGGCGTGCGTGAACGCGCGCTAGGTGCCGAAGTCTTGGACAGCATCAGCCCCGGCCAGCTGGTCATCAAGATCGTCAACGACCAACTCGTCGAAGCGCTGGGCGGGGCAGGGGCCGTTCCCCTCAACCTGAACGCCGTTGCGCCGATCCCGCTGCTGATGGTCGGCCTCCAGGGCTCCGGCAAGACCACGACTTCCGGCAAGCTCGCCCTGCGCCTCTCCAAGCGGGAGCGCAAGAAAGTCCTTCTTGCCTCGCTCGACACCCAGCGCCCCGCTGCCCAATTGCAGCTGCAGCAGTTGGCGGAACAGACCGGTGTCGCCTCGCTGCCGATTGTTGCCGGCGAGACCCCGGTGCAGATCGCTCGCCGCGCCATGGAAACCGGTCGCCGCGAAGTCTTCGACATCGTCATCCTCGACACCGCCGGTCGCCTATCCATCGACCAGGCCCTCATGGACGAGGTTCGCGCCGTCCGCGAGGCCACCAACCCGGTCGAAACCCTCCTCGTAGTCGACGCCATGACCGGCCAGGACGCCGTCAACACCGCGCGGGCCTTTAACGAGGCTCTCGGCATCACCGGCATCGTCCTCACCCGCATGGACGGCGACGCCCGCGGCGGTGCCGCCCTGTCCATGCGCCAGGTCACCGGCGCTCCGATCAAGCTCACCGGCACCGGCGAGAAGCTCGATGCGCTGGAGGACTTCCACCCCGAGCGCGTCGCCGGCCGTATCCTCGGCATGGGCGACGTCGTTGGCCTCGTGGAAAAGGCCAGCGAGCACTTCGAGCAGGAGGATGCCGAGCGCCTCGCCAAGCGCATGATGTCCGGCAAGTTCGACCTCGAGGACTACGCCAGCCAGCTCAAGCAGATTACCAAGATGGGCAGCATCTCCGGCATTCTCGGCATGTTGCCGGGCGTGGCCAAGATGAAGACCCAGATTGACGACGCGAAGCTCGACACCACGGTGCTCAAGCGTCAGGGCGCGATCATCTCCTCGATGACCAAGGCCGAGCGTAAGACCCCCGACATCATCAAGGCCAGCCGCAAGAAGCGGATTGCCGCCGGGTCGGGCGCCACCGTGCAGGAGGTCAATCGCCTTTTGAAGCAGTTCGACGACATGTCCACCATGATGAAGCGCATGGGCAAGCTGGGTCAGAAAGGTCTGATGCGGCAGGGCATGAGCGCCCTGATGCCGAAAGGCATGCAGGGCGGATCCGGTCGTCGCCCGTACTAATCTCACTTTACAAGGAAGCTCTCTATGGGTCTGAAAATCCGCCTTTCCCGCGCCGGCGCTAAGAAGCGCCCGTACTACCACATCGTTGTCGCCGACAGCCGTAGCCCCCGCGACGGCCGCTTCCTCGAGAAGGTCGGCAGCTACAACCCGATGCTGCCCGCCGAGCACGAGGACCGCGTCCGCCTGCAGAACGAGCGCATCCAGCATTGGATGGACGAGGGCGCCCTGCCGACCGACCGCGTCGCCCGCTTCCTCGGCCATGCCGGCCTGGCCCCGATGCCCGCCTATCGCGAGCAGCCGATTCAGTCCGCCCCCAAGAAGAAGGCGCAGGAACGCGCCAAGGCCAACGCAGCGGCGTAATTGGTGACGGACCAGCGCATCTTGATGGGCATCATCGGCCGACCGCACGGTGTGCGCGGCCTGGTGAACGTCCACTCCTACGCCGACGAGGACCTAGCCGGTTACGCGCCCTTGCTCGATGAGCAGGGCCGCGCCTGGTCGCTCGTCTGGCGCGGAGACGGCGTGGCCGAGCTTCGGGATGCCGCTGGCACTCCGTTGCCCGACCGCACCGCCGCGGAGCGTCTGGTCAACGCCAAGCTTTACGTCGAGCGCGATCGCCTGCCTGCTCCCGACGAGGACGATTTCTACTGGTCCGACCTGGTCGGGATGACGGCCGTCGCTGCCGGCGGCGAGCCGATGGGCCGCGTCGTTCAAGTCCACGACTACGGTGCCGGACCGAGCCTGGAGATCGCTCGCGACGGCAAGCCATTGCTGCTCGTGCCGTTCACCAAGGCTTGCGTTCCCACGATCGACCTTGCCGGCCGTACGATCACCGTCCTGCCGCCCGACGAGATCGAAGTCTCGCCGGAAAGCATGTCCGCAGACGAACCGGCGGACGCATCCTCATGAGCTGGGCCGCCACCGTCTACACGCTGTTCCCGGCCATGTTCCCCGGCCCCCTCGGTCAATCCCTGGCTGGGAAGGCTCATGAGCAAGGCCGCTGGTCCCTGGACGTGCGCGACATCCGCGATGCTGCGTCCGACAAGCACCGCACCGTCGACGATACTCCCTTCGGTGGCGGTGCCGGCATGGTCATGCGTCCCGATGTCCTGGATGCCGCCATCGGCCCCGACGACAACCGTCCTCTGATCTACCTTTCTCCCAGAGGCCCCGCGCTTACTCAATCCCGCGTTCGCGCCTTGGCAGCAGGCCCCGGTCTCCGCTTGCTCTGCGGCCGTTATGAAGGCGTCGACCAGCGTCTTCTCGACGCCCGCAACGCTGAAGAAATCAGCATCGGCGACTACGTCCTGTCCGGCGGTGAGCTTCCTGCCCTGGTGTTGCTCGACTCCTGCGTCCGGCTTCTGCCTGGCGTCATGGGCGCCGCAACCTCGGCCGACGAGGAAAGCTTCAGCGCCGGGCTGCTGGAATATCCGCACTACACCCGGCCCGCCGACTGGTGCGGCCGGGCCGTGCCCGAAATCCTGCTGTCCGGCCATCATGCCGCGATCGCCGCCTGGCGTCGCCAGCAGGCCGAAGAACTCACCCAACGCCGCAGGCCGGACTTATGGCAAGCCCGCCCTGCCGCAACCGCTCATGGACTCGGCGCAGGCCGGGCCGTAACACAGCCGATCGAAAGGACGACACGATGAACATCATCCAGAAATTCGAGGCCGAGCAGATCGCTCGCCTCACCGAGGCCCGCGCCGTTCCGGTGTTCCAGCCCGGCGATACCCTCCGCGTGATGGTCAAGGTCGTCGAAGGCGAGCGCACCCGCGTCCAGGCCTACGAAGGCGTCTGTATCGCCCGCTCCAACAAGGGCATGGGCAGCAACTTCACCGTGCGCAAGATCAGCTACGGCGAAGGGGTCGAGCGCGTGTTCGCCCTGTATGCTCCCACCATCGCCGAAATCCTGGTGGTCCGTCGTGGTGACGTTCGTCGCAGCAAGCTGTATTATCTGCGCGGCCGTAGCGGCAAGTCCGCTCGTATCGCCGAGCGCGCCCGCGAAGTCCCGAAGGACGTCGCACCCAAGGCGCAAGAAGCTGCGCCGGTCGCCGCGGCCGAGTAGTTTACTGCCACCCGCGGGCATCGTCCCGCGGGAACGACACATTATAAGTGGGGACGAGATGCCGAAGACACTGTTCGATAAGGTGTGGGAAAGCCACGTCGTCGACCGGATGGAGGACGGCACCTGCGTCCTCTATATCGACCGCCACCTCGTCCATGAAGTGACCAGCCCACAGGCCTTCGAGGGCCTCCGCCTTGCCGGCCGGCCAGTGCGTCGCCCCGACGCCACCATCGCCGTAGTCGATCACAACGTGCCGACCACCAACCGTGGCGAGCGCATCGCCGAAGATGACAGCCGCATCCAGGTGGAAACGCTCGAGCGCAACGTCGCCGATTTCGGCGTCCCCTTCTTCAACATCACCGATGTCCGCCAGGGCATCGTCCACATCATTGGACCGGAACAGGGCATCAGCCTGCCCGGCATGACCATCGTCTGCGGCGACAGCCACACCAGCACCCACGGCGCCATGGGTGCCCTGGCGTTCGGCATCGGCACCTCCGAGGTCGAGCACGTCCTCGCCACCCAGACCCTCCTGCAGAAGCCCGCCAAGAACATGCTCGTCCAGGTCGACGGCATCCTCGGTGCCGGCGTCACCGCCAAGGACATCGTCCTGGCCATCATCGGCAAGATCGGCACCGCCGGCGGCACCGGCCACGTCATCGAATACGCCGGCGAAGCCATCCGCGCGCTCGACATGGCCGGCCGTATGACGATCTGCAACATGAGCATCGAGGCCGGTGCCCGCGCCGGCATGATCGCTCCAGACGACACCACATTCGCTTACATCGAAGGCCGCCCCTTCGCCCCCAAGGGTGACGCGTTCGACCACGCCGTCGCCTATTGGCGCACCCTGCCATCCGACGAGGGCGCGCATTACGACGCGGTCGTCCATCTCGACGGTGCCGCCATCGCCCCGATGGTGAGCTGGGGCACCAACCCCGAAGCTGTCCTGCCCATCACCAGCGTCGTCCCCAACCCGGTCGAAGTCGAAGACGAAGCCGCCCGCGCTCAGATGGTCCGGATGCTCGACTACATGGCGCTCACCCCCGGCACCAAGCTCACCGACATCCCGATCGATGTTGTCTTCATCGGCTCCTGCACCAACGGCCGCATCGAGGACATCCGCGCTGCCGCCGCCATTGTCGGCACTCGCAAGGTAGCCCCGGGCGTCCGCGCCATGGTCGTCCCCGGCAGCGGCGTCGTGAAGCAGCAGGCCGAACAGGAAGGTCTCGACCGCATCATGATCGACGCCGGCTTCGAATGGCGCGACGCCGGCTGCTCCATGTGCCTCGGCATGAACCCGGACAAGCTCACCCCCGGCCAACGCTGCGCCAGCACCAGCAACCGCAATTTCGAAGGCCGCCAGGGACCCGGCGGCCGCACCCATCTGCTTTCCCCCGCCATGGCCGCCGCTGCCGCCATCACCGGCCACCTGACCGACGTGCGAGACTTTACCTGATGCAAGCCTTCACCGAACTGACCGGCGTCGCCGCAGCCTTGCCGCTCGCCAACGTCGACACTGACAAGATCATCCCCGCCCGCTTCCTCAAGACCATCAAGCGTACCGGCCTCGGCAAGAACCTGTTCGACACCCTCCGCTACGACCCGGCCGGCGCCGAACGCCCGGACTTCGTCCTCAACCAGCCCGCCTTCCGCCACGCCGAAGTGCTGATCGCCCATGAGAACTTCGGCTGCGGTTCGTCGCGCGAACACGCGCCCTGGGCTCTGCTCGACTTCGGCATCCGCTGCGTCATTGCCCCCAGCTTTGCCGACATCTTCCACAACAATTGCTACAAGAACGGCATTCTCCCGGTCACCCTGCCGCGCGAAGTCTGCGACCAGCTGATGGAAGACGCCGGGCTCGGCGGCAACGCCCGCATCACGATCGACCTTGAGCGCCAGGTCGTCGTCCGTCCCAATGGCGAGGAAATCCACTTCGACATCGATCCGTTCCAGAAGCATCTCATGCTCAACGGTCTCGACGACATCGGCCAAACCATGCAGCGCGCGCCGGCCATCGACCGCTTCGAAGCGACTCGTGTGAGCGATCAGCCCTGGTTCCCGGGGATCTCCGTCTGATGGCCGCCAACAAGCGTCTTCTCGTCCTCCCCGGCGACGGTGTCGGCCCGGAAGTCATGCGCGAAGTCCGCCGCGTCATCGATTGGATGGACCGCCGTCGCCATGTCAGCTTCGCCTTTAGCGAGGATTACGTCGGCGGCGCCGGCCTCGACCATTACGGCGAACCCATCACCGACGAAATCATCCAAGCCGCCAAGGACGCCGACGCCATCCTGTTCGGCTCCGTCGGCGGCCCACGTTGGGACAAGCTCGGCTTCGACAAGCGTCCCGAGATCGCTATCCTGCGTCTCCGCAAGGAACTCGGCCTGTTTGCCAATCTCCGCCCCGCCATCGTGCTCGACCCCCTGGTCGATGCCAGCACGCTCAAGCCCGACGTGATCCGCGGCCTCGACCTCATGATCGTCCGCGAGAGCACCGGCGGCATCTATTTCGGCGAGCCCCGTGGTGTCGAGACCCTGCCCGACGGCTCGCGCCGCGGCATCGACACCGAGGTCTACACCACCCACGAGATCGAACGTGTGGCCCGCGTTGCCTTTGATCTTGCCCGCAAGCGCCAGAACCGGGTCACCTCGGTCGAGAAGGCCAACGTGATGGCATCCGGCCTCATGTGGCGCGAGACGGTCACCGAGTTGCAGGCGCGCGAGTACGCCGACGTCGAGCTGTCTCACATGTACGCCGACAACTGTGCCATGCAGCTGGTGCGTAACCCGAAGCAGTTCGACGTCATCGTCACCAGCAACCTTTTCGGCGACCTCCTATCCGACCTCGCCAGCATGTGCACCGGCAGCCTCGGCATGCTTCCCTCCGCCACTCTTGGCGCAGCGGACTCCATGGGCAAGCGACATGCTCTCTACGAGCCCATCCACGGCAGCGCTCCCGACATCGCCGGCCGCGGCATCGCCAACCCCATGGCGCAGATCCTCAGCTTTGCCATGCTGCTGCGCTACTCGTTCGGCATGGAGGAAGATGCCGTGCTGATCGAGCGCGCCTGCACCAACGTGTTGGCCAGCGGCTTGCGCACCGCTGACGTCATGGCACCCGGAACCGCCAAGGTCGGCACGTCCGTAATGGGCGAAAGCGTGATCCGCGAGCTGGAGAAGCTCGCGGCTTAACGCTTAACGCCGACCTGCCGCAGCATCAGCAGCGTACGGTTGATGTCTACGTAATCCTGCACGTTCGGCCGGAGCTCCGGCGCCGGCTCGAACGGCTTGGCAGCTGCAGCCTTCTGCTGTGCTTTCTGTGCTGCGACAGCGGCCTGGATGGGTGACAGGGCAGGTTGATCGCCGGCGGTGACGGAGATTGCGGGAGAAATGCCACTGATTTGCATGGGAGGAACTCCTGGTCTTTGCGACTGGTGGGAGACGGGTCTAGCGTAAGTTTTTGCACGCGGGATCGAGTTTCACATGGACGAGTTGCAGAACACCGAAACGATCTGGCGGCTTGTAGAGGCGAAACAGGACGCCTTCATCGACCTGTCCGATCGAATCTGGGAAATCCCCGAGCTGAACTTTCAGGAAGCCAAATCCGCTCGTGCTCATGCCGAAATGCTTACCGCGCAAGGCTTTCGCGTCAGCGAAGGCTTGGCAGGCATCCCAACCGCCGTGATGGGCGAAGCCGGGCAGGGGGGACCAGTCATCGCCATCCTCGGCGAATACGACGCATTGCCCGGCTTGAGCCAGGAGGCGGGAGTCGCCGAGCATACTCCGCTCCCCGGTAACGGTCCCGGCCATGGCTGCGGCCACAATCTTCTCGGCGCCGGCGCCATGTTGGCCGCCACCGCGGTCAAGGACTGGCTGGCAGAACAAGGTATTGAGGGTCGCGTGCGCTACTACGGCTGCCCTGCTGAGGAAGGTGGCGCCGCCAAGACCTTCATGGTGCGCGACGGCCTGTTCGACGATGTCGATATCGCGATCTCGTGGCACCCGGCCGCCTTTGCCGGAGTCAACGACGCCTACTCGCTTGCCATCCTGCAGGTCGATTACGGTTTCATCGGTCGTGCCGCCCATGCCGCCGAGGCGCCCGAACTGGGCCGCAGCGGACTCGACGCTGCCGAGCTGATGAATATCGGCGTCAACTACCTGCGCGAACACATGCCGTCCTCGGCCCGCATTCACTACGCCCATCTCGAATCCGGCGGCGTCGCTCCCAACGTAGTCCAGGCGACCACGACGCTGCGCTACATCGTTCGTGCTGCCGACCTGCCCAGCCTGATGAGCCTGGCCGCTCGTGTCGACCAGATTGCCGAGGGCGCGGCGCTCATGACGGAGACCCGCATGGAGCGCCGGGTCGTGAGCGGCATGAGCAACCTGCTTGGCAACCGCCCGCTCGAGCAGGCGATGTTCGACAATTTGCAGCGGCTGGGTCCACCGCCGTTCGACGCCGCCGATCGTTCTCTGGCCGAAGGCTTCCGCAAATCGGTAGGACCCGCCGACATCGTCGCCGCCCATGAACGCGCCGGCATGACGCTCACCGACGCCCCGCTGTGCGACCGCATCGTCCCGCTGGACGCCAAGGGCAATGGCGGCGTTGGCTCGACCGACGTTGGCGACGTGAGTTGGGCGGTGCCCACCGTTCAGATGCGCGGCGCGACCTACGCGATCGGCACCCCGGGTCACTCGTGGCAGCTTACCGGCCAGGGCAAGAGTGCGCTGGCCCACAAGGGAATGGTTCACGCTGCCAAGACCATGGCCGGCACCGCCATCGACGTTCTCGCCGACCCGGCCTTGCTCGATCAGGCCAAGGCCGACCATCGTGCGCGTCTGGCTGTTACGCCGTACGTCTCTCCGCTTCCAGCCGACCTGGCGCCAGTGCTGACGATGGCGGAATGATCCAGCGCGGCCGCTGCGAAGGTGGCAGGTCGTCTGCATGATCGGACTTTTAGGATTTCTTTCGTTAAAACATCAGATCGTTCCCGATTGTGAGACGATCTGATTAACGAAATCCTAACAGCCGAGGATTATTGCCCGATCAGTGCTGCTTTCGCAGCCGCATCGCCTGCTGCCGCAGCCCGGCGATACCATCGCAACGCCTCGTCCTTGTCGGCCTGCACGGCATTTAATCCGGTCATTACCGCGGGATCATAGGTCCGTCCCATCTCGTAGGCCGCCTCCGCGCTTCCTCCATCCGCAGCCCGGCGATACAGCAGCCGCGCAGCCGACAGATCCTTGACCGCCGCCATTTCATGTCCACGCCGGAGCAAGAACGCCTGCGTCTCGATCGGCAGCAATCTCGTATCGGCGTCGGGCACCGGCACTGTGACCACCGGCGCCGCACTCTGTGTCAGTGCCGGTGCAGCTCGATCGGCCAGCCTCGGTGTCGCCGGGGCCGGCGGCACGCTCGGCCCGGCAACGATCGCCGCCTCCGGATGCGGCACTACATACGGGCTGATCGCCGGCAACGGTGCGGCCCTGTTCACCGGCTTACCCGACGCTCCCCCGAGCCAATCGCGAGCTCGCATACCCAGGCCATCGAGCAAACCAATGATTTCGCCGGTCTCAACCGGATACAAGCGCGTCGCGACCACGGCAGCGCTCCCGACGATCACTACCGCCGCGACCGCTAACGGCCACCACGTGCGTCCGCGAGGCTCGAAACTCTCGGTATCGTCCGACGTCACCACCGGCGACATCACCGACCGTAACTCCGCCGCTTCTTGGATATGTGCAGCAGTGATCGTCGCCGCCCCGCTGCTCTCTGCGAGCCAAGCCCCGGCGCCGAGCAACGTCGATAGCAAGCGCGGCACTCCCCCGGATGCCTCGACCACCTGCCGCAATGCCGCGGTGTCCAGGTGCGCCGGCACGCGGCCGGTGGAAGCCAGCCACTGCACGACGTAGTCCCGCGCCGCTTCTTGCCCCAGTGGGGCCAGCGTCACATGCAGCGGTTTCCCGCTGGCCCGCTGCGCCAGGGTCCCCAGTCCGGCCAACACCACCGCCCCCGCAGACGATTCCAGCAACTGCCGTAGCTTGTCCTGTGGCAGCTTGTCGGCTTCATCGACAAACAGCATCTCGCCACGCCGTGGCGGCACCGGATCGGTATTGGCCTGCCGCACCAGCACCGTTCGACCGGCCGCCCGCAACACGCGCGCCACATCCTCGAGCATGACCGTCTTGCCGGTGCCCGCCGCACCGGTGATCAACACGCACCGGCTACTCCCGAGCAACGCGGCCGCCACCCGGTCCCGAACCGCGACCCATGCCTCGAACGGAACGATCGCCAATGGTTGCGGCCGCGCGACACGCAATGTCGGCACGGCGATCGACCGCCGGAGATTCGGCAGCTGAACGATATTTTCTGCGTCCTGTATCGGACCTATTCTTGGCATCGGATCAATCCCGTTGCGTAAACCAAAATTTTAGGACGTTTACTCCCGCTTGCCGCCTAACCGATTTTGGCTAATTCTCCCAGCAGCCGGACATGGCTGCGTATTCCGTGCTGAAAGCAGGCGACCTCGAACTTCTCGTTCGGGCTATGCACCTGATCGTCGTCCAGCCCGAAGCCCATCAACAACGAATCGAGCCCTAACAGCCGACGCAGACTCTCCACCACTGGAATGCTGCCGCCGGACCCGATGAGCACGGCGGGCCGGCCATATTCGCTAGCCAGTGCCCGCTCGGCCGCCTTGACGACCGGTCCATCGCTGGCGATCTCGATCCCCGGCGAGGCGCTGAAGATCTGCACGTCTACCGTCGCTCCCGCCGGCGCCCGTGCCCGCACGAACTCGCGCAAACCGTCCGCGATGCGTGCCGGATCCTGCCCCGGCACCAGCCGGAACGAGATCTTGGCGCCCGCCTCCGCTGCGATCACCGTCTTGCTGCCGGGCCCTTGATATCCACCCCAGATCCCGTTCACATCTGCCGTCGGCCGCGCCCATAGCCGCTCCAGCGCCGCGCGACCGGTCTCGCCAGACGGGTGCGACAGCCCGATGCCGCCGAGAAACGCACCTTCGTTGAACCCGAGGCCATCCCAAGCCGCCCGCTGCTCATCTGAGATTTCCGTGACCCCGTCATAGAACCCCGGCAACTGAACCCGGCCTCCATCGTCATGCAGCTGACCGATGATCCGCGTCAGCGCGTTGATCGGATTGAGCGCCGAGCCGCCGAAAATGCCGGAATGTAGGTCGCGGTCGGCTGCCTTGAGCGTCACCTGTGAATAAACCATGCCCCGCAATCGCGTGGTCAGCGCCGGCGTGTCGATGTCCCACATGCCGGTGTCGCTGATGATTGCGACGTCCGCCTTCAATCGCTCCCGATTGGCCTCGATGAACGCATCCAGACTCGGGCTGCCGACCTCTTCCTCACCCTCGATCAGCACCGTCACCCGAACCGGCAGCGAGCCAGTCTCGTCATGCCACGCCCGCAAAGCCTCGAGCCACAGCATTACCTGGCCCTTATCGTCCACCGCACCGCGCGCATAAACCCGCTTCCCGTGCGGCCCATCCACCACCGTTGGCTCGAACGGCGGATGATCCCACAACTCGACCGGCTCTGCTGGCTGAACGTCGTAATGCCCGTAGAATAGAAGGTGCGGCACGTCTCCGCCGGGTCCAGCGTGTTGCGCTACGACGACCGGGTGCCCCGCCGTCGGCAGCACGGCGGCATCAAACCCGATACCGGCCAACTCGGCCCGCAGCCACTCGGCAGCTACGCCGCAATCTGCCGCATGCGCCGGTTGCGCCGACACGGATGGGATCCGCAGCAAACTGAACCAGCGCTGCTGCGCCTCACCAAGATTATGATCAGCACGAGCAAGAACGGCGGAAATGTCCATGCCGATTATTTTGACGAAATGTCTCGCGGTGCGCCAGACCGAACCACAGCCTGGCGCACCGGAATAGTTTGTTACGCCGCCTGCATCGCCGCCCAGACCTTCTGCGATGTTGCCGGCATATCCATGTGCGTCACCCCGACCGGTCGCAGCGCATCGACCAGCGCATTCATCACCGCCGGCAACGACCCGGCGCATCCGGCTTCGCCGCAGCCTTTCACGCCCAGGACGTTCGTCTTGGCCGGCACCGGATGGCTCTGGATCGCCATGGTCGGCACATGAACGGCGTGGGGCAGGGCGTAATCCATAAACGAGCCGGTCATCAGCTGCCCGTCGGCATCGTATTCCGTCGCCTCGAGCAAAGCCTGCCCGATGCCCTGAACCACTCCGCCATGCGCCTGCCCCTCGACGAGCTTCGGATTGATCAGCACGCCGAAGTCGTTGACCATGTTGTAGGACACGACCTCGACCTCGCCGGTCTCCTCGTCGACCTCGACTTCCGCCACGTGGACGCCGTTCGGGAACGCCGAATTGCTGTATTCATCGATGGTTTCGACATCCAGCGACCCAGGCACCCCGTCCGGCAGCCCGGCGTCGCGCAACTCGGCCGCCAGCTCCATGATGCCGATCCCGCGATCCGTGCCCGCGATCGCAAAGCGCCCGCGCTCGAACTCGATGTCACCCACTGCCGCCTCGAGCACGTGGGCGGCCGCTTGCCGGCCTTTCTCGATGCAAAGCTGCGACGCGGCGACGATCGCCGTCCCGCTGGCCATCATGCTCTTGGACCCGCCGGTGCCGCCGCCGGCGATGAGCTGATCGCTGTCACCTTGCAGCAAGCGCACCTTGTCGAACGGCACCCCGAGGCGATCGCACAACAACTGCGCGAACGGCGTCGCATGTCCCTGCCCATAATCCAGCGTCCCGGTGATGATCGTCACCGTTCCATCGGACTCGAACCGCAGCCCGCCCATCTCCGGCGCTGGTGGCGCGGTGACTTCCAAATATTGCCCGATGCCACGTCCGCGCAGCTTGCCCCGGCTACGACTCTCGATCTTGCGGGCCGCAAATCCGTCCCAATCCGCCATCGCCAGCGCCCGATCCAGCAGGGCAGGGAAGTCGCCGCTGTCATAGGTCATGCCGGACGGCGCCGTGAACGGCATCTGCTCCGGCCGGATGTGGTTCAGCCGCCGCATCTCGACCCGGTCGATGCCCATCTCGGCCGCCGCCGTGTCGATCAGCCGCTCCATGTAATAATTGCCCTCGGGCCGACCGGCGCCCCGATAAGCGCCCACCGCCGTCGTGTTGGTGAACACGCACGTGCTCGTCACCTCGATCAGCGGTGTCGCATACACGCCGATGGTGTTCTTCGTGGTGTTGGCCGTCGACGGCAGCGTCGTCGCATTGCTCAGATAAGCACCGAGGTTGCCCAACACATGCAGCCGCACCGCCAAGAAGCGGCCGCTCGCATCCAGCGCCAACTCGGCGTCCGTCTCATGGTCGCGCCCATGGCTGTCGGACAGGAAGCTCTCGGACCGCTCATCCGTCCACTTCACCGCCGTGCCGAACAGCTTGGACGCCAGCAACACGCAGGGATACTCGGGATACACCGACGCCTTCATGCCGAACGAGCCGCCGACATTGTACGTCAGGATGTGCAGCTTCTCCTTCTCGACGCCGATCACGTCCTTCAGTGCCGCCCGCATCCCGAACACGCCCTGGCACCCAAGTCGTAGCGTGAACCGCTCGCTCTCCGCGTCGAACACGCCCACGGCCGAACGTGGCTCCATGGCCGCAACCACGATCCGGCTGTTCCGGATCGACAACTTCGTCACGTGCGCGGCACCCGCAAATGCCGCATCCACCGCCACCGTGTCGCCATGGTGATAGCTCAGGAACGCATTGCCCGGCACCTCGTCATGCAGCACCGGTGCGTCGACCGCGATGGCGGCCCGCGCCGTGGTCACCGCCGGCAGCGAGTCGATCTCGACGTTCACCGCTTCGGCCGCATCCCGTGCCTGCTTAGCCGTCTCGGCGACCACGACGGCGATGGGATCACCGACGTAGCGCACCTTTGTCGACGCCAGCGCCATCTGCCGCGGCCTGGCCGCCGGCGTTCCATCCGCATTCTTCGCCGCAGCCGCCGGCATCGGCTTGATCCCGCCTGCCTCGAGATCCGCCGCCACGATCACACCCCGGACGCCCGGCATGCTCTTCGCCTCGGTCGTATCGACGCTGCGCAGGACACCGTGCGCATAGCGGCTCCGCACAAACACCGCGTGAAGCTGGCCCGGTAGGTTGATGTCGTCCGAGTAGCGCCCTTCGCCGCGTAACAAAACCGGATCCTCCTTGCGGGAGACCGGCTGCCCGACGGCGAATTTTTCGAATTCAGGCTTGAAAGCGATGTTCATGCTGGTTCGGTATCCCTGACGGGCCGACGGAGTATCGGTCAGATAGATGAGAGATTGGTTAGCGGGCCGGAAGGTAAACCCGGCTTGTCCATCAGCGCCAACCAAGTCGGCGCGATTAGCTACTCATGCCCTGCCATGATCGCCGCACAAGCGCTCGGCAGTTTCGGCGGCGCGGCCGGCAGACCGGGCGTCGCCGGCTGGTCCAGCCGGGTGAACCACCAATCCAGCGTCGAGTCGCATCCGTCGCCGGGCGGGGGAGGGCTCTGATCGCGGCACTCGGACTGGCCCGCCGGGCAACGGAAATGGATGTGCATGTGCGCCGAATGCCCATACCAGGGCCGGACCAGATGCAGCCAACTCCGATCCGCCGTGGTCTGACAGAGCTTTCGCTTGATCGCCGCATTGACCAACACGCGATCCACCCCCGGCAACTCGGTGGCCATCCGAATCAAACGCTCCGTGCCCGGCGACCAGCGCTCCGGCTCCACCCCGCGCCCGTCCGGCGTCACTAGCGACTCCACCTCGACATCGTTGCGCTGCGCCCGGCTGAGCGGCGGCTTGGGCCGTACGTCCAGCCAGACGTCCGCATCGAGCCCGAGCATGTGGCTGGCATGCAGCCCAGCCATCGGTCCACCGCTGGAACGTGAAATATCGTTCATATAAAGGGTGCCCAGCCCGGCCGCTTCGGCACGTCGGCCCAGCAATTCCAATGACGCGATCGTCGAAGGTGCGCCCCAGAACCAGCTTCGGCTTTGCCGGATGGTGACGAATCCTTCCCCCGACGGTGGTAGTTCCACCGCACCTGCGATACATCCCGCGCCGGGTCCGCCAACGATGCGGACCGTCTGCTGAGCCAAGGCAAAGCTCATTGGCCATAGACAAAACATTAAGCAATACAGGCGCATAAACCGAGTATGGCCAGCCAAGGCTTGGCCGCCAAGTGTGACATCGGCGCCGGTTGAGCGTTCAGGAAGGGCTTTATCGCGTGGATACATTGGAAGGTCGATTTCTCGTCACAGGAGGCGCTGGCTTCGTCGGCAGCCATTGCGTCCTGAAACTGATCGAGGCGGGCGCTCAGGTCGTAGTGCTCGACAACCTGCGCCAGGGCCATCGCCAGGCCATCCCCGACGGCGTGACGCTGATCGAGGCCGACGTGGCCGAGGCAGATAAGGTGCTCTCCAAGGGCAAATGGGCCGGTGTGCTTCATTTCGCAGCACTTTCCCTAGTCGGGGAAAGCATGCGGGACCCGATGCGCTACATGATCGAGAATGCCGGCCAGGGATATCGCCTGATCGACGCCTGCATCCGGCATGACGTACCCAAATTCGTCCTGTCCTCGACTGCCAACCTGTTCGGCACCCCCGACCAGGTGCCGATCACCGAAGGCGCACGCATCGCGCCGGGCTCACCGTACGGCGAAAGCAAGCTGGCGATCGAGAAAGCCCTGCAATGGGCCGGCGAGCTACATGACCTGCGCTTCGCCTGCCTTCGCTACTTCAACGCCGCCGGCGCCGACCCCCAGGGCCGTATCGGCGAGCACCACGATCCCGAAACCCACCTGATCCCCCTCGCCATCGACGCCGCGCTCGGCCGTCGGCCCCCGCTGGTGGTCTTCGGCACCGACTACCCGACGCCGGACGGCACCGCCGTGCGCGACTACGTCCACGTCAACGATCTCGCCGAGGCCCATCTGCTGGCGCTTCATCAACTCGACCGCGGCAGCGTGATCTACAACCTCGGCTGTGGCGCCGGTTATTCGGTCAAGCAGGTCATCGCCTCCGTCGAGCGTGTCCTCGGCCGCAAGGTGCCCCACGAGCTCGGCCCCCGCCGCGCCGGCGACCCGGCGATCTTGGTCGCCTCGTCCGACCGTATCCAGCGCGAGACCGGCTGGACCCCCGAGTTCAACGACCTCGACCAGATCGTCCGCACCGCCGCCGACTGGCGCCTGGCGCACCCGGACGGCTACGGAGCGTCACGCGGATAGAGCGGCACCGACAGGTAAGCCAACCGCTTCACCTCGGTGCGCCCGCGCGACACCGAGTCGAGGATCAGCCCACAGGTGAACGACAGAAACGCCAGCCCCACCAATCCAGTGGCCAGGATCGCTGTCGGGAATCGCGGCACCAGTCCGGTGCGCGCGAACTCCGCCACCAGCGGCACGCCAAGCAGGACCGCGACGACGAACAGGAAGACCCCACTCACGGCAAAAAACTGCAACGGGCGCTCCTCCTTCACCAGCCGGATGATCGTCAGCAGAATACGGATGCCGTCGCGCACCGTGTTCAACTTTGACTGCGACCCCGGCGGCCGCTCGCGATAGGGCGTCTCCACCTCGCCGATCGGCATGCCCAGCTCGAGCGCATGAATGGTGAATTCCGTCTCCGTCTCGAACCCGCCGGAGAGGGCAGGGAACGACTTCACGAACCGCCGCGAGAACACCCGGTATCCCGACAGCATGTCCTTGATGCGATCGCCGAAGATCGTCCGCACGATCCCCGTCAGCACCAGGTTGCCCAATCGATGACCCGGCCGATACGCAGCCTCGATTTCCGTGATCCGGGTCCCGTTCACCATGTCCAGCCGTTCCGCCAGCAACAGTGCGACCATTTCGGTGGCCGACGGCGCGTGATAGGTCGCATCACCGTCGACCAGCACGTAAACATCGGCCTCGATGTCGGCGAACATCCGCCGGATCACGTTGCCCTTGCCCTGCAGCGTCTCGCGCCCGACCACTGCGCCGCTCGCCCGAGCGACCTCGGTCGTCCGATCGCGGGAGTTATTGTCGTACACGTAGATTGTCGCGCCCGGCAGCACCCCCTGGAAATCGGCGATCACCGAAGCGATCGTTACCTCTTCATTGTAGCATGGTATCAGCACGGCAACCTGCGGCGCCGGGTGGGCTAAGGGGGCTGCGGCGTGGAGCGTCGGGGCGGTTTCTGAGACGACGGACATGCCTGCCCACTACAACTTTTGCGTGTTTCACGAAACCCTGGCGCTCCGCCAAGTCGCGTGGTTTCCTCCCCCGACTGGGACCGAGGAATTCGTATGTATCTGAAGCGCCGCGCTCTGCTTGCCGGGTCCGCCGCCGTTATGGCCCGCTCGGCGCTCGCACAGCCGAGCACTCCATCCAACGCCCGCCTCCTGCGCTTCATTCCGCAAGCCGACCTGGCGGTGCTGGACCCAATGTGGACCACCGCCTACGTCACCCGCAATCACGGCTTCATGGTCTTCGACACCCTGTTCGGCATGGACAGTGCCTACAAGCCGTCGCCGCAGATGATCGCCGGCTTCAAGACCGAGGAAGACGGCAAGCTTTGGACCCTCGGCCTCCGCTCCGGCCTAATGTTTCATGACGGCGAGCCCGTCCGCGCCCAGGACTGCGTCGCCAGCATCAAGCGCTGGGCCAAGCGCGACGCCTTCGGCGGGGCCCTCATGGCCGCCACCGACGACCTGTCGGCCAAGGACGACCGCACCATCGTCTTCCGCCTCAATCGCCCGTTCCCGCTGCTGCCCGCCGCCCTCGGCAAGACCCAGACCTACGCTCCGGTCATCATGCCCGAGCGCCTCGCCAACACCGACCCCGCCACCCAGGTGACCGAGATGATCGGCAGCGGCCCGTTCCGCTTCATCGCCAACGAGCGCATCGCCGGCGCCCGCGCCGTCTACGAGAAATTCAAGGAATACATCCCCCGCTCCGACGGCACGCCCGACATGACCGCCGGCCCCAAGGTGGTGAACCTCGACCGCGTGGAATGGACCACCATCCCCGACCCGACCACCGCCGCCCAAGCCCTCATCAACGGCGAACAGGATTGGTGGGATTACGCCAGCGCTGACCTCGTCGGTCTACTCCAGCGGAGCCGCGGCGTCCGTGCCGTCGTCCAGGAGCCCTCCGGCCAGATGAGCCAGATCCGCTTCAACCAACTCCAGCCCCCGTTCGACAACCCGGCCATCCGCCGCGCCCTCCTTGGCGCCATCAGCCAGGAAGACACCGTCACCGCGGTCGTCGGCACCGACGACAAGCTCTACAAGACCCCCGTCGGCTACTTCGCCCCCAACTCGCCCATGGCCAGCACCGGCGGGCTGAACGTCTTCACCGGCCTGCGCGACATGGACAAGGTCAAGGCCGACCTGAAGGCTGCTGGCTACAAGGGCGAGCGCGTCGTCCTTCTCGCCGCCACCGACTTCCCCGTCCTCAAGGCCATGTCCGACGTCGCCGCCGACGCCCTCAAGCGCGCTGGCATGAACGTCGATTACGTCGCCACCGATTGGGGCTCCGTCGTGACCCGGCGCGCCAACCGCGAGCCCGCCGACAAAGGCGGCTGGAGCGCCTTTTGCACCGCCTGGTCCGGCGCCGACCAGATCAACCCGGCCGGACACATCAGCCTGCGCGCCAACGGCGACAAGGCCTGGTTCGGCTGGCCCGACGACCCCAAGCTCGAAGCCCTCCGCACCGCCTGGTTCGACGCTCCCGATGTGCCAGCTCAAGCAGCAATCTGCGCAGAAATGCAGCAGGAGGCGCTCGTCTCGGTCCCGTACATCCCCATGGGCCAATACCTGCAACCGACCGCCTATCGCACCTCCCTCGAAGGCGTCCTCAGCGGTTTTGCGATCTTCTGGAACATAAAAAAGACCTGAGCCACGCAACTGGTCCGGATTATGCTTGAGTGGGCTACACCTAGCGCAAACCGGACCGCCGGCATTTGGAGCACGAGCCTATGAAGCGTCGCGATTTCCTCGCAACCGGCACCGCCGCCGCGATCGGCCTGGCGGCCCCGCGCATTGCCCATGCGCAGGATGCCAGGATCCTCCGCTTCGTGCCGCAGGCCAACCTTTCCAGCCTCGACGCCATTGCCGGCACTCAATACGTCGTCCGCAACGCCAGCCTCCTGGTGTGGGACACGCTGTTCGGCCTCGATCACACGGTCACCGCCCGGCCGCAGATGGTAGAAGCCTACGAGAACTCACCCGACTTCAAAGACTGGACTTTCAAGCTCCGCCCCGGCCTCAAATTCCACGACGGCGAGCCCGTCCTCGGCCGCGACGTCGTCGCCAGCCTGCAGCGCTGGATGGTCCGCGACACCATGGGCCAGCGCATCAAGGCGTCCCTACTCGAGATGACCACGCCGGACGACCGCACCGTCCGCATCCGCCTCGACAAGCCGTTCCCCAAGATGCTGTTCGCGCTGGGCAAGCAGAACGCCCCGGTCGCTGAGATCATGCCCGAGCGCATCGCCAAGACCGACCCCTTCAAGCTCATCACCGAATATGTCGGCTCCGGGCCGATGAAATTCGCAAAGGATGAGTGGGTCCCCGGCAGCAAGGCCGTCTTCACCCGTTTCGCCGACTACCAGCCCCGCCCGGAAAAGGCCGACTGGCTCGCCGGTGGCAAGCGCATGAATTTCGACCGCATCGAGTGGCAGATCCTCCCCGACGACGCCACCAAGGCCGCCGCGCTGCAGAACGGCGAGATCGACTGGTGGGAGAACCCCATCCCCGACCTCGTCCCGCTGCTCAAAAAGAACCGCAATCTCAATGTCGACATCTCCGACGATTTCGGCAACATCGGCACCTTCCGGATGAACCACCTCTGGAAGCCGTTCAACGATGTCCGCGCCCGCCGCGCCATCATGATGGCCATGGCGCAGGAAGATTACATGCGCTCCGTCGTCGGCGACGACCCGGCGCTCTGGCAGAAACTTCCCAGCTTCTTCACCCCCGGCACCCCGTTCTCCACCACCGCCGGCGGTGAGATCCTCGAAGGTCCCCGCGACTACTCCGCGGCCAAGAAGCTCCTGGCCGATTCCGGCTATAACGGCGAGAAGATCGTCCTCCTGGTCGCCACCGACATCGCCATCACCAAGGCCGAAGGCGACGTCAGCGCCGACCTCATGGCCAACAAGCTCGGCATGAACGTCGACTACCAGGCCCTCGACTGGGGCACCGTCGGCGCCCGTCGCGCCAAGAAGGAGAGCCCGGCTGAAGGCGGCTGGAACGTCTTCCACACCTGGCACGCCGGCGCTGACTGCATTAACCCGGCGCCTTACACAGCGCTCGACGCCGGCGGCGACAAGGCCTGGTTCGGCTGGCCCAATTCGCCCAAGATCCAGGCCGACATCGCCGCCTGGTACGACGCCCCCGACGCTGCCGCCGAAAAGGTGGCCATGGACACCATCAACCGTGACTCGATGGAATTCGTGACCTACGCCCCGACCGGTTTCTTTCTGCAATATCAATCCTGGCGGAAGAACCTCTCGGGCATCGTCAAAGCCCCGTTCCCCGTCTTCTGGGATGTGACCAAAGCCTGATGCTCAGATACATCGCCCGCCGCTTCGTCGCCACGATCCCAGTGATGGCGATCGTGGCGCTCTTCGTCTTCAGCCTGCTCTACCTCGCCCCCGGTGATCCCGCCGCCATCATCGCCGGCGACCAGGCCAGCCCGGCCGACGTCGACCGCATCCGCGCCGGGCTGGGGCTCGACCGGCCGTTCCTGATCCGCTTCATCGAGTGGCTGTGGAACGTACTGCGCGGCGACCTCGGCACCTCCATCTTCACCAACCTGCCGGTCACCACCATGATCCAGCAGCGTTTGGAGCCGACCATCTCGCTGATGGTCCTGACGCTGATCCTCTCCATCGGTCTGGCCGTGCCCATGGGCGTGCTCGCCGCCTGGAAACACGGCACCTGGATCGACCGCGTCATCATGATGTTCGCCGTCTTCGGCTTCTCCATCCCGGTCTTCGTCGTGGGTTACCTCCTGGCCTATGTCTTCGCTCTCGATGGGCTCGGCATGGCCGACTTCGTCACCCGCTGGTTCGGCCAAGCCGCCGGCGATTGGGTCGGCAATTCCATGTTGCCCGTCCAAGGCTACACCCCCATCGCCCGCGGCATCGGCCCCTGGCTGTCGAACCTTATTCTCCCCGCCATCACCCTCGGCGGCGTCTACATCGCGCTCATCGCCCGCATCACCCGCGCCACCATGCTCGAGGTGCTCAGCCAGGATTACATCCGCACCGCCCGCGCCAAGGGCGTCGGCAACAGCACGATCCTCTTTCTCCATGCCCTCAAGAATGCCGCCGTTCCCATCGTCACCGTCATCGGCATCGGCATCGCCCTGCTGATCGGCGGCGCCGTCGTCACGGAAAGCGTCTTCGCCATCCCCGGCCTCGGCCGCCTCGTGGTGGACGCCATCCTGCGGCGCGACTACCCCATCATCCAAGGCGTCGTACTGATGTTCTCGTTCGTCTACGTGCTCGTCAATTTGGGTGTCGACCTGGTCTATAGTCTCGTCGACCCGAGGATCAGATATTGAGCCTGACAATCGAAGCCCCTGTCGCTGCGGCTAAAATCCCGCACGTCACCCCGGCAGTCGAACTGCCGGATGTCCTGCCGCCGGTAAAGCCGCGCGGCCGGGTCATGACGCTAATCCGCCGCTACCCCACCATGGTTATCGGCGGCGTCCTGCTTCTCCTGATCCTCTTTCTCGCGGTCGCCGCCCCCATCCTCTGGACCGTCGACCCCACCGCGCTCGCCCCGGCAAGGCGCACCCGCGTGCCTTCCGCCCAATACTGGTTCGGCACCGACGCCCTCGGCCGCGACATCTATTCCCGCGTGCTCTACGGCTCGCGCATCTCGCTCGAGGTCGGCTTCGCCGTCGCCATCCTGGCCAGCGCGATCGGCATGACCATCGGCCTGATCGCCGGCTTCGTCCGCTGGCTCGACGGCCTCATCATGCGGATCATGGACGGCCTCATGTCCATCCCGCCCATCCTGCTCGCCATCGCTCTGATGGCGCTGACTCGCGGCAGCGTCGGCAACGTCATCCTCGCCATCACGGTGGCCGAAATCCCCCGCGTCTCCCGCCTGGTCCGCGGCGTCGTCCTGTCCCTCCGCGAACAGCCCTACGTCGAAGCCGCCATCGCCTGCGGTACCCGCACGCCCCTAATCATCTGGCGGCACATCCTGCCCAACACCCTGGCCCCCATCACCGTCCAGGCCACCTACATTTGCGCCTCCGCGATGATCACCGAAGCCATTCTTAGCTTCATCGGCGCCGGCACCCCGCCCATCATCCCGTCCTGGGGCAACATCATGGCCGAGGGCCGTGCTCTCTGGCAGGTCAAGCCACACATCGTCTTCTTCCCCGCCGTCTTCCTGTCCTTGACGGTCCTCGCCGTGAACCTCCTCGGCGACGGCTTCCGAGACGCCCTCGATCCCCGCATGGCCAAACGCGTATGACCCCGCTCCTCAGCGTAGAAAACCTTCAAACCCACTTCGGCACTCCCGACGGCGTCGTCCGCGCCGTCGAAGGGCTCTCCTTTCACATCGACGCCGGCGAGACGCTGGCCATCGTCGGCGAATCCGGCTGCGGCAAGTCCGTCACCTCGATGTCCATCCTGCGTCTGATCCAGACGCCCCCCGGCAAACTCGCCGGCGCCATCCGTTTCCAGGGCCGCGACCTCCTGAAGCTGTCCGAGCCCGAGATGCGCAAGCTCCGCGGCAACGACATCGCCATGATCTTCCAGGAGCCGATGACCAGCCTCAACCCGGTGCTGACCATCGGCCGTCAGATCGGCGAAACCGTCCGTCTCCACGAGGGCCTCAACGCCAAGCAGGCCGAGGAGCGCGCCGTCGAGATGCTCACTTTGGTCGGCATCCCGGCCCCCGGCCGCCGGGTCCGCGAATACCCGCACCAGCTCTCCGGCGGCATGCGCCAGCGCGTCATGATCGCCATGTCGCTCGCCTGTAACCCCAAGCTCCTGATCGCCGACGAGCCCACCACCGCGCTCGACGTCACCATCCAGGCCCAGATCCTGGACCTCATGCGCGACCTCAAGACGCGCCTGGGCAGCGCCATCATGCTCATCACCCACGATCTCGGCGTCGTCGCCGAGATGGCCCAGCGCGTGGTGGTCATGTACGCCGGCCGCAAGGTCGAGGAAGGTCCCGTCGAGGCCATCTTCGGCGACCCGCAACACCCCTACACCAGAGGCCTCCTGGGCGCCGTCCCCAAGTTGGGCTCGTCGCTCACTGGCACCGGCCGCACCAAGCTCGCCGAGATCCCCGGCCAGGTCCCCAGCCTGCGCCAGCGCATCAAAGGCTGCCCTTTCGCCGGCCGCTGCCTTTCCGTCACAGACATCTGCCGCGAGATCGCCCCCGCTGTGGAAGAAAAGCGACCCGGCCATTCCGTCGCTTGCCACTACGCCGACTACCGCATGGATCAGGCTGCCGCATGACCACCCTCCTGGAAGTCACCAACCTCAAGAAGCACTACCCGCTTCATGGCGGTCTCCTCGGCCGCAACACCGGCTATGTCTACGCCGTCGATGGCGTCAGCTTCTCCATCCAGCGCGGCGAGACCCTTTCCCTGGTCGGCGAATCCGGCTGCGGCAAATCCACCGTCGGCAAGGCCATTCTCCGCCTCACCGATCCCACCGCCGGCGAGGTTAAGCTGGACGGCGAACGCATCGACAGCGCGCCGATGTCCCAACTCCGCACCCTGCGCCAGCGCGTCCAGGTCGTCTTCCAGGACCCGTTCAGCTCTCTCAACCCCCGCATGCGGGTGGGCGACATCATCGCCGAACCCCTCCGCAACTTCGGCATGACCCAGGGTTTGGATAAACGCGTCGCCGAGCTGATGGACACCGTCCGCCTCCCGCGCGATGCCGTTCGCCGCTTCCCGCACGAGTTCAGCGGCGGCCAGCGCCAACGCATCGGTATCGCCCGCGCCCTAGCGCCAGGCGCCGACCTCATCATCTGCGACGAAGCTGTCAGCGCGCTCGACGTCTCCGTCAAGGCGCAGATCGTCAACCTGCTCTCCGACCTGCAGGACGAGCTAGGTCTGGCCCTCCTGTTCATCAGCCACGACCTCGCCATCGTCGAGCACCTGACCCACCGCGTCGCCGTGATGTATCTCGGCAAGATCGTTGAGATCGCCGACCGCGCCAGCCTGTTCTCCAACCCGCGCCACCCCTACACGCGCTGCCTGCTCTCCGCCGTCCCAGTGCCGGACCCGAAGGCCGCTCGCGACCGCATCATCCTCACCGGCGACGTCCCCAGCCCTATCAACCCGCCCACCGGGTGCCGCTTCCACACCAGGTGTCCCTACGTCTTCGACCGCTGCCGCACGGAGGAACCCGTCCTTCGCCAAATGCCCGGCGCCCCCGCCGACCAGACCGCCGCCTGCCACCTGGACACGCTCCCGGCCCTGGACACGATCCCGAAGGCTGCCTGACCGAGCGGCACGCCAACAAACCCTCTCCCGCTGGCGGGAGAGGGCAGGGCGAGGATGGAACCACCGGTCGCAACCCTTGCAAGCTGCCCACCAGGAATTCTAACCCGGGCTCATGCGCATCCGAGACCCCTCCTCGACACAGTCGACCCGGCCTCTCTCCGCCCAACCCAGATCACCGTCGGCCTTCGCGAGGTCAAAGCCAAACGCCTAGCCTGGCGTGCCCGCGACGACAGCAAGAAAGCCGCTGCCCACTTCCTCGGCAGCCATTTGGTCCCTGTCATCCGCGGTCCCGACGATCATCTCTACGTCACCGACCATCACCACCTCGTCCGCGCCCTGATGGATGAGGGCCAGGACAAGGTGGCAGTCACCACGATCGCCGACCTGACGCATCTACCCAAGAACTCCTTCTGGTTCGTCCTCGACAACCGTGGCTGGATGCACCCCTACGACGCCACCGGCCGCCGCCGCGACATCACCGACATTCCCAGGAGCATCGCCGACCTCGTCGACGACCCATTCCGCTCCCTCGCCGGTGAACTCCGCCTCCAGGGCGGTTACGCCAAGGACACGACCCCGTTCAGCGAATTCCTCTGGGCTGACTTCCTGCGCCACCGCATGAAAGCCAAACGGATCGATCACGATTTCGATGCCGCCCTCGCCGAAGCCGTGGCCCTCGCCAGGTCCCCCGACGCCGATTACCTGCCCGGCTGGTGCGGCCCTACCGCCCGCACCTGATCACGGCGGCAGGTGGGTGACGCCCACGATATCCGTCTCCACTCCCACCGTCGTCCCCTGCCTCGTCGTCCCCGGCAGGCTGTTGGGCGTGTCCATGTCCTCGCGATCGCCCACTCCGGCGGTGCCTGGCAGCGCCGAACTCACCGCCGCGGCAGCCGGGGCCGAACTACCTGCCGGCAGGCCACCCTGGCCGGTGCATGCCGCCAACCCAACCAGTCCCACGATTGTCATCACGCGTATCATCATCATCCTATACTGACGCCCAAGGCAGCCGCCGGTTCGCCGACTTGATCCCCGCCGGTGGTGCGGTAGCTTGACCCAAGCTCGCCCTCCCTCGCAGGATGGCCAGATATCGAATAAACCCGAACGAACCAGACGAGGAATGCGATGCCGACCATTTCGATCACCGTGAACGGCAAGGGGCATGAGGTCGAGGTCGAGGGCCGCACCCTCCTCGTCGAACTCCTGCGCGAAAAGCTCGCTCTAACCGGAACCCATGTCGGCTGCGACACCAGCCAGTGCGGCGCCTGCGTCGTCCACGTCGACGGCCACTCCGTCAAATCCTGCACCATGCTCGCCATCCAGGCCAATGGTAAGGACGTCCTCACCATCGAGGGCCTCGCCGCCGCCGACGGCACCCTGCATCCGATGCAGGAGATGTTCCGCGAGCATCACGCGCTCCAGTGCGGCTTCTGCACTCCCGGCATGGTCATGAGCGCCGTCGACCTGGTCAACCTGCACCCCGAGGGCCTCACCGAGGACGAGATCCGTCACGGCCTCGAGGGCAATCTCTGCCGCTGCACCGGCTACCACAACATCGTCAAAGCCATCGCTGCCGCCTGGCCCCTGATGCACAACAAACAACCCGAACACGCGTAACGGGAGCAGCCTCGATGTATGATTTCAGCTACACCAAGCCCACCTCGATGCCCGACGCGCTCAAGGCGCTCGGAGCCGATCCCGAAGCCAAGGCCCTGGCCGGCGGTCAGACCTATATTCCGGTCCTGAAGCAGCGCCTCGCCAAGCCCACCGCTATCGTCGACCTCAGCGCCCTCGACCTGAAAGGCATCACGATGGCTGGCGACAAGGTCCGTATCGGCGCCATGTCCACTCACTACGACATCATGTCGAGCGACCTAGTCCAGCAGCACATCCCCGCCCTCGCCAAGATGGCTTCTTGGATCGGCGACACCCAGGTTCGTCACCGCGGCACCATGGGCGGCAGCCTCGCCAACAACGACCCGGCCGCCTGCTACCCCGCCGCGGTCCTCGCCTGCGACGCCACAATCGTCACCGACAAGCGCAGCATCAAAGCCGACGACTACTTCCAGGGCATGTTTACCACCGCTCTCGAGCCCGGCGAACTCATCACCGCCGTAGAATTCCCGGTGATGCAGAAGTCCAACTACGAGAAGTTCCGTAACCCGGCGAGCCGCTACGCCATGGTCGGCGTCTTCGTCGGTGTCGGCCCCGCCGGTACCCGCGTCGCGGTCAACGGCGCCGGCCAGGGTGGCGTTTTCCGTCACACGGAGATGGAAGCCGCGCTCGCCTCCAACTTCAGCGCTGACGCCGTCAAGGACATTAAGACCCCGTCCGACGACCTCAACGGCGACATCCACGCCAGCCCCGAATACCGCGCCCACCTCATCGGCGTCATGGCCCGTCGCTGCATCGCGGCAGCGTAACGAGAAGCCCCCGTCCTGCCCTCTCCCGCCATCGGGAGAGGTAAGGATGAGAATGGGACCCCAAGCCGAAAGTCAAAAATGACCCATCCCTTCACCGCTGAAGACCTAGAGATCCTCAAGCAGTGGGACACCCCCACCATCTGCAACGGCTTGGAACTTATTGTTCCCGACCGCCGCGCCCTGGGCTTTACCACCGAACAGATGCAAGCCGCCGATCGCACCCTGAAGCCCATCGTCGGCCTGGCCCGCGTCGGCTACGTCCGCGCCAAGGAAGCTCCCCGCTCCAGCGTCGCCGACCGCATGGCCTGGTATGACTACGTCGCTGAGGCCGACCTCCCCACCGTTGTCGTGCTCCAGGATCTCGACGCCACCCCCGGCTACGGCGCCTGGTGGGGCGAGGTGAACTCCGCCATCCACAAGGCTCTCGGCGCCCTCGGCTGCGTCACCAACGGTTCCTTCCGCGATTGCGACATGCTGGCGCCGGGCTTCCAGATCGTCGGCGGCCGCATCGGCCCCAGCCACGCCCACATCCACATCGTCGACTACGCCAAGCCCGTCGACATCTTCGGCATGCACGCCGTCCATGACGATGTCATCCACGCCGACTTCCACGGTGCCGTCGTCATCCCTGCGGACGCGGTCAAGAAGCTCCCAGCCGCCATCGAACTCGTCTCCCGCCGCGAGAAAGTCATCCTCGACGTCGTCAACGCGCCGGGCTTCACGCCGGACAAGCTGCGCGCCGCGCTCAAGCAATCTGGCGAGATACACTAACTCTTGAGATTGCCCCCCGAACCTCTATAGGCATCGCCCATGCGACCGTGACAGTGCGGTGAACGCGGGGGGATATCGTATGGCTAGTCTGGTTCAGCCCACCAAGGTCAGGGAGCCCTGGTACAAAGTTCTCTACATCCAGGTGCTGATTGCCATCGCCCTCGCCGTCGTCCTCGGCGTGGTCGCGCCGGACTTCGCCAAGTCGCTCAAATGGCTTGGTGACGCCTTCATCGGCCTGATCCGCATGATGATCGCGCCCATTATCTTCTGCACTATCGTCCACGGCA
>JBPBQE010000215.1:0-33915 GCA_050954595.1 Janthinobacterium lividum | reverse complement strand
CGAACGCGCCGGCGGCACCGCCGCGGAGCAGCGCGACGATGCTATCCGGCCTGGGCGCCAAGCTCGCCCCGATCACCGACGCGCTTCGCGACCAGTACAAGCTGGCGCCGGATCAGAAGGGCGTCGTGGTAACCGACGTGCAGTCCGACGGCCCGGCGGCGGGTCGTGGCCTGAAGGCAGGCGACGTCATCGTCGAAGTGCAGCAGGAGCCGGTGTCGACCCCGCAGGATGTGCAGGAGCGGCTGGACCGGTATCGCAAGCAGAACCGTAAGACCGTGCTGATGCTGGTGCAAAATGGTGACGGCATGCGCTGGATACCGCTTCCGCTGAACCAGCCTTCCGACAAGAAGCCGGGCTGATCTCAAGGGCCCTCTCCCTCCGGAGAGGGCCCTTTCGTCCCGATGCCGCATCCCGATACCTGGCTGGAGGTCCGTCCCGAAGGTCTCTACTGCACACCCGGGGATTTCTATATCGACCCTAATCGTCCGGTGCGGCATGCACTGATTACCCATGCCCATGGCGACCATGCCCGGCCGGGTCACGAGGCGGTCCTAGCCAGCCCCGAGACCATCGACTTGATGGACGTCCGCATGGGCGAAGGCCGCGCCGGCGTCAGCCAGCAGAAACTCGATTATGGTGAGACGCTGCGGATCAACGGCGTTCAGGTTTGGCTCGAGCCCGCCGGGCACGTTCTCGGCAGTGCGCAGATCGCCATGGAGTGGCGCGGCAGCCGCGTAGTGGTGAGTGGTGACTACAAGCGCCAATCGGACCCGACCTGCCGCCCGTTTGACCCGATCCCCTGCGACGTCTTCGTCACCGAAGCTACTTTCGCGCTGCCGGTGTTCATACATCCCCCCGCCGAAGAGGAAATCGCCCGCCTGTTGGCCAGCGTCGCCTTGTTCCCCGAGCGCACTCACGTCGTCGGCGCCTACGCCTTCGGCAAGGCCCAGCGAGTGATCAAGCTGCTGCGCCTGGCCGGGTACGACGCGCCAATCTATCTCCATGGCGCGATGCTCAATTTGTGCGGTGCCTACGAACGGATGGGCATCGGCCTCGGCGAACTCGTGCCGGCCACCATCCAGACCAAGGGCAAGCTCGCCGGCCAGATCGTCATCGCACCGCCCGGCGCCATTGCCGATCGCTGGGCCCGCCGCCTCGCCGACCCGGTGGTTTGTTATGCGTCCGGCTGGATGCGGGTGCGGCAGCGGGCGCGGACGCGCGGCGTCGAGCTGCCGCTCGTCATCTCCGATCACGCCGACTGGAACGAGCTGAACAAAACGGTCGACGACGTGGGTGCCCCGGAGATCTGGGTCACGCACGGCCGAGAGGAGGCGCTGATCCACGAGGTGGCCAAGCGCGGCATCGCCGGCCGGGCGCTGCGGCTGATCGGCTTCGAGGAAGACGAAGGCGAGGCGGCATGATCGCGTTTGCCGACCTGCTGGAGCGGCTCGTCTTCACGCCCGGACGGCTGGCTAAGATCGCCCTGCTGCGACGCTACTTCGAAACAGCCCCCGACCCCGATCGCGGCTTCGGCCTCGCGGCGCTCACCGACGAACTGTCCTTCGTCGCCGCCAAGGCGGGCATGATCAAGGCGCTGTGCGAAGAGCGGACGGATCCGGTGCTCTTCGCCTGGTCGCGCGACTACGTGGGCGATCTGGCCGAGACCGTCTCCCTGCTCTGGCCTGCCCGGCGCACCAATGCCGGCCCGCCAACCATCACCGACGTGGTCGACACCATTCGCACCACGCCCAAATCCGAGCTGCCTCCCATCGTCGCGAACTGGCTCGACGCGTCGACCGTGTCCATCCGTTACGCCATCATCAAGCTCATCACCGGGGCGCTCCGGGTCGGTGCCTCGAGCCGGCTGGCCAAGACCGCGCTGGCCGAACTCGCCGCCGCGCACGCCGATCCCGTCGCGGCCGACGACATCGAGGAGCTCTGGCACGGTCTCGAGCCGCCGTATGCGTCGCTGTTCGACTGGCTCGAAGGCAAAGGCCCGAAGCCCGACCCGGCGGGGCAACCTGTCTTCCGCCCCCTCATGCTCGCGCCGCCGCTGGAGGCCACCGACATCGCCGCACTCGACCCGGCGCTGTTCCGCGCGGAGTGGAAATGGGACGGCATCCGCGTCCAGCTCGTCAGCACCGCGCTCGGCAAGCGCATCTACTCCCGCGGCGCCGACGACGTCTCGGCCACGTTTCCCGAGATCGTCGAGGCGATGAACTTCGATGGCGTCCTCGACGGGGAACTCCTGGTCATCCGCGGCGAGGAAATCGCGCCGTTCGCCGATTTGCAGCAACGCCTCAACCGCAAGATGCCAGGGGCGAAGATGCAGAAGGACTTCCCGGTCGGGGTCCGCCTTTACGACATCCTGTTCGATGGCGCCGAAGATCTGCGTCCGTTGCCGTTCGACGACCGCCGTGGTCGCCTGGAAAATTGGTTTGCCGCTCACACGCCGGCGCGCATGTCCCTTTCCACCCTGATCCCGTTCACTTCGATGGAGGAATTGGCGGAGATCCGCAGCGGCACCCGTGCCGCGAGCATTGAGGGATTGATGCTCAAGCGTGCCGACAGCGCCTATCTTCCGGGGCGACCTAAAGGCCAGTGGTGGAAGTGGAAACGCGATCCCCTGATCATCGACGCGGTCATGATGTATGCCCAGCGCGGTAGCGGGAAACGCAGTTCGTTCTATTCCGACTATACGTTTGGGCTATGGACCGAGACGGGTGAACTGGTGCCGGTCGGCAAAGCCTATTCCGGTTTTACCGACGCCGAGTTGGTGACCCTCGACCGCTGGATCCGTAATCACACGACCAGTCGGTTTGGCCCGGTGCGCGAAGTCGAGCGCAGCTACGTGCTGGAGATCGAGTTCGACGCAGCGCAGCGCAGTAACCGGCATAAATCCGGTGTCGCGCTACGCTTTCCGCGCGTCCATCGGCTGCGCCCCGACAAGCCGGCCGAGGAGGCCGACAAGCTCGAGACGCTGTTGAAGCTGATCGTTTAGTCGTAGCCCTCGTTCTCCGAGCGCTCCTGGGCGGCGTCTTCCTGCACCTTCTCGTCCACTTTGTGCGGCTTTTCGTCGACGACTGGCTTGGCGGCGGGATCCGGTTTGTCTGACATGGGCATGCTCCGTTGGGGTGTCGTCCCGGATCGAACGCCCGACGGCGCGCCGGGTCGCTTTTCTTTCGGAGGCAAACCGGCTACCGACTGTTCAATAAATCAAGACGACCAACGCTTCCGGGGGAAACCATGCCGATCATCAGCCGTCGCTCGCTGGCGCTAGGGGCTGCCGCGCTACCCTTGTTCAGCATCGCAAGCCGTCCCGCGAGCGCAGCCGAATTTAACTATAAGTTCGCCAACAACACCCCGGCGACCCACCCGATGAACATCCGCGCCAACGAGGCCGTCGCGCGGATCAAGGAAGCGACTGGCGGCAAGCTCGAGATCCAGGTATTTCCCAACAGCCAACTGGGCTCGGATACCGATACGCTCGGTCAGCTCCGCTCCGGCGCGGTGGAGTTCTTCACGCTCTCCGGGTTGATCCTGTCGACGCTGGTGCCGCCGGCCTCGATCAACGGCGTCGGGTTCGCGTTCAAGGATTACGACCAGGTCTGGTCGGCGATGGACGGCAAGCTCGGTGCCTATGTCCGCGGCGAGATCGAGAAACGCGGCCTGCACCCAATGGACAAGCCGTGGGACAACGGCTTCCGTCAAACGACGACGAGCACCAAGCCGATCAAGTCGCCGGACGATTTCAAAGGTATCAAGATCCGCGTGCCGGTCAGTCCGCTCTGGACCAGCATGTTTGCCGCCCTCGGCGCCAGCCCGACCAGCATTAATTTCAGCGAGGTCTACTCGGCGCTGCAGACGCGCATCGTGGACGGCCAGGAGAACCCGCTTAGCCTGATCGAGAGCGCCAAGCTGTTCGAGGTGCAGAAATTCTGCAGCATGACCAATCACATGTGGGACGGCTTCTGGTTGTTGTCCAACAAGCGTGCTTTTGAACGACTGCCGAAAGACGTGCAGGAGATCGTTGCGCGCGAATTCAATAGGGCGGCCGTCGAGGAGCGGGCGGATCTGGCCAAGGCCAACGTCCAGTCTCGCGCCGTGCTCGAGGCAAAGGGCCTGGCGTTCAACGACGTCGACACTACGCCTTTCCGCAACAAATTACGGGAAGCCGGGTTCTATAAGGAGTGGCGCGGCAAGTATGGTGAGGATGCCTGGCATGTGCTCGAGGAAAGCGTGGGCCAGATCTCCTAGGCCGGCCCGGACTTCTCGCCAGGCCGGCGATGCACCATATACGCCCGGCCTTACAGGAGTGTGTCATGTCCCATGTTGTGGCCAAGTTAGGGTCGGCAACCAGCTACCCGTTCACGCTGACGGACGCGGAGTGGCGCGCGCGGTTGACGCCCGAGCAGTATAAGGTCATGCGCGGGCACGGCACCGAGCGGGCCTGCACCAGCCCTCTTAATGCGGAGAAGCGCCCGGGCGTGTATCACTGCGTAGGATGCGGCCGATCGTTGTTCGACACGGCGGCCAAGTTCGAGAGCGGCACCGGCTGGCCGAGTTTCTTCACGCCAATCGACGACGAGGCCGTCGGTATCTCGGAAGATCGGGGTTACGGCATGGTGCGCACCGAGGTGCATTGCGCCGAGTGTGGCAGCCATTTGGGGCATGTTTTCCCGGACGGTCCAGGGCCGACGGGCCAGCGTTTCTGTATGAATGGCGTTGCGATGACGTTCGAGCCGGCCTGAGAGGGCAGGTGACCGTCGAGATCAAGGTCGGCCCACCCCAACTCGCAATCCATCAGGGATACACCGTTCTCGTCACCGAGCCCGACGGGCAGGTTGCCTGGGCGACCGACAAAGGATTGTACTTCCTCGATACCCGCGTCATCAGCGCCTACGCGATGTATGCCAACGGCCAGCCCTGGGATCTGCTGAGCAGCGGGGCACCGGCAAGTTACGGCGCAAAAATCTTCCTCACCAACAAGGCATTTCCAAGCGAAGGTGGTGACGTTGCGGCGCGGACGATCAGCCTGGTCGTGAGCCGCGTCATCGATGGCGGGATGCACGAACGATTCGACGTGACCAATCACGGTCGCAAGCCGGTACATTTCAATCTCGAGATTGCACTTCGCAGCGACTTCTCAGACATTTTCGAGGTCAAATCGGCGCGCATCGTTCGTCGTGGCCGCATCAAGACGACTTGGGTGGAGGAGGCGGGCGAGCTCACCACCGCGTACTCGAACGGCGAGTTCACACGCTCGATGACCACCCGAGTGCGGGCGGACATGCCGGCGATGTATGCCAACGGGCGGCTGAATTTCACCCTGCAACTGGCGCCGGGCGCTTCGTGGTCCGGGTCGCTGCTCTACGACCTGTTCGACGGCGAGCGACGCTACGCAGCACCGGAAGGGTGTGATCTAGACGCGGGCTCGCCGCAGGAGGCCGCGCTGCAGTACTGGCGTGAGCGCTGCCTGCGGATCGAGACGGGCAATGCCGGGTTCTGTCGGCTGTTCGATCAGGCGGTGGAGGATCTTGCCGCGTTGCGCTTGCCGGTCGAAAGCGGCGGCAAGACATATGTTGTGCCAGCGGCCGGATTGCCCTGGTTCGTGGCGTTGTTCGGCCGCGACCCGCTCATCGTCAGTCTGCAGACGATGACCCTGAACCCGGAGTTCGCGTATTCCACGCTCGAGGTGCTCGGCGCCTGGCAGGCCAAGGAGGTCGATGCGTATCGAGACGCAGAGCCCGGCAAAATCCTGCACGAGCTACGCCGCGGCGAGTTGGCGACCCTCAAACTCATCCCGCACACCCCGTATTACGGCACCGCCGACGCGACACCGCTCTACTTGGTGTTGCTACACGCGCTGTGGCGGGCCACCGGCGATCTGGCGGTGGTCAAGCACCATCTGCGGACTGCCGAGGGCTGCTTGTCCTGGATCGACGATTATGGCGATCGGGACGGGGACGGGTTTCAGGAATATGGGACGCGGTCCGGCGAAGGATATGAGAACGTCGGCTGGAAGGATTCTGGCGAGGCCGTCGTCGATGTGGACGGCAGCAATGTCTCGAAGCCCAAGGCGCTGTGCGAGTTGCAAGGATACGTTTATGCGGCCTGGCGCGGTATGGCAGAGCTGTATGCCACCCTCGGCGACGCTGCGCGATCCGCTCAGCTGAATGAAAAGGCGGACGCGTTGTTCGCCAAGTTCAACGACGTGTTCTGGAATGAGGCAAATGGCTTCTACGCCTATTGTCTCGACGGCAATAAGCAGCCCATCTGGACGGTCGCTTCCAACCCCGGCCATCTCCTCTGGTCGGGCATCGTGCCGGCGGACCGTGCGGCGCGTGTCGTCGAGCGTCTGCTCGCGCCCGACATGTCGAGCGGATGGGGTATCCGAACGCTGACGCAGGATAATCCGACGTTCAACCCGTACTCCTATCAGAACGGCTCGGTTTGGCCGCATGACAACAGCCTGATCGCGCTTGGTTTCAGGAAGTATGGTTTCGGTGAACAGGCAGTCAGGATCGTCGGGGACGTCGCGCAGGCGGCCAGCTATTTCACGCAGCGGCAATTGCCGGAGCTGTATTCCGGGATGCAGCGGCAGGCGACGAGCTTTCCGGTGCAGTATCTCGGTGCCAACGTTCCCCAGGCCTGGGCAGCAGGGGCGGTATTCGCACTGGTGCAGGCGATGCTTGGCATCGAGCTGAACGCGCCAGCAGGTTTCATCGAGCTCGACCCCACCCTGCCGGACTGGCTGCCGAAACTGACGCTGCGTGGTCTGCGCCTCGGTGATGAACGGTTTGACCTCGCATTCACGCGGGTCGATGGGGCGACGACGTTTACGGTTCTGCGTGGCGACCCGTCACGGGTCCGACGCCCATCCGACAAAGGATCGATTTCGGCGGTGGCCTGAGCCCGCCTTGGTCAAACGTCGGGCTCACCCATAAGCTCGATCTGCCATCCCATTTCACCAACGCTGAGGGGGAAGTCGCCGGTTTCGGTCGCCGTGATCATCATGTCGGGGCCGAACTGGGACAGTTGGTTTTGGATCGTGACGGCGACCGCCATCGAGAAGCCACCCCGCCAGACCAGGCTGACCAGCGCTTTCGCACTGCGTAACTCGAGGATCCGGTCGATCGTGTGGAGCGTCACACCACTGCCGACGGCTAGGAGCGCGAGCAGCAGGCGTGAGTCGCCGTGTTCTGCCGCTTCCTGCATCGCGGCCTCCGTCAGCAATCCGGCTGCCTTGAGTTGCCGTGCCTTGGCAACGAGGCTGTCATCCGCATTGGCGGTTCGTGCCGCCAGACGCTGACGCACGATGTCGAGTTTGCTGGCATCGAGATCGACCCGCATCGCCAGGATACGCAACAGGTCTGAGGCGATGAACTCGGAGAGCGCGCGGACCGCGTTCAGGCTCAGGCCGGGGCGCCGGACCAGGGGGGCATGCCAATCGATGTGATTGGGTGCCCGCCCGACCAGTGCGTCCAGCGTCGATTCGCGGATACAGGCGGACGGGTTGTTGAGAAGTGCCCGAATGGTGGAGGGGTCGGCGTGCCGGACGACGGCGTCCGCGACGGCGGCGCTGAGTTTGCGGCGGCTCGCGATCGCCCCGGCGGTCGTGCTGGCCGGGGGGGCGACGAGCATCGAAAGCAGGTCGGCATCGCTCAGCACCGGCGACAGGCGGATGATATGATCGCTGATTTCCGCCGCACTATCGCGGGCCAGCAGCAGCACCAGCTCGCGGGGCGCGGCTTCCAATGTCGCGATCTGTTCGGCGATCGCGACCCGAACGCGCAGGGCCTGATCAGACGCCAAGACGGTCAGCGTGGCGTGCAGGTGGTTCGCGGCAGCCGTTCGTTCCTCGCCGTCGATGTCCGGCAGCAGCCTGGCGATCCGGCCACCGAGCAGAGCGCGGACGCGCTCGTCACCATCCAATGACAGGAGCTTGTCGACCTCCGCGTCGCATCGTTCGTTCAACGCGACGGTGGCACGAACGATGATCTCCGGATCGCGCGCCAGTTCGAGCAGCGCGACCGGGGTGCAATCATGCCGAGCGGCCTGCCGAACTCGGTCGGCCGCGTCGTCCAAGGTATCGAAGTAGGGTGGCAGCGTCTCGATCAGCGGCGTGTCGGCGTCCGACCATGGGGTCATGCAGTGCGCTCCGGGTTCGAGACCCGCCAATGGTTGCCGCCGTTCCGCTTGACCTCGTACATCGCCAGGTCGGCACGCTGGATGATGTCGTCGAGTTCTTCGCCTTCACCGGGTTGCCGGCACGCGATGCCGATCGACATCGTCAGCCCTTGTTGACCCGGCAGCGCGAACTCCGCCGCATCCCGCGGGAATGTCAGGCGGAGATGTTCGGCCCGTTCGGCCGCAGTCAGCCCGTCGAAGCCATCGAGCCACAAAGCGAACTCGTCGCCCCCAAGTCGCGCCACCAGATCGGCGGGACGAACCATGTTGCGCAGCACGGTACTGGTGAGCACGAGCGCGGCGTCGCCGGCCTCATGCCCGAGTTGATCGTTGAGCGGCTTCAACCGATCCAGGTCGACGAACATCAGCGTTCCCGGCAGGCCTTCACGCTCCAGCCGGTCGATGCGCCGTTGTGCCTCGTCGAGGAACGCCCGACGGTTGAGCAAGCCGGTCAACGGATCGGTCCGTGCTTGCCGCGCCAGCTCGCGCTGGATCGTTTCGTGCTCGAGCACCACCCGCACCAGCGTCGTGACAGAGCCGAGCAACACCTGATCATCCTTGTCCCAGGGCCGCTCACGCGTCGGACGCCAGACGATCAACGCCGAGAGTACCCCGAAGCGGGTCGAACTGCGGCAGGCGAGCACCGACATCCCGTCCGACAGGGTCAACTGAAACGGCGTCGACCGGTTGGACGCCCGGAGCAGCGGTAGCAATTCGTCGAGCAGCGCCATGCTGGGTTCGCCGGCATCGTGAAGCACGGTTTCGATATCGGCAGCATCACTGAGGTTGAGAACGGCAGCGCCATGACCGCCGAGTGCGCGAATGCAGGTGCCGAGCATGGACGCCATGATCTGCGGCGCCTGAACCTCTTGGCGCATTTGATCCAGGATGTGGTCCATCACCTCCGAGCGGCGCAAGGCGGCGGCGGCCCTGATCTCCTTGTGCTCCCGCACCGTCACGTCCGAGGCGACGGCGCGGGCACCCACACAATGCCCGCTATCGTCCAGGATCGGCGCGGAAGAAAGCGACAGGCAGACTTTCTGGCGATCAGCAGCGTTGATCCAACTCCGGCGCTGACGGATCCCGAGATTCAGCAGGAACGGATCGGGATAGCCATTTTCCTGTGGAAAGAAGATCGACGCGGCGCGCTGGCCGAGCAAGCTATCGGCCGACATGCCGAGCACTTCATCCGGAGCGATGAAACTCAGCAGGCCGTCAGCATCGACCTCGAAGGCGATATCGGCCGCCAGAGCGCCGAAATCGCGCCACCGGCGGCGACTTTCCAGGAGAACCTGGCTCAGTTGATCGGCCTCGTCGGCCGGTGCATCCATCGAAAGCATCATCTGCCATTTCCTGACTGCCGACATCTTACGGTGCAGTGATGAATGGAAAGTTACCGCCAGTATGGTGACAGACCGATGCGTTGACAGTGCGGCTGGCGTGTCTGCATGGTCCGCCGGCAACCCATCAGGAACAAGAATGCACGATCACCCGCTCCGCCCCGCGATCGAGCGCCTTTGGGACGAGCGTCAAAGCATCGACTCGTCCACCAAGGGCGAGGCTCGCGACCAGGTCGATGCCGTGCTCGATGCGCTGGATTCCGGGTCGCTCCGTGTAGCGGCGCCGGGCGCCGAGGGCTGGGTGGTCCACCAATGGTTGAAGAAGGCAGTGCTGCTGTCGTTCCGGCTCAACGATTCGGTGCCGATGGAGGCCGGTACGGCTCCGGTATACGACAAGGTACGTTTGAAGACGGAGGGTTGGGGAGCCAACCGCTTCGCCGAGGCCGGGTTCCGGGCGGTTCCTGGGGCGGTGGTGCGACGCAGCGCGTATATCGCTCCGGGCGTGATCCTGATGCCGAGCTTCGTCAACGTCGGTGCCTATGTCGGCGAAGGCACGATGGTCGATACCTGGGCCACGGTCGGCAGCTGCGCACAGGTCGGCAAGAACTGCCATCTGAGCGGCGGCGTCGGTCTCGGCGGCGTGTTGGAACCGTTGCAGGCCAACCCCACGATCATCGAGGACGATTGCTTCATCGGGGCACGTTCCGAAGTGGTCGAGGGCGTGGTGATCGAGCGCGGCTCCGTGCTGGCGATGGGCGTGTTCATCAGCGGCTCCACCAAGATCGTCGACCGTAGCACCGGTGAGATCTTCATCGGGCGCGTGCCGTCCTACTCGGTCGTGGTGCCGGGGACGCTGCCGGGGCGGCCGTTGCCGGACGGGTCGCCGGGGCCGTCACTGTCTTGCGCCGTCATAGTCAAGCGCGTGGATGCACAGACGCGGTCCAAGACCGCCATCAACGAGTTGTTGCGCGACTGAACGTGGACCCGCTTCCGCTCGCTCAAGCCCTGATCCGCTGCCGCTCCGTCACGCCTGCCGATGACGGGGCGCAGGGCGTGCTCGACCGCACGCTGCGCGATCTCGGGTTCACGGTGCATCACCTGACATACGGTCAGACGCCGAACTTGTTCGCGCGGCTTGGGACGGAGGCGCCGCATTTCTGTTTTGCGGGGCACACCGACGTGGTGCCGCCGGGTGCTGCGGCCTGGTCGCAGGAGCCGTTCGGCGGCGAGGTGGTCGATGGCAACCTCATCGGGCGCGGCGCCTGCGACATGAAGGGCGGCATCGCGGCCTTTGTCGCGGCCGCCGCCACGCATGTGCCGCAGCTCAAGGGCTCGATCAGCCTGCTGATCACCGGCGACGAGGAAGGGCCGGCGACCGACGGCACCGTCCGCGTGCTCGACTGGATGCAGGCCAATGGCGAAATCCCGGATTTCTGCCTCGTCGGCGAGCCGACAAATCCTCAGGCGCTCGGCGATGTCATCAAAATTGGGCGCCGCGGCAGCCTCAATGCCACTATCCGCGTCCATGGCGTCCAGGGTCACGCTGCCTACCCGCAGAAGGCCGACAACCCGATTCATCGCCTGATCCGGGCGCTAGCCGCCCTGACCGCCGCGCCATTGGATGCCGGAAGCGAGTGGTTCGAAGCCAGCACGCTGCAGATCACCAGTGTCGATGTCGGCAACCCGGCGACCAACGTCATCCCAGGCACCGCAACTGCACGGTTAAATATCCGGTTCAACGATCTGCATAGCGGCGCGCAGCTCGAAGCCTGGCTGCGGGCTGCCATCGCGCCGCATTGTCCTCAATTTGACCTCGACGTCTCGGTCAGTGGCGAGTCGTTTCTCACCGCGCAGGGGCCGCAAGTCGACAAGCTTCGGAGCGCCATCGCCGGCGTCACCGGCGCCGAGCCACGGCTCGATACCGGCGGCGGCACGTCGGATGCGCGCTTCATCGCGCGGTTCTGCCCTGTCGCAGAATTCGGCCTGGTCGGCACGACGATGCACAAGGCCGATGAGAGCGTGCCCGTGGCCGAGCTGCGGCAGCTCGCCGATATCTACCGCGCCATCCTGGCGGCCTTCGTTTGACCGATCGTCCCAACCCGGCGCTCGGCGTATTTCGGGTCGCGTTTGGGCGTGCCGACGGCTTTGCGCGGTTCGGAATAACGGTATCGTCGTTCCTCAGCAGTCTCGCGCCGCTGATCGCGTTTCCGCTCGCGGGCGCGTTGATCCAGCTGTATCGCAACGACTGGCTAGGTGCCATGTCGCTGGTGTTGCTGACGCTGGTGGCACAGCTGGCGCCGCCGGTGCTGTCGCACTGGCTGACGGTGCGCTGGAAGTGCGAGGACCGGTGGCTGGGATACGCGACCGCCTATAACTGGTGTTACTGGGCGGTGCCGATGGCCGGAGCACTGCTGACCGTGACGTTCGCGGTAGCGGTTGGCGCCGGGTTGCCGAGCCAGTTGGCAGCGCAGGCGGTACTCGCCTGTCTGGCTATCTATAGCCTGTGGCTAAACTGGTTCGTCGCCCGGCACACCCTGGAGCTGTCCAAAGCCAAGGCGGCGCTGCTGGTCGTGATCGTCAATGCGGGGACAGGGCTGCTGGTGATCGGTCCGGCGCTGCTGGGCTGAACGGGTCCAGCGGGTAGGCGACACCGGTCAGCGTGAGCCCATCCGGCGGCGCGGTCGGGCCGGCAGCGGCGCGGTCGCGGGCCTCCAGCGCGGCCGTGACCCGGTCGGGTGTCCAGCGGCCTTCACCGACCAGTTTGAGCGTGCCGACCAGATTGCGCACCTGGTGATGCAGGAAGCTGCGGGCCTCGGCGCGGACATGGACCTTCTCTCCCTCCCTTTCCACCGTCAGCACGTCGAGCGTACGCCAGGGTGATTTTGCCTGGCAGGCGGCGGCACGGAAGGACGTGAAATCGTGCCGCCCGATCAGACGATCCGCGGCCGCTTGCATCAACCGTTCGTCGAGATCCCGCGATACGTGCCAGACGTGCCGCTCGAGCCCGGGGCGGGCGCGACGGTTGAGGATGGTGTAACGGTAGCGGCGGCCAGTTGCGTCAAAACGCGGGTGCCAGGCCGGGTCGACCGGGACGGCGAGGCGAATGACCAGGGGTAGCGGGCGGAGGAAATAGTTGATGGCTTCCTGCACGGTGCGGGCGTCGAAGCGGTCGGGCAGGTCCATGGCACCGACCTGGCCGGTGGCGTGAACGCCGGCGTCGGTGCGGCCGGCGATCAGGCTGACGACGCGGTCCCCCACCAGTTTGGCCGCGGCAGCTTCCAACCGGTCCTGAAGCGCCTCGCCGCTGGCTTGGCTCTGCCAGCCGATGGTGCCGGTGCCGTCATATTCGATCAGCAGCGCCCAGCGCGTCATTCGAGGCCGGTGCCGGCCGGAACGGCGAGGCCACGGAGCAGGGCGGCGGCGTCCATCGGGCCACGACCCGGCCGCTGGAGGCGGAGCAAGCGCAGGGCGCCGTCACCGCAGGCGATGAGCAGGCGATCGTCGAGCGCCGTCCCTGGCGTGCCGGTTGCCGGCTCCGGTCGTGCTTGAAGGATCTTCAGGGTCTCGCCGGCCAATTCGGTGTAAGCGCCGGGCCAGGGTACGAGGCCGCGCACCTGGCGGTCTAGTTCGGCGGCGGTGCGGGTCCAGTCGAGCTTGCCGTCCGCCTTGGTCAGCTTCGGGGCGTAGGTGATGCCGTCTTCGGGTTGAGCCTGGGGTGGCGGGGCATCGGCCAGCGCCTGCAGTACGAGTCGGCCGCCGAACTCGGCCAGCGCGTCGTGGAGGGTGGCGGCGGTGGTGTCGGGGCCGATCGGCACCGCACCGCGCAACAGCATCGGGCCGGTGTCGAGCCCGGCTTCCATCTGCATAATCGTGACGCCGCTTTCGGTGTCGCCTGCCAACACGGCAGCCTGGATCGGGCCGGCACCACGCCAGCGGGGCAGCAGGCTGGCGTGGATGTTGAGGCAGCCGCGGGCTGGTGCGTCCAGCATTGCCTGCGGCAGGATCAGGCCGTAAGCGGCGACGACGCAGGCATCGAGGCCGAGGGCGGCGAAAGCGGCCTGTTCGTCGGCCTCGCGGCGCAGGCGAGGCGGGGTGCGGATCTCGAGGCCGAGCTTCAAGGCTTCCGCGTGGACGGGGCAGGGGGTCAGCGTTTGTCCACGGCCAGCCGGGCGGGGCGGCTGGCTGTAGACGGCGACGATCTCGTGCGCGGCGTGAAGCGCGCGCAGGGCCGGTAGCGCGAAGGCCGGGCTGCCCATGAAAGCGAGCCTCACGACGTTTTCCTCAAGATTGGGATTTCTGCCGCTGATCCTTGGCGAGGCGGCGCATGATCATGTTGCGCTTCAACGCCGACAGGTAGTCCACGAACAAGACGCCATCGAGGTGGTCGATCTCGTGTTGGAGACAGGCGGCGAGCAGGCCGTCGGCCTCGATCTCGCGCCTGGTGCCGTCGAGGTCAAGGTAACGCACCTTGACCTGCGCGGGCCGGGTCACGTCGGCGTATTGGCCGGGGAGCGAAAGGCAGCCTTCTTCCCGCAGCGCCATCTCCTCGCTGAGGCCGATGATCTCCGGGTTGATGAGATGCATCGGCGCGGGTTTGTCGTCCGGCTGCAGGTCGATGACGGCCAGGCGCAGGCCTTTGCCGATCTGCGGCGCGGCGAGGCCGATGCCGGGCGCGGCATACATCGCGGCGAGCATCTCGGGGACGAGGGCACGGACGAGGTCGTCGTCACCGGGTCGGATGGGGCGGGCCTTGGCACGCAGAATGGCCTGGGGTGCCACGAGGATCGGCAACGTCGGCGTCACGGGCGGATCGAAAGGGGGGGCGGTCGGTTCCATGTCCGGCCCGATGTAGCGGGCGGGCGAGGGGGGTTCAATCCAGGCTGGCGGAGGACTTGCAACGACCGGTGCTGCGGCCAACATGTGATCGGTCGCTGGCGCCGAAATCGGGTCCGTGACGCTTCGCTCTGAAGAGGGGGCCGATACAAGCGATGACAACGCGTGTCTTCACGTCGCCGATGTTCCTCGGCTTCGATCATCTGGAACAAGTGCTCGAGCGGGCGGCCAAGACGTCCTCCGATGGGTATCCACCCTATAACATCGAGCAGACCGGGCCGAGTGGCCTACGGATCAGTCTTGCGGTCGCCGGGTTCACTATGAGTGACCTGCAGATAACGCAGGAGGACAACCAGCTGGTGATTCGTGGCCGGCAGACCGATGACGGTGCCGATCGGGTTTACCTGCATCGCGGCATTGCCGCGAGGCAGTTTCAGCGGGCATTCGTGCTGGCAGAGGGGATCGAGGTGAAGGGAGCCTGGCTCGATAACGGGCTGCTCCACATCGATCTGGCCAGGCCGCAGCCGGAAGTGCGCGTACGGACGATCCAGATCGGCAAGCCGGGACCTGGTCCGGTGGTCGACGGTTCCTCGGATCGGGACTGAGCCCAATTATTTTCAGCAATGGCGTGGCCGGTTTGGTGCGCCGTGGAGGCTAGCATGAAGTCAGACGCTATTACCTCGAGCATCGAGGCGGTTTTCGACCTGCGTAAGATGACGCCCGAGCAGCTGGCACAGCTCGGGGTGCCGGAGATGGCTTACATCAAGCCGGTGTTGATGAATGGCGCGGCAGCGTTCGCGATCCATGCCGCCGATGGTTCACCGATGGCGGTCGCCACCGAGCGGGACATGGCGATCGCGGCCGTGGTCCAGCACGAGATGTTGCCCGCGCTGGTCCACTGATCGCGGGTTAGACGACGGCGAGGCGCTCGCGGCGGACCTGAACGGTCATTTCGTCGAGCGCCAGGCTGACGCGGTCACACATCTCGGTCACGTCTTCCTTGGTCATGATCAAGGGCGGGCTGAACGCCATCGAGTCGCTCGGCAGCCCCCGGGCAATAACGCCATGGGCTTCGCAGAGCTTGACCAAGCGGGCACCCATCTTCATCGCCGGATCGAAGTTCTGGCGGGCCGCCTTGTCGGCGACCAACTCCATCGCTGCGATCATGCCGACGCCGCGGACTTCGCCGACCAACTCATGATCGTCAAAACGGCGGTGTAGCTCTTCCTGCAGGAAGCTGCCGACGTTGGCGCATTGCTCGGCGATGCCAATCTCGTCGTAGATCTTCAACGTCTCGATCGCGACCGCCGCCGGAACGGGATGCCCGGAGTAGGTGACGCCGTGACCGAAGGTGCCGATCTTATGGCTCTCGTCGGCGAGCACGGAGAACACCTTTTCGCTCACCATGGTGGCCGAGATCGGCAGGTAGGCCGAGGACAGCGCCTTGGCGCAGGTCAGCAGGTCCGGCTCGATGCCGAAGGTCTGGGTGCCCCAGTAATTGCCGGTGCGTCCGAAGCCGCAGATGACCTCGTCGACCACGAGCAGGACGTCGTGCTTCTTCAGCACCGCCTGGATCTTCGGGAAGTAGCCGCGCGGTGGCACGATGACGCCGCCGGCGCCCATGACCGGCTCGGCGAACATGGCCGCGACCGTGTCCGGACCTTCAGCGATGATCAGCTTGTCCAACTCGTCGGCACAGCGGGTGGCGAAATCGTCCTCGCTCTCGCCTTCCATGCCGCCATGGTAGAAGTGCGGCGTCATCGTGTGGATGAAGCCTGGCAGTGGCAGGTCGAAGCTGCGGTGGTTGTTCGGCAGGCCGGTCAGCGAGGCTGCGGCGATGGTAACGCCGTGATAGCCCTTGATGCGGCCGATGATCTTCTTCTTGGCGGTGCGACCGAGCGCGTTGTTGTAGTACCAGATCATCTTGACGGCGCTGTCGTTGGCTTCCGACCCCGAGTTGGAGAAGAACACCTTGCTCATCGGCACCGGCGCTCGCTCGATCAGCATCTCGGCCAGATCGATCATCGGCTCGTGCGACTTGGCCGTGAACGAGTGGTAGAACGGCAGCTTGAGCATCTGGTCATAGGCCGCCTTGGCCAGCCGCTCGTTGCTGAAGCCCAGGCTCGCGCACCATAGCCCGGCGACGCTCTCGATATAGTCCTTGCCGCTGTCGTCATAGACGCGAATGCCATCGCCGCGGCTGATGATCATCGGCCCGGCCTCCTGATGGGCTCGGAGGTCGGTATAGGGATGGAATACATTGGCAACGTCGCGTGCCGCGGCGGAGTTGGCGCGAGGAGGGCTCATAAAAGGGCGCTTTCAGGCTGCGAAGCCGCAAGCCTACGCCCAACTATGGCCCGGTTGGAACCCTCGTGATGGTTGGCTCAGTAACCGAAACCGTTGAAGCCGCCCCATGGACCCCAGTTCCACGACGCGTCGTTGTACTCCTGGGCGGCCAGCAACTGGTCGTTGGCGAACTGCCGGGCGGCAACGGTCTGGCGATATCGCGAGTAGTCGGATTGGTCGCCGAAGTAGACGCAGCCGCAGTCGATCGGGTCCGGATAGATGTAGATAAAGGTGTTGCCCTGGGCCCGCATGCTGAACCGGTTCGGCGGCAGACGCCGTAACATGGCGACGCGCTCGGGCGTGTTGGCCGGGCGCGGTTGGAAGCCGGCCGCGGACAACATGTTCTCCTGACTGGCGATCTGCTCCTGCGGGGAGGCGCAGCCGGCGAGGAGGGCGAGGGGCAGGGCGAGTACGAGAGGGAAGCGCATGGGTGCCTCTTAGCGTCGGTATTCAGAGTAGAACGTGGCGCCGGCTCAGCGGTTTCAGCTTACGCGTCGGCTGCCGCCTTGCGTTCAGCGGCTTCCTCAGCCGACGAAATCCCACCATGGGCAGCGGACCAGGCAACCGGATTGTCAAGGAAGCGGCGGACCTCGGAGAGGGACTTGTCCTCGAAATACGGCCGGTCACGGCAGGCTTCGAGCACGTCCCACCAGTTGCAGAGGTGATGTAGCGTCACGTCCATGCCCTTGAGCTTCTCGAAGCTGCCGGGAAAGACGCCATAGAAGAACACGACGAAAGTGTGGTTCACGATCGCGCCGGCATCGCGCAAGGCCTGGGCGAAGCGGATCTTGGAGCCGCCATCGGTGGTGAGATCTTCGACGAGCAGGGTGCGCAGACCTTCGGGGACGTCGCCTTCGATCAGCGCGTTGCGGCCAAAGCCTTTCGGCTTCTTCCGGACGTAGGCCATCGGCGTCATCATCCGGTCGGCGATCCAGGCGGCGAACGGGATGCCCGCGGTCTCGCCGCCGGCGACGCATTCGATCGATTCGTAGCCGATGTGCCGACCGATCTTTTCGGCGGCGAGTTCGCAGATCTTGGCCCGTGCCCGCGGGAAATAGATGATCTTGCGGCAGTCGATATAGACCGGCGAGCGCCAGCCGGACGTGAAGGTGTAGGGCTCCTCCGGGCGGAAATTAACCGCCTTGATCTCCAGCAAGATACGCGCCGTCGTCAGCGCCGCGTCGCGGTCCCAATCGGTCATGTGCTCGGTCGCCATCGTATCCGCCTTTTCCTCTGCCCCGTCCTAGACCGAGAGGGACAGTCCGTTCAATGTGCCACCGCGAAAGGGAGCCTAATGCAACGCACTTATAAGATCGCCGCCGTGCCTGGAGATGGCATCGGCAAGGAGACGGTTCCCGAGGGACTGCGCGTGCTCGAGGCCGCGGCGACACGCTTCGGCTTCACCCTGCAAACGACCGATTACGATTGGTCCTGCGAGCGATATGCCCAGACCGGCGCGATGATGCCGGCCGACGGCCTCGACCAGCTCCGCCAGCACGACTCGGTATTTCTCGGCGCCGTCGGCTGGCCCGGCGTGCCCGACCATATCTCGCTCTGGGGCCTGCTGATCCCGATTCGACGCGGCTTCGACCAGTATGCCAGCGTCCGCCCCTGCCGCCTGATGCCGGGTGCCAAGACGCCTCTGGCCGGACGCACTGAGAAGGACATCGATTTCTACGTCGTCCGCGAAAACACCGAAGGCGAGTATTCCGCCACTGGTGGCCGGATGTACGAAGGCACCGACCGTGAGGTCGTGACCCAGCAGAGCGTGTTCAGCCGGCACGGTACCGACCGGATCCTGAAATACGCCTTCGAACTCGCCATGACCCGACCCCGCCGCAAGCTCACCTCGGCCACCAAGTCGAACGGCATCACCATTACCATGCCGTATTGGGACGAGCGCTTCGCCGAAATGGCCAAGAACTACCCCGGCGTTCAGACCGACCAGTTCCACATAGATATCCTGTGCGCCCAGTTCGTGCAGCATCCGGATTGGTTCGACGTCGTGGTCGGCAGCAACCTGTTCGGCGACATCCTCAGCGATCTCGGTCCGGCCGTGGCGGGCAGCATCGGCATCGCGCCAAGCGCCAACATCAATCCCGAGCGCGTGCATCCCAGCATGTTCGAGCCGGTGCATGGTTCCGCGCCCGACATCGCCGGCAAGGGCATCTGCAACCCGATCGGGCAGGTTTGGTCCGGCGCGATGATGCTCGAGCACCTCGGCGAAACGGACGCTGCGGCCTGCATCGTCAAGGCAATCGAGACCTTGTTGGGCGAAGGTGGACCGCGCACGCGGGACATGGGCGGACAGGCGGGAACCGAAGAAGTCGGCAAAGCGCTGGCGGAACTCGTCTCGACGCACTAGATATCCCAGCGAAGATGTGAGGCGCCTGGTGGTCCGAGAAACAAGTTTGATTGGGCGACGTTGCGAAAGGGCCGTGGTTACGGCCTATCGCGAGTTGCGCGTCATGGGAACGGCAGACCTGGATGCGTTCGGGGCCTGCACGACGCTGTATCGCATCCACCACCCGGAGGCATCGCTGAACGAAGCGCGCCGCCTGGTCGCGGAGTGGATCGATCATCACGTGGTGCGCAACGAGAACGGCCCGACGCCGGGCTGCGAGTGCTAGGGTAACGGCTGCTGCCGCAAATCTGATGTTCGATCTTCAGGGGCATCGGTTTGCGCGCGGCTTGTTTCCGGAGAATACCCTCGAAGGGTTGAAATTGGCGGTCCGTCTCGGGCTGGCCAGTTTCGAGATCGACATCGCGATTACCCGCGACGGCGTGCCCGTCGTGCATCATGACCCCGCGCTCAATCCCAACACGACGCGGGAGGCCGACGGCACCTGGCTGTCGAAGACAGGGCCCCTCATCCGCGACCTGACTGTGGCTGAGTTGGCCGGCTACGATGTTGGTCGGCTCAAGCCCGGTAGCGCTTATGCGGCCACCTATGCCAGCCAGATGCCCAGCGATGGCGCTCGCATTCCGACACTCGACGCCGTGTTGCGGCTGTTCCCGGCCATGCGCTTCAATATCGAGCTGAAGCTCATGCCTGCGCATCCGGAGTGGACCGTAACGCCAGAGGAGATGGTCGAGCGAACGTTGCACGCCGTCGATGCCGCGGGTGTTGCCAATACAGTGACGATTCAGTCGTTCGATTGGCGGGCGCCTCGCCACGTGCGCCGAACCCGGCCGGAGATCGCCTGCGGTTGGTTGACGGAGGCAGCGACCGTCCGCGCGGCATCGCTCTGGCGGGGCTTGCCGGATGCCCCAACGACCATGAACTCAGTGCCGGACGCGATTGCCGAGGAGGGTGGCGGCCTATGGACGCCATTCCATGCGGATCTGACCGAGGCATTGCTCACGCGCGCTCACGGCCTTGGCCTTCGCGTGATCCCATGGACGGTCAACGAGGTCACCGACATGCGGCGGCTGATTGCATGGGGCGTGGATGGATTGATCACCGACTGGCCGGATCGCGCGCTGACGCTGCGTCCGGCCATCGGATGACCTACTTGCCGCGGCGGGCCTTGCGGGCGGCGTAACGCTCGTCGCGCGCGGCCTTGCGCTCGTTGCGGATCTGCTCGTCGCGGGCGGCGGATTCGATCGCCTTGCGCTCGGCTTCTTCCGCTTCGAACTTCAAGCGAGCCGCTTCCTCGATCTTGCGGCGCGCTTCTTCCTCTTCCTTGATGCGCGACCGTTCGGCAGAGCGCGCTTCGCGGGCTCTGACGACTTCGCTGCGCGCGGCCTGACGCGCCATCAAGCCTGGATCGTCTGCGGGGGTTCGGGTTTTGAAAGAATCCAGCAACACCTTCTTGGCTGATGCTGCCGCTTCAGCGCGGTCTTTGAACGTGCTGCCTTTAAAGGCGGCCATAACTCTTACTCCAGGATGTTGGTGTTTGGTGGTGCGACCGGCGCCGGTTTAGCGCCGTTCGGGCCCGGCCTCCAGCAGCGCGAGATTTTGCTGCGCCAGATCGCCGGTGGCCGTATCGGGCGAGAGCTTGATCGCGCGCTCCCAATCCGCGCGGGCACCGGACACGTTGCCGCGCCGCTGCCGGAGGATACCACGTTCGAGAAAGGCATCGGGGTCTTCGGGATCCAACTCGAGGGCTCGCTCTACGTCCGCGGACGCAAGGTCGAGATGTTCGAGATGACGACGGGCGGCGGCACGGAGCACCAGGGCGTCGCCTCGCCGCGGATCGATATCCAAGGCACGGAAGAGATCGTCGTCAGCCTCTGCGTAATGTTCCAGGCTGCTGCTCGCGATCGCCCGATCGATCAGCAGGTCGGGGTCGTCCGGCAACAATGCAAGGGCTTTGGTTGCCGAATCGTAGGCATGTTGCGGTGTGTTGGCCATCATCCACGCCTGCCCGGCCTGGCCGAGGATCGTGGCACGGGCTGCCGGCGCGGCGGCCGTGGTCTGGTCGCCGAGTTGATCCAGCAGCGCGGCACCTTCCTCCGGATCGCCCAGTTCGATTTCGGCCAAAGCCCGGCAATGGATCGCGCCCGCGCCGCCGCCGGCGGCCTGCCAGGTGTCGGCAAAGGTAAAGGCTCCGCTCGGGTCGTTCTGGACCATCGAAAGGCACTTGTCGTAGTCCTCGCCCTCGGCGATACGCGGAGGGACCGGCGGAACCGGCAGGTCGTCATCGGGCGCACTTTCCGATTGGGCGGATGGATAGTTCCACCAAATCGCACCGCCTGCGACGGCCAGCCCGAGCGCCACCGTCGCGCCAAGCATCAGCATCCGATTGACCATGACGAGAGTAGGATACAGGACCATGGCGCCACCGGCAAACAAAGTAGGCTGTCTGCTGGTATTTGGCCTCGGCTATTGCGGAACTGCGATCGCCGCTAGCGCGGTCGCGGCAGGATACCGAGTCATCGCCACCAGCCGCACGCCGCAGGGCAAGCAGCCGCCGCACGGCGTCGAGCTGATCGCGTTCGATGCCGCCGCCGACGCCATCGCCGCTGCCACGCACATCCTCGAAACCGCAGCACCCGACGAGCACGGCGACCCGGCACTCGCCCGCCACCAGGCCGCGCTGGCCGCCGCCCCATCGCTGCATTGGGCCGGCATGCTGTCGACCACCGGAGTCTATGGCGACCGTGGCGGCGGCTGGGTCGACGAGACGACGCCGCCGGCGCCGACGGGTCCGCGTGGAACCAAACGGCTCGACGCGGAGCGGCAATGGAGTGCCGCCTTTGGGCGCTGCGCGGTGGATCTGTTCAGGGTTGCCGGGATCTATGGGCCGAGCCGGTCGCCTTTTGCCGAGATCAGGGCAGGCCGCGGCCGCCGGGTCGACAAGCCCGGGCATCGATTTGGCCGCATCCATCGCGACGACATCGCCACCGCCGTGCTCGCGGCCATGGGCCAGACGCGGGAACCCGGTGTGCGGGTGCTGAACTTGAACGACGACCTGCCGGTCGAGAGCGCGGAGGCGACGGCGGAGGCGGCGCGGCTGATCGGGTTGCCGCCGCCGCCGCTGGTGCCGTTCGAGGAGGCGGTGCGCGATATGTCGCCCATGGGCGCCAGCTTCTGGGCGGAGAACCGCCAGGTCGCCAGCCGCCTCACCCAGGCGGCGCTTGGCATCACTTGGCGGTATCCAACCTACCGGGAAGGGTTACGCGCCATCCTCGAGCAGGAGCGCGGCGAGGCTGTGCCGGAGTAGGGCGAGGTCGCCGGGTCGCGAGAGCCGGTGATCGCCGTCCTTGATCAGGGTGATTTGGACGTCATCCGTTTCCAGTCGCTCGGCCAGCCGTATTGCGGTCTGCCACGGGACATCCGGGTCCTGCTGGCCGTGAAGGAGACGTACCGGAAGGTTGAGGGCGATTGGGCGGTCCAGGAGCAGGTGCGTGCGCCCGTCCTCGATAAGGGCCGACGTCACCGGCACCGGCGCGCCGTATTGGCTCGGGGTCAGCAGCACGCCGTCGCGCAGCAGGATGTCGCGCTCGCCGTCGGTCATGGCCGCCCACATCAACGTTTCGGTGAAGTCCGGTGCGGCGGCGATGCCGACCAGGCCGATGACCCGGTCCGGCCGCAAAAGCGCCAGCAGCAGCGCGATCCAGCCGCCCATGCTGGAGCCGACGAGGACGAGGTCGCCCTCCGTATGCTGGTCGATCAGGAACAGGGCGTCGTCGCACCAGCGCCCGACCGTGCCATCCTCGAAGCGGCCACCACTGACGCCGTGCCCGGAATAGTCGAGCCGGAGACACGCGAGCCCGTTGCGCTGGCAGAAGGCGTCGGTCTCGAGTGCCTTGGACCCGTTCATGTCGCTGCGGAACCCCGGCAGGAATACCGTCGTCGGCCCGTCGCCGGGCGTGAGGCTCCAGGCGAGGTCCACGCCATCGCGCTGGGTGCGGCCGTTCGGCATCTCAAGTCTCCTATTCGAACAGGATCGGGATCAGCGATGCCACCAGCAGCACCGCCATGACCAGATCGAAACGGCGCAGTGCGCGGTCGGTCCGCAGGATCCGGGCGGCACCGGCGCCGACGATCGTCCAGAACAGGACGGCCGGGAAGGTGACGACGCCGAATATCGCGGCCATGACCAGCGTCTGGGCCAAGGGCGCGCCCTCGCCGGTGTAGGTCACCACGGCGCTGACCGCGATGATCCAGGCTTTCGGGTTGACCCACTGGAACAAGGCCGCCGGGAGCAGGCCGAGCGGTCGACGCCGCGGCTCCGACGCCGCTGGCGGGTGCGGCCGGGCGATCGTCCAGGCCAGCCACAGGATGTAGGCCGTGCCGACCCAGCGCAGGATCGTGTGCAGCCAGGGAGTGGCCGCCAGGATCTGCCCGGCGCCGATCGCAACTGCCAGCAACATGACCGGGAAGCCGAGCGTGATGCCCAGCAAATGCGGCAGCGTGCGGTTGATGCCGAACCGCGCGCCGGAGGCGGCCACCATTGCGTTGTTGGGCCCCGGCGTCGCTGCCATCGCGAGCGCGAAGGCAGCAACCGAGCCGAACCAGGCGATCTGCTCAGCGGTCATCGCCGCGCACGCTAGACCAGGCGGCCCGGCATGGTATAGGCGCCGGGATGCCCCTCCCATCCGGCGCCGTGATCCTACAAGTGGTGCCCTCCCTCGGCAGTGGGGGAGTGGAGCGCGGAACGATCGAGATGGTCGAGGCCATCGCGCGCGCCGGCGGCACGGCGCTGGTGGCCAGTGCCGGTGGCCGCTTCGAGCCTGCGGTGGCCGAGGCCGGCGGACGACATCTCATCCTGCCATTGGCGAGCAAGAACCCGGTGCGCATCTGGCGCAACGTCGGCCATCTCGTGCGGCTGATCCGGGCGGAGGGCGTCGAACTGGTGCATGCCCGCTCGCGCGCGCCGGCCTGGTCCGCTGCGCTCGCAGCCAAAAAGGCCGGTACGCATTTCGTGACGACCTATCATGCCCCTTACGACGAGAGCACCCCGGGCAAGCGGGCCTACAACGCTGTCATGGCACGGGGCGAGCGCGTGATCGCGATCAGCCATTTCATCGCCGAGCTGCTCCAAGAGCGGCACGGCGTGTCCTCCAGCCGGATCCGGCTGATCCCGCGCGGGGTCGATCCGCTGTTGTTCGATCCGGACACGCTGCCGCTTCGGCGGATCGAGGCATTGCGGGCGGCGTGGGACGTGCAGCCCGAGCAGAAGATCGTGCTGCTGCCGGGCCGGCTGTCCCGCTGGAAAGGGCAGGAAGTTCTGATCCAGGCGCTGCGGTTCCTGCGGACGCCCGGGCTGGTCTGCATCGTCGCCGGGCCGTTGCATGACCGCGACCGTTATGTGTCGCAGCTGCATGCCAGGGCAGCGGCGCTCGGCGTCCAGAGTCGGATCAAGTTCGTGGGCACGTGCGACGACATGCCGGCCGGGCTGGCGCTGGCCGACGTGGTGGTCAATGCATCGATCGAGCCCGAGGGGTTCGGCCGCACCGTGATCGAGGCGCAGGCGATGCGGCGGCCGGTGGTCGCCAGCGATCATGGCGGCGCGGCCGAGACCGTGCAGCATGGACGGACCGGCTGGCGCGTTACCCCGGGCGACCCGGTGGCGCTGGCCGCCGCGATCGATCGCGTGCTGGCGCTGCCGGCGGCCGAGCGGGACCGGGTGGGAGAACTGGCGCGGCAGGCGGTGCTGGCGCGCTATACGACCGCGGCGATGCAGCGGGCGACGCTGGCGGTGTATGCCGAGCTGCTGGCCAAGTAGTTAAAGTGAACATCCTCGTCATCAAGCTGGGGGCGCTGGGTGATTTCGTGCAGGCGTTCGACGCTTTTGAGGCGATCCGCGCGCGTCATCCCCACGAGCACATCACGCTGCTGACGACGGCGCCGTTCGCCGGGCTGGGCGAGCGGTCGCCGTGGTTCAATCGCGTGCTGATCGATGCGCGGCCGGGTTGGCTCAACGTGCCGGGCGTGTTGCGGGTGCGGCGGATGCTGCAGGGGTTCGATTTCGTCTACGACCTACAGACGTCGGGCCGGTCCGGGCGGTATTTTCTGCTAGCGGGACGGCCACCCTGGTCCGGCATCGCGCGCGGAGCATCGCACCCGCACACCAACGGGGCGCGCGACCGCATGCACAATGCGGAGCGACTGCGGAGCCAGTTGGTGATGGCGGGGGTGCGCGACTTCCCGGCCGCCGACCTCCAATGGTTCACCGTGGGAGGGCCGGCGATGCCGGAGCCGTATGCGCTGCTGGCACCGGGCTGTTCGCCGCATCTGCCGGAGAAGCGCTGGCCGACGGAGAGGTTCGGCGCGCTGGCACGTCTGATTGCCGAGCGAGGTGTCGTGCCGGTGGTGATCGGGACCGCGGCGGAAGGCGATCTGGGCGCGATCATCCGCGCGGCGTGTCCGGAGGCGATCGACCTCACGGGGCAAACGGACCTGTTCGACCTTGGCGGGCTGTCGGCGCGGGCCTCGCTGGCGGTGGGCAACGATACCGGGACGGTCCATTTGGCCGCCGCGGTCGGCTGCCCGTGCATCGCGTTGTTCTCGGCGCGCTCGAACCCCGGCCATGCGGCACCGCGGGGTCCGGTCCCGGGCAGTGTGACGGTGCTGCGCGAGGCAAACTTGGCTGACCTTTCACTCGAAAGGGTTGCGGCTTGCCTGCCATAGCGCCATGAGTGCCGCTCGCCATCCGGAGAATAGCTGAGCCCATGCCCGCCATCACGTTGCCCGATGGGTCGATCCGCAGCTTCGATGGGCCGATCACTGGTGCGACGCTGGCCGCCGACATCGGGCCCGGCCTCGCCCGTGCCGCCTTGGCCATGAAGGTGAACGGTCAGCTCACCGATCTCGCACGCACGATCGACACCGATTCCAGCGTGACCTTCGTGACCCGGCGCGATCCCGACGCACTGGACATGATCCGACACGATACCGCGCATGTCCTGGCCGAGGCGGTGCAGGCACTGCATCCCGGCACCCAGGTGACGATCGGGCCGTCGATCGAGAACGGCTTCTATTACGACTTCGCCCGCAACGCCCCGTTCACGCCGGAAGACTTCCCAGCCATCGAGGCCAAGATGCGCGAGATCGTGGCGCGCAACGCCGCCTTCGAGCGCCAGGAGTGGGACCGCGACGAGGCGATCGCCCTCTTTGAGGCGCGTGGCGAACGCTACAAGGCCGAGCTGATCCGCGATCTGCCGACCAGCGAAACCATCACCTTCTACAAGCAGGGTGACTGGATCGATCTCTGCCGCGGCCCGCACATGCGCGGCACCGGCGACGTCGGCACCGCCTTCAAGTTGATGAAGGTCGCCGGCGCGTATTGGCGGGGCGACCACCGCAATCCGATGCTGAGCCGCATCTACGGCACCGCCTGGCGCGACCAGAAGGAGCTGGATGCCCACCTGCATCAGCTTGAGGAGGCCGAGCGTCGCGACCATCGGCGCATCGGGCAGCAGATGGACCTGTTCCACATGCAGCCGGAAGCTACCGGGTCGGTGTTCTGGCATCCGAAGGGGTGGCGGCTGTATCGCGCCGCCGAGGCCTACATGCGCCGCCGGCAGGACGATGGCGGCTATCTCGAGGTCAAGACGCCGCAGCTGGTGGATCGCAAGCTGTGGGAAGCCAGCGGTCACTGGGACAACTACAAAGAGCACATGTTTATCGCCAAGGTGGAGGACGAGGACACCACCCTCGCGCTGAAGCCGATGAACTGTCCGTGCCATGTGCTGATCTTTAAGGATCGGCTGCGCTCGTATCGCGACCTGCCGATGCGGATGGCCGAGTTCGGCTCCTGCCACCGCTACGAGCCGTCGGGCGCGCTGCACGGCATCATGCGGGTTCGTGCTTTCACGCAGGACGACGCGCACATCTTCTGCACCGAGAACGAAATTGGACCGGAGACGGTGCGTTTCGTGGAGTTGCTATCGTCGATCTACCGCGACTTCGGCTTCGAGGATTTCCGAGTGAAGTTCTCCGACCGTCCGGAGTCACGCGCCGGCACGGATGAAACGTGGGACCGGGCGGAAGGTGCGCTGAAAGCGGCGTGTCTGACCGCTGGCGTCGAGTACGAGCTGAACCCGGGGGAAGGGGCGTTCTACGGCCCCAAACTGGAATTCGTGCTGCGCGACGCCATCGGGCGGGACTGGCAGTGCGGCACGCTGCAGGTCGATTTCGTGCTGCCGGAGCGGCTGGATGCCAGCTACATCTCCGAGGATAGTTCGCGGCATCGGCCGGTGATGCTGCATCGCGCGATCCTTGGCAGCTTCGAACGCTTCCTCGGCATCCTGATCGAAAACTATGCCGGTCGCTTCCCGCTCTGGCTCGCGCCGGTGCAGGTGGTCGTGGCGAGCATCGTCAGCGATGCGGCCGAGTATGCCGAGGAAGTCGCCACCTTGCTGCGCGCACGCGGGCTTGCCGCGCACGCGGATGCGCGCAACGAGTCGATCAAGGCCAAGATCCGGGAGCACAGCGTTCAGTATGTGCCGGTGATCCTGGTCGTCGGCCGTCGCGAGGCAGAGGCGCGCACCGTCGCCATCCGGCGGCTCGGTGGCCAGGATCAAGAGGTCGTTTCGCTCGATCTCGTATTGGATCGTCTTGCACAGGAGGCCCTGCCTCCCGATGTCAAACGCCTAAGGCCGGAAGCGGCCTAACCCTTTTCGTCAATATCCACAGGAGAGTACGATACCAAGAGGACCAATGCCCAATTCGACGCCATCCCGCGACGGGCCACGCGTGAATGAGGATATCCGCGTACCGCAGGTGCGGCTGATCGACCAAGATGGCGAAATGCAGGGCGTGATGGCCACGCGCGACGCGATCGCACGCGCGTTCGGTTTGGGCCTGGACTTGCTCGAGATCAGCCCGAACGCTGATCCGCCGGTCGCCAAAATCTTGGACTACGGCAAGTTCAAGTACGAGCAACAGAAGAAGAAGAACGAGGCCAAGAAGAAGCAGCGCGTGATCGAGATCAAGGAGATCAAGGTCCGCCCGAACATCGACGAAAACGACTACCAGGTGAAGATGCGGGCGATGAAGTCCTTCATCGACGAGGGCGATAAGGTCAAGGTGACCTTGCGCTTCCGTGGCCGCGAGATGGCCCACCAGGATATCGGGATCAAGGTGCTCGAACGTATCCGCGCCGAACTCGAACTGGCCACCAAGGTCGAGCAGATGCCGCGGATGGAAAACCGTCAGATGATCATGGTGCTCGCACCGCGCTGATCGTTGCTCCTCTCGGCTAAAAGCCGAGAGGAGCAATTCCTCAACTCAGAATGCGGCTTGCGCACGCAACGCGAGCGCCTGATACCGCCGCCCGATTTGGGTGGTCCCCGCCGTGCTCAAGCGATCGACGTTGACGATATCGTAGTCGAGCATGAGGCGCAGGAAGTCGTTCGGGTACCAGTTGATACCTGCTGAATAGACGTTCTGTTCGCCGCCGAACGTTCCGCCGGTGACGGATTGCGAGATTCCGCGGGTGACCTTGTCGTTCAGGTTGAGGTGGCTGTAGCGGCCGACGAGCTCGAACGCGCCGAATTGACCATCTTTCAACGACAGCGAGCGCTTCGGCTTCGGCGAACCAAAGGCGGCCTCACTGGTATCGTAGGCGCGGGTCTCGCCCGTGATCACCCAGCTGCCCTCGACATAGCCGCCGTCGAACTCGAGCGCCGGCATGGCGGCCGCCATCGAGTTCGGGGTGTTGGCGCGGTTGACGCCGATGCGGCCGTACTCGCCCTGTACTAAGAAGTTTCGGTAGCGCAGGCCGACTTCCGGACCGTAGGTATAAGCGCTGCTGGCATTGAGTGCGCCTGTGCTGACGAGCCTGTTGGTGTCGATGCGGAGTTCTGGACGGTCCTGCACCGTCAGCGTCTGCCCGGTCGAGGTGCGCTGGATGCGGAACGCGCTGGAGCCGGACAGGCCGAGATGCAGGTCGGTGTCCTCGCTGGCGATCGGGCGCCCGGCGACGCGAATCGTGCCGCCGGTTTGTTGCGGCTGCGCCAGGGCAGTCGACTGGCTCGCATAGGGTGCGCCGGTTAGGTAGCTAGCGATAAAGTAGCGCTTTTCGGCCCACCGGACGCCGGCGGCAGAGCGGCCGTCGCCGGCTGCGATGCTGCGCGACGCTTCCACGATGCTCGGGCGCTCGAGGAACATGAAGTCGTTGGAACTGGTGCTGTCGCCCAACGTCAGCCAAGGCTTGAAGTAGCCGATGGTAGCGGTGAGCGGCGTGCCTTTCGGCACGTAGTTGATGTTGGCCTCGTAGAGCGTCGGCGAGCCGTCGGGCGAGTTGCCAAAATCCGGGGTGATGTTGACCTGGAAGTCGTCATATTTGAACACGAATGGGATGCGCCCGCGGCGTAGGTTCTGGCCGAAACTATCGAGCCGCGACGGCTGCGCATTCGGCTGCGACCCGGTGAACTCGCCGCCGACGTCGTAATTAATTTGCAGGCCAACGGCGGTCGAGAAACGGCCATCGTTGCTGGTGAAGGTCGGCCGTCCCTTGGGAAAGCTGATGCCACCCGGGTTCGGCGCTGCCGGTTGCGTGCCGCTGGGCGGAGCGACGTTGCTTGTCTCAACCGGAAGGCTCGCCTCCGAGGCGGCGCCCACACTGCTCGCCGGGCTCGTGCTGACCTGCATCGCGCTGCCGGAGCTGCCGCCGGGGGCTTGACGGGTGGCTGGCGCCGTATGGGCCTGGCGCGCGGCCCGGGCCTGGGAGCGGCTGGCGGCGAGATCCCGGCGGACGTTCGACAGTTCAGCTTGCAGCGCTTTGATTTGGGCCTCGATGGCCGACAGGCGCGGGTCGCTTTGCGCATGGGCAACGGAGGTCAGCGCGGAGACTGCCACCGTTGCCGAGAGGAGAAGACGAAAACAAGGCATTGAGCGAGCTCCGGATGGAGCTGCAACAAGACATGATGCCGTCCAGAATGGGATGACAGTTCGACGCTGGGACCGTGTCTTGTGACGTCGAAGCCACGCCCAATCGTTTAGATCAGGCTTTCCATGCCGCCATCCACGCTGATCGCCTGGCCGCTGATGGTGGCGCCGAACGGACTGCAGAGATACAGCGTCATGTTGGCAATGTCGTGTTGGCTGACGAAACAGCGCAAACTCACGGCCTGGAGGGCGCGGTCGGTCTGCTCGTTGTCGCTGACCCCTGCCGCGGCAGCTTTGTTGCGCAGCACGTTGCGGATGCGCGGCCCTTCGACCAGGCCCGGCAGAACCGCGTTGACGCGGATGCCGTCCGGGCCGAGTTCGATGGCCAAGGTGCGGGTGAAGCCGACCACGCCCCATTTGGCCGCGGCGTAGGGGCTGCGTAGCGGAAAGCCGAACTTCCCGGCGGCCGAGCTGAGATTGACGATGCTGCCGCCGCCCGACTTGCGCAGCGCGGGGATGGCGAGCCGTGCGCAATGGAACATGGAGGCGAGGTCAACCTGGAGTGTGGCGTCGAGTTGCTCGGGCGTGACGTCCTCGACCCGTGCGGTCGGCCCGGCGATGCCGGCATTGTTGACCAGCACGTCGAGCCCACCGAGGTGCTCGATCGCCGTCGTCATGAAGGCGTCCAGATCCGCGACCCGGCCCGCATCGGCGCGCATGCCGGGATGGCCGCACTCGATCAGCGCGGCCTCGTCCACGTCGGAAACGAACACGCGCGCGCCGCAAGCCGCGTAGCTATCGGCCAGCACGCGGCCGATGCCGCCGGCGCCGGCGGTGATGGCGACCCGCAACCCCGAAAGGTCGAGCGGCAGCGGCGTGCGTGCACCTTGAAGCATTGGACGGTCCTATCTGTCGGTTAAGCGCAGCTCGATGCGGCGGTTGCGGGCGTAGGCGGCTGCGGTATCGGCCGTGTCGAGCGGTTGATATTCCCCGAAGCCGGTGGCGGCCAGGCGGCTTGCCGGAATACCCTCATCGACCAGCAGCTTGACGACGTTGATCGCACGCTGCGCCGACAGCTCCCAGTTGCCGGCATCGCCGCTGCGGCGCGGCTGTCGGTCGGCATGGCCGTCGACGCGGAGCAGCCAGTTCACGTCCGGCGGGATCTCGGCGGCGATCTGCTTCAGCGTGGTTGCGAGTTTTCGGATCTGTTCCTGGCCAGACGCCGACATGTCCGCCGATCCGGCCGGAAACAGCACCTCGCTCTGAAACACGAAGCGGTCACCGACAACCTGGACGTCCTGCCGATTTTGCAGGACGTCGCGCAGCCGGCCGAAGAACTCGCTGCGGTAGCGCTGCAATTCCTCGACTTTGGAGGCGAGCGCGGTGTTTAGGCGGGTGCTGAGGTTGGCGATCTGCGCGTTCTGGTCGCGGCCTGCCGCCTCCGCCAGGTCGAGCGCTGCCGACACCTTCTGCATCTGGTCACGCAGCGCGCTCATCTGCTGGGTAAGCAGCGCGATCTGCGCGCGACCGGACTCACTGAGCTTCTGCTGGTCGGCGAGTTGGACGGCCAGGGCCTGGCGCCGTTGCTCCTCGGTCGTCGCACGGACGGCTGCGTCCTTGACCTGTTGTTCCAACTCGTCGCGCAACGCCGTCAGGCGCGCAAGCTCGGCGCGGGATTGGGCGAGTTGGCGGCGTGTATCGGCCAATTGCGTCGCAACGGTCGCCGTCTCCTGCCCGGCAGCGTCGGTGCGGCCGCCGGTCTCGGTGACGCGGGCCTGCAGCTGCGTGTTGCGGGCGAGGGCCGATTGCGCCTGCAACTCCGCATCGGCTAGCCGCGCCGAGAGACGGTCCCGCTCGGCGCGCATCGCGTCGCGCTCGGCTCGAATCCGGGCGCTATCCGATCGCAACGTGGCCAGGTCACGCGCCGCTTGCTCGCGACCGCTATTGGCAGTCTGCAGGTCGCGCCCCAGGGAGGCCGCGGATAGCTGCAACTCGCCGGTGCGGCTGCGCTCGAGCGACAGCATGTCCGACAGCTCGGCTACCTGGCGGTTCAGCTTGTCGAGCGCTCGGTCCCGCCCGGTCAGCGCGACCGAAAGGAAGGCCTGCGCCAGCACGAACACCAGCAGCACGAAGATGATCACCATCAGCAGCGTGGACAGCGCGTCCACGAAGCCCGGCCACGGGTTCAGCTCCTCCGACGCGCCACGGCGACGGTTGCGCGGCATCAGGCCGGACTCATCGAGGCCGGCTTTCGACTGCCGTCATTATTGCTGCGGACCCTCGGCAATGGCGGCGATGGTGCGGGTCAGGACCCGGATGTCGTTGCGCAATTCCGACGTGGATTGCTGGCGGCCCTGCTCGCCCTCGCTCAGCAGGCGCTGCATGGCCTGCTCGATGTTGCGTAGATGGCCGCGCGCGGCGTCGCTGTTCTCGTCGCGCCGAGGCTCGCCCAGTCGCTGCAGCGCGGGTGCCAGCTGAGCCTGGGTCTCGGCAATCCGCAGCATCAGCTGCTGATTGGTCCGCATGGTGTCCGACAGAAGGGCGATCTTCTCAGACAAGGTGATGATGGCGTTGTTGGCCTGGATGCGCCCGTCTTCGCCGCGGCTGAGGACAGACTGCAGATTTTCCATGTTCTCGGCCGTCGTTTCCAGCAACGCCTGGACGTAAACCGGCACAGAGCCCTCGCCTTCGCCGCCGAGCGCGCCGGAGGAGAGCCGGGTCAGGCTGGCGAGCCATTCCTCGAGTTCGTTGTAGAAGCGGTTCTGCGCCTGGCCGGCGGTGAGGTCGAGGAAACCGATTACCAGCGCGCCGGAGAGGCCGAACATACTGGCCGAGAAGGCGGTGCCCATGCCCTTGAGCGGCCGGCCGAGACCGGTCTTCAACTGGTCAAACAAGGCGTTGATGTCGCCCGAGCCCACCGACATGGTGCTGATGACGTCGGAAACCGACGCCACGGTCTGCAACAGGCCCCAGAACGTCCCAAGCAGGCCGAGGAAGATCAGCAGCCCGGTCAGGTAGCGCGAAATCTCGCGGCCCTCGTCGAGCCGGCTGGCCAGGCCGTCGAGCAGGCTGCGCATGGCGGGAGCAGAAAGGGTGAAGCGGTCCTGGCCTTCGCGACTCTTGCCCTGGCGCGTCGCCAACATGCTGGCCATCGGCGCCAACAACCGCGGCGGCGGCAGGGCGGCGAGCTTGGCGCGCTGGGTCTGGAAGGTCTCGACCCATTGGACTTCGGGCGCGAGCCGGGTGACCTGGGTCAGCGTCCAGGCGATGCCGGCGAGCAGGACCACGAAGATCATCAGGTTCAGCAGCGGGTTGCTGACGAAGGCGGTAATCAGGGCGCCCGACAGGATGCCAGCAATGATCAGCACGATAATGAGGAATGCCAGCATACGGATGAGGAAGCTGGTCGGCTTGGTCACTTGCTGGCGCCCACAGCCCGGTTCGGGGTCGACGTAGTCTGGGCCGATGTCGGAGGCGATGGGGAGCCGGTGACGATATCGACCCGGTCCGGATCATCGCCGCTGGTGGAACCCAAGGCGCGAGGGTAGATGCGCGGACTCGGGATGCCGGCTTTGAGGAGAACGGCACGGGCCGTCAGGGCGCGCTGCAGCGACAGGCGACGCGGGGTCGATGGGTCCTCGGCGCTTCCGGTCGCGTAGGCGAAGAGGTTAATGCCTGCCGTTTGGGACAGTTGAGCGGTCGCGAAATTCGTCAGGGCAGCGGCGTTGGCCGGGGTGATATCGGCGCGGTCCGCGCCGAAGGTGAGTCGCAGCCCATTCGGGAGCGGCGTGACGGTGCCGGGTGCGTCGTCGGCCAAGGGGATGACGGGCGGCGGTGGCGGATGGGCGAGCGGCACGGCGACAGCGGGCGGGAGCGCCAGGATCGCCGGCGGACTGACCGGGATCGCCGGCTTGACCGTCT
>JBPBQE010000275.1:0-36594 GCA_050954595.1 Janthinobacterium lividum | reverse complement strand
AAGCAGAAGCTGAAGGGCTATTACGGCAACATCGGCGAGAAGCAGTTCCGTAAGTATTATGACGAGGCCGTGCGCCGTAAGGGCGACACCTCGCAGAATCTGATCGAGCTGCTCGAGCGCCGGTTGGATGCGGTAATCTACCGCATGAAGTTCGCCATCACGCCGTTCGCGGCGCGGCAGTTCGTCAACCACGGGCACATCACCGTCAACGGCAAGCGGGTCAACATCCCCAGCTTCCAGGTCAAGGACGGCGACGAGATCGAAGTTCGCGAGAAGAGCAAGCAGCTCGCAGTCGTGCTCGATAGCGCGCAGAGCGGCGAGCGCGACGTTCCGGACTACATGGAAGTCGATCATCGCACGATGAAGGGCCGCTTCGGCCGCGCCCCGACGCTGACCGACGTGCCGTATCCGGTGACGATGGAACCGAACCTCGTGGTCGAGTTTTACTCCCGCTAAAACGACTACCCTCTCCCGCTTGCGGGAGAGTGTTTCCAAACTAACCTCCTCCTGCCCTGCGGGAGGGGGTTTTTTGTTGTATGAGGGGCGCATGACTCCCAGCGAAGAAATCAATCGGCGGCGCACGTTCGCCATCATCTCGCATCCCGACGCCGGCAAGACGACGCTGACGGAGCGGCTGTTGCGGGCAGGCGGGGCCATTCAGTTGGCCGGCAACGTCAGAGCCAAGGGCGAGCGGCGGCGGACGCGGTCGGACTGGATGGGGATCGAGCGGGATCGCGGGATCTCGGTCGTGACCTCGGTGATGACGTTCGAGTATGGCGGGTGCGTGTTCAACCTGCTGGACACGCCGGGTCATGAGGACTTTTCCGAGGACACGTACCGGACGCTAACGGCGGTGGACTCGGCGGTCATGGTGATCGATGCGGCCAAGGGGATCGAAGCGCGGACGCGCAAGCTGTTCGAGATCTGTCGGCTCAGGGACATTCCGATCCTAACGTTCATCAACAAGATGGATCGCGAGGCGCGGGACCCGTTCGAGATCATCCAGGAAGTCGCCGACACGCTGGCGCTGGACACGGCTCCGGTGACGTGGCCGATCGGGCGGGCGAATACATTTGCCGGGACGTACGACGTCAGGACGCGGGACCTGCACCTGATCGCGCCGCTGGAGCAGAGCGATCCTCGCATGATCCAACTCGGAGAGGAGTTGGAGTTGGTGCAGGCGGCATTGCCGGAGTTCGATCGGGCGGCGTTTATGGAAGGCACGCTGACGCCGGTGTTCTTTGGGTCAGCGATCAAGGAGATCGGGGTGTCCGACCTGCTCGACAGCCTGGTGGCGTTCGGGCCGCCACCGCGTAACCAGCCGGCGGATAGCCGGGTCGTGGAGGCGACGGAGACGAAGCTGACGGCGCTAGTGTTCAAGATCCAAGCGAACATGGACCCCAACCATCGTGACCGGATCGCCTTTGCCCGGGTGTGCTCGGGGCGGTTGGAACGGGGCATGCGGCTGAAGCAAGTGCGGACGGGCAAGCAGATCCCGTTGCATGCGCCGCAGTTCTTCTTCGCGCGGGATCGGCAGATTGCCGAGGAGGCGTTCGCGGGCGACGTGGTGGGGATACCGAACCATGGGACGCTGCGGATTGGCGATACGCTGACCGAGGACGAGACGCTCAACTTCGTCGGTGTGCCGTATTTCGCGCCGGAGATCCTGCGCCGGGTGCGGCTGGATGATGCGATGAAGGCGAAGAAGCTGCGGCAGGCGCTGCAGGAGCTGGCCGAGGAAGGCGTGGTGCAGCTGTTCCGGCCGCAGGATGGCAGCCAGCCGATCGTAGGCGTGGTGGGGACGTTGCAGTTGGACGTGCTGCAGGCGCGGTTGATGGGCGAGTACGGCGTGGGGATCGGGTTCGAGCCGATCCCGTATCAGCTGGCGCGGTGGATCGGCGGCGAGAAGGCGGCGATTGCGCGGTTCATCGGGGAGAACCGATCCAGCATCGCCGACGACGTCGATGGGGACCCGGTGTATCTCGCCAGCTCGGTGTTCATGATGCGGCGGACGGCGGAGATGAACGGTGATCTGACGTTCCGCGACATCAAGGATGTTCGGGCCGACATCCTCGCGGCCTGAGACGCGGGCGTGGATTACCTGTCACTCATCGCGCTCGTGTCGTGCATCGGATGCGCGCTCGTGATGACATGGTTGCCGATCTTCGCCTGGGCGGACGCACCGCCCGATCATGCGACGCGCCGGGTTTCCAACCTCGACGGTCTGCGCGGGTTCGTCGCCCTCGCGGTCGTCGTCCACCACGGGATGATCTACCGGCACTACTTCCTGACTGGACGTTGGGAGCTGTTCGCACCGTTCAATACAATGCTCGGTCAGGGCGGCGTCGCCCTGTTCTTCATGCTGACCGGCTATCTGTTCTGGCGGCGCCTTGTGCTGGCCAGGGGTCGGATCGACTGGCTGCGGCTCTACATTGGCCGGGTGTTTCGCATCGGACCGGTTTTCCTGCTCACCGCCGGGATCACGATCCTCATCAGCCTGTTCGTCAACCGCGACATGCATCCCGGCGTCGACGTCTTGATCGACCAGATCAGCCCGTATCTATACATCGGCATACGGGAGGCCGTCCCCGTTCGCGGCTACGACACGAACCTGCTGCTTGCCGGCGTCATGTGGACGCTGCAGTACGAATGGTTCTTTTATGCCTGCCTGCCGGTCTTGGCGCTGTTTACCCGGCTACGCGGGATGCACCTGCCCTGCGCCGTCATACTGTTCGCCTGGCCTTTATACGCACTGGCATACGGCACCTGGCCGGCGGGTATTACCTGGAGCCCGGTCTACGTCGCCATGTTCGGCGCTGGCGCCCTCACGGCCTCGCTGCAGGTCAGCGGCATTGTGTTCCGCTCGGATGGGCTGGTCGGATCGGTGCTGACACTGGCGTTGCTCATCGCTGCACTCGTCGGCTTCGACCGCTCGTCGTATCCGCAAGCGATCCTGGTGCTGGCCGGTTTGTTCTATCTCATCACCACCGGGTGCAGTCTCTTCGGCGTGCTGCGGATGCGCGCGGCGCACCGGTTGGGACATCTCAGCTACGGGATTTATCTCATGCAGGGATTGGCGCTGGCCGCGGTGCTGCGGCCGTTGCAGAGCGTTTCGACCGCCTCGCCGGCGCTGCACATCGTGATGCTCATGGCGGCCACGGCCCTGCTGACGATCATGGCGCTGCTGGGGCATCGCTATGTCGAGCAGCCCGGCATGCACGTCGGCGATCGGATCGCGCGATGGGCGTGCGCCGGTCGCGACCGGGTGCTGGCGCTAGCCTGGCCGGCCGCGGAGCAGCCCTCGAAGGAGTAGTTTACGTTTCCAGCGGTTCCGCTCTACAGCAGGCTCATGGATAAGACCGACCTCAAATTGTTGGCGTTACTGCAGGAAGACAGCACGCTGTCGATCGCGCAGCTGGCTGACCATGTGAACCTGTCGCAGACGCCGGCATGGAAGCGGGTGCAGCGGCTGGAGGCGACGGGCGTGATCGAACGCCGGGTCGCATTGTTGTCGCCGGAGAAGCTGGGGCTGGGGCTGACGGTGTTCGTGTCGATCGAGTCGGCGGATCACTCGCCGGAGTGGCTGGAGCGGTTCGCGACAGCGGTGTCGTCGTTCCCGGAGGTGGTCGAGGTGCATCGGATGGCCGGCGACATCGACTACATGCTGCGCGTGGTGACGCGGGACATTCCGGCGTACGATGCGTTCTACAAGCGGTTGATCACGGCGGTGCCGATCAAGAACGTCAGTTCACGGTTCAGCATGGAGCGGGTGAAATACACCACGGCGCTGCCGCTGAGCGAGATGGTCTGAAATCGAGTTCTCCTGTGGCCGATCGCAACAGAAGCGAGCTTCTGCGCCGCGACCGGGGCCGAGAACACTGACCTAAACTTCCATCCATCCGTTGCCGAAGCGCAATCGCCTCACCTAGTTGGCCGGCATGTCAGGCGTACTTAGCATTCCGATCCGTTCCCCTTACATCGCAGGGAAACGACGTCAACCGGCTCGTCATGGCGGTCGGGCTGGCGGCTTTGGCAGGGCTGCTGGCCGCGGCTTACCTGCAGCCGAACAATAGCTGGCGGATGCCGGCGCTCGTGCTCGTCGGGGTCGGTATCGGCGGCGTGCTGTTACGGACGACGTTCGGGTTCGCGGGCGCGTTCCGGGCGCTGGTCGAGCGCGGCGATGCGTCCGGGTTCCGTGCCCATACGCTGATGCTGTTCGTCGCCACGGCGTTGATGATGCCGTTGCTGGCGATGGGATCGGTGTTCGGGCTCAAGCTCAATGGCGGCGAAACGTCGTTGGGCGTGGGGTTCGCGGTCGGCGCCCTCCTATTCGGCGCGGGGATGCAGGTCGGCGGGGGCTGCGCCTCCGGGACGCTGTTCGCGTTGGGTGGCGGCAACGCCAAGCTGGTCGGCACGCTGGCCGGGTTTGTGGTCGGATCGGCGCTGGGTGCAGCGCATATGGGGTTCTGGTGGTCGCTGCCCAGCTTGCCGGCGGTGACGGCGCAGGGGCTGGTCGGCTATGGCCCGGCGATCGTGCTGCAGCTCGCGGCGCTGGTCGCGCTGTGGTTCGTGGCGGGGCGGTTCAGCCAGGGCAAGTCGGTGAAGCTGTTGGTCTGGGGCGGCGTGTTGCTGGCGCTGCTGAACACGGCGACGCTGGTGCTGGCGGGCAAGCCCTGGGGCGAGACGTCGGCGTTCGCGCTGTGGGGGTCGAAGGCGGCGGCCGGGTTGGGGTTCGATGCGCAGAGCTGGGCCTATTGGCAGCGCCCGGGGTTTAAGGGGCAGTTGGACCGCGGGCTGTTGCTCGACACCACGTCGGTGATGGATGCGGCGATCCTGATCGGGGCGGCGATGACGGCGGCATGGGCCGGGTTGTTCCGGCCGACGCTGGGCGGCAGCGCGCGGGCATGGCTCGGGGCGCGGCTCGGCGGAGTCGCGATGGGATATGGGGCGCGGCTGTCGAACGGTTGCAACATCGGGGCGTATTTCAGCGCTATCTCGGTGGGCAACATCTCCGGCTGGGCCTGGATTGTGTTGGCGCTGGCCGGAAGCTGGATCGGGATCCAGATGCGACCGCTGTTCGACCTGGCGCGCGGCGATACGCGGGCGACGCGGGCGCCGACCTGCTGATCGGATGGCGTCCGCCGACGGGCTGACGCGTCGGCATTCTCCGCCTATAGGTGGACGATGCCGATCGACAACGACGCTTTCGTTCCGGGACCACGGGTCGCGGTCACTGGAACCTCGGGAGGTCCGCTAGCCGGGCTGACTTTCGCGGTCAAGGATCTGATCGATGTCGCCGGGGTCGTGACTGGGGGCGGGAGCCCGGACTGGCCGCGGTTCAACCCGTTACCGTCTCGACATGCCGCGGTGGTGCAGACCCTGGTGGACGCCGGAGCGTCTGTGATCGGCAAGACGATCACCGACGAGGTGTCGCTCGGGATATTGGGCGAGAACGCCCATGATGGGACGCCGCTCAACCCGGCGGCGCCGGATCGGGTGCCCGGGGGATCGTCCAGCGGCTCGGCGTCGGCGGTGGCGTCGGGGGAGTGCGACTTCGCGTTGGGAACGGATACGGGCGGCTCGGTTCGGGTTCCGGCGAGCTTCTGTGGCCTGTATGGGCTGCGGCCGACGCATGGGCGGGTCGATTTTACCGGCATCGCGGTGCAGGCGCCGGGATCGGATACGTGCGGCTGGTTCGCGCGCGATGCCGCGACGTTCGCGCGGGTAGGCGACGCCGTGTTCGGAGCGGCGATGCCGGGGTCCCTGCCCCACACACTGCTGGTGGCGACGGATGCCTTTGGGTTCGCCGACGAGGCGGTCGCGGCCGCATTGGCGCCGCTGGTGGACCGACTCGCCGGGCTGATCGGGACGCGGCGGGACGTCACGATGGCGCTGCCGGGCTTGTCCGTCTGGCAGCGGGCGCAGCGCGTGCTGCAGAGCAGCGAGGCGTGGCAAACGTTTCAGCCCTGGCTCGACCAGTGCAACCCGCGCCTGGCTTGGTCCGTGTCGCGCGGGCTGGTGCAGGGGTCGATGTTCACGGATGCCGAGCGGATGGCGGCCGGGTTGATGCGCGAGGAGGCGCGGGCGCGGATGCGGTATCTGCTGCCGGCGGGGACGATCCTTTGTTTGCCGACGACGCCGTTTCCGGCGCCGCTGAAAGGATTGCCGGTCGGTTCGCTGGCTCCGTTGCGGGAGCGGATCTCGTGTCTGACCAGCCATGGCGGGCTCACGGGCGTGCCGCAGCTCAACATCCCCGGCTGCAGCGTCGACGGCGCACCGGTCGGTTTGTCGATCGTCGGGGCGCGCGGCACCGACCTCGACCTCATCCGCGTCGCGCTCGCTTTGGAGGAATGAATGGACACTACGCCGAACCGGACCGAGATCGTGGCCGAGTTGTCCGCGCTGTTCGAGCGCTACGAACAAGCGCTGATCGACAAGGACGTGGCGGTGCTGGATTCGATGTTCTGGGATAGCCCGCACACGATCCGGTATTCGTTGAAGGATAATGGCTACGGGTTCGACGCGATTCACGCCTCGCGCGTCGCGGCGGCGCCGGGGGGTACCAAGGGCGAGTGGATCCGGCGGGAGATCCTGACGCTGGGGTCCGATCTGGCCACGATCAATCTCGAGTACCGGCCGAAGGGGCGCGATGGGATCGGACGGCAGAGCCAGACCTGGGTGCGGTTCGCCGATCTCGGCTGGAAGATCGTGTCGGCGCATGTGTCGCTGATGCCGGAGGGAGGCTGGTAGCATGTGGGAGCGGGAGGTCGGCAGCTTCAGCCTGGGTGATTTCGAGGTCGAACGCGGCGGCGTGATCAAGGGGGCGCAGATCGGCTGGGAGCGGCACGGCACGCTCAATACGGCGCGGGACAACCTGATCGTCTATCCCAGCAGTTACAGTGCGCAGCACGGCGACCTGGCATGGTCGATCGGGCCGGACAAGATCCTGGACCCGACCCGGTGGTGCATCGTTGCGATCGACATGTTCTCCAACGGGGTCTCGTCGGGTGCGGCGGAGACGGCCGATTATCCTGCCCTGGTCACCATGGGCGACAACGTCAGGGCGCAGCACCGGCTGGTGACGGAGCAGTTCGGCGTGAGCCAGGTGGCGGCGGTGTATGGGTTCTCGATGGGTGGAATCCAGGCGTATCACTGGGCGGCGCGGTATCCGGCGATGGTCGGCCATGCTTTCGTCGTCTGCGGCAGCGCGCGAACGGCGGATCATAACCAGGTGTTCCTATCCAGTTTGTTGGCCACGCTGGAAGCAGCGCCGGAGCACCTGGGCAACGGACGGTTCTCGAGCGAGCCGAAGGCGGCCCTGCGGGCGTTCGGCACGATCTATGCGGGCTGGGGGTTGAGCCAGGATTTCTACCGGGCCGGGCTGTATCGGACGGTCTTGGGAGCGGCAGACCTGACGAGCTTCGTGCAGGAGCAATGGGTCGATCGGTTCTCGGCACGGCGGGCGGCGAACCTGTATGCGCAGGCGCTGGCCTGGCGGGAGGCGGACATTGCCGATGGCGGGGATCTCGGGGCGGCGCTGGGCCGGATCGAAGCGGGGGTGACGTTGTTACCCTGCACGACGGATCTGTATTTTCGAGTGGCGGACAACGCGGCGGAATTGCCGTTCCTGCACCACGGCGAGTTGCGGCCGATCGAGAGCATCTGGGGGCATCGGGCCGGCAACCCGAACGTCATTCCGGAGGATTTGGCGTTCTTGGCAAAGGCCGTTCGGGACGGGTTGGGCTGAGTCTCGCGGCTCGGCGACGGCGAGCGAGGGTGGGTCGTCGACCCACCCTACGGTTACCATTACATTTCCTGGCGCCAGGGCTCGGGCACCAGGCGGTAGGCTGTGCCGTCCTGGGTGACATGGGCGTAGCCGGGGAAGTGCAGGTGCATACCGGCGAGGAGTTGGCCGGCGGCGGCGGTCTCGGCGAGGATGCGGCGGCGGGAGGCTTCGGCTTGGGCCGGGTCAACGTCGTAGATGACGGTGACGTCGGGACGGGGGATCTGCACCTCGGGAACGTGGGCGATATCGCCCCAGATCAGCAGGCTGTCGGCGCCGGATCCGATACGGTATCCGGTGTGACCCGGGGTATGACCCGGCAGCGGCACGGCGGTGATGCCGGGGGCGATTTCGCCGGACTCGAACAGGTCGAGGCGGTCGAGGTAAGGAGCCATCTGGCGTTGGGCAGTATCGAAATACGGCACGCCACGGCCGCTGCGCTGGACTTCGGCCAGGTTGGAGCCGTCGCTCCAGTAGGCCCATTCGGCCGCGTGCATCGACACGGTCGCGTTCGGGAATAGCGCTTGGCCGGCGGCGTCGGTCAGGCCGTTGGAATGGTCACCGTGCATGTGGGTCAGCAGGATCGTGTCGATCTCCGCGAGCGGGACGCCGGCGGCATCCAGATTGGCGAAGAGCCGACCCGCGGTGGCCTGCATCGTGTCGCCGCAGCCGGTGTCGATGAGCACGGTACGACCGGCGGTGCGGACAAGGTAGCAATTGACCGAGGTGCGGCGCGGGACCGGGCGGAAGGCAGCGCGGACGAGGTCGGCTGCCTCGGTTGCCTCGATGTTGCGGAGAACGTCAAGGGAGCCGTCGAGATAGCCGTCGCTCAGGGCGGTCACGACGATCTCGCCGACCCGGCGGTGGATGATGCCGGGGATCTGCTGAACAGGGATCACGAGGTTCCTTTCTAGGGTTGCGCGGCCTCGTCGACGGCGGCCCAGCCAAAGCGGAGCAGCGGCAGCGCCTGTTCGGCGAGGTCAACGATCTTGGTGGGGAGCGCCCTGCCCTGCACGACGCGGTCGGTGAGCGGGCGGCGGACGATGAAATCCTTGAGGCGGAGGGCCGGATCGAACGGCGTGTTCTTGAGGTCCTCGAAGCCCTTGGGCATGCGGGTCAGTCGGCCGGCATCCTCAAGGCGTAGCTTGGCGGCGGCGAGCGCGGCCTCCATCTCGGCGAAGCGGTCGGGGTGGACGCGGATACGCTCTCGGATGCTGTCGAGGATGTCGGGTTCGGGGTGCCAGAAGGCGGCGCCGACGAAGCAACCGGCGGGACCGAGGTGAAAGTAGAGCACGCCGGGTCCACCCTTGGAGCTGCCCTGGCGATACCAGACCACGCCGACGTTGGTCTTATAAGGGCTCTTGTTGTGGCTGAAGCGCACGTCGCGGTGGATGCGAAAAGCGGATCGCTTCGGGTCACCTTCGAGCGGCAGGCCGCGCTTGGTGAGTTCGGTGGTCACGGCAGCGATGAGTGCGGTGACGGGTTGCTTAACGGCGGTTTCGTAGGTGGAGCGGTTCGTCTCGAACCAGGGTCGCTCGTTGTTGGCCGCCAACCCTCGGAGGAAGTCGAAGGCGGCGGCCGGAATCAACTTTAGGCTTCGGCTTGGTGCGGGACGCCCTTTTCCTTCATCAAGCTCTCGAGCTCGCCGGACTGGTACATCTCGGTGATGATGTCGCAACCGCCGACGAACTCACCGTCGACATAGAGCTGCGGAATGGTCGGCCAGTTGCTGAATTCCTTGATGCCTTCGCGCAGACCGGCATCCTCGAGGACGTTGGCGGTCTGGAACGGGACGCCCATGTGGGTAAGGATTTGGACAACGCGGGCGCTGAAGCCGCATTGCGGGAACATCGCGTTGCCCTTCATGAACAGCATCACCTTGTTGGTGCTGATCTCGTTCTGGATGCGTACGGCGGCGGTGTCGGACATGAGGGCTCCTTATTCGGGAAGGTTGGTCGTCAACGCGAGCGCGTGCAGCACGCCGCCCATGCGGCCCTGGAGCGCGGCATAGACCATCTGGTGCTGCTTGACGCGGGAGATGCCGCGGAAGGCTTCGCTGACGACGGTTGCGGCGTAGTGATCGCCGTCACCGGCGAGGTCCTGGATCGTGACCGCGGCATCCGGGAGGGCCGCCTTGATCATCGCTTCGATATCGCTCGCCACCATCGGCATCGGGTCAGCTCCGCATCCATTCCGGGAAAAAGCGCTCATGCGCCTCCCGTAGGCTGACGACCGATATGGGTTCGTCATCCCCCAGTGTCAAACCGGGGCCGCCGGCCTGGCCGAGATGGCGAGCCGGAATGCCGGCTGCTTTCGCGGCGGCGACCGTGGCGTCGGCGTCGGTAACGGCCAGGACGTAGCGGCCCTGGTCTTCGCCGAACCAGTAGGCGTGCGGGACGGTCCCGTGGGGCGCGGCTTCGACCGTGGCGCCGACGCCGCTGGCCATGACCATCTCCACGATGGCGACGAGCAAGCCGCCATCGGAGACGTCGTGACAGGCGAGGACCTGGCCGGCACCGATGCGGGCGCGGACGAAGTCGCCGGCAGCGCGTTCGGCGCGAAGGTCGACCTTGGGCGGCGGGCCTTCTTCGCGGCCAGCGATCTCGCGGAGCCAGAGGGATTGGCCGAGCCAGGTGCCGTCGGCGCCGATGGCGACGAGAGAGGCGCCTTCGGGAAGGGCAATGCCGGTCGCGGTCGCGGCATCGTCGAGGACGCCGACGCCGCCGATGGCGGGCGTGGGGAGGATGCCGGTGCCTTCGGTCTCGTTATAAAGGCTGACGTTGCCGCTCACGACGGGGAAGTCGAGGGCGCGGCAGGCGTCGCCCATGCCTTGGATGGCGGCGGCGAACTGGCCCATGATCTCGGGCTTCTCGGGGTTGCCGAAGTTCATGTTGTCGGTGATGGCCAACGGGCGGGCACCGACGGCGCAGAGGTTGCGCCAGGCTTCGGCGACGGCTTGCTTGCCGCCCTCCTCCGGGTCGGCCTGGCAGTAGCGGGGGGTGCAGTCGGTGGTCATGGCCAAAGCGAGGTCATGGTCGTCGATGCGGACGACGGCGGCATCGGCGGCGCCGGGTCGGCGGACGGTCTGGCCGCCGATGGTGCTGTCGTACTGGTTCCAAATCCAGGCGCGGGAGCAGAGGTCCGGGCAGGCGATCAGTTTTAACAATGCGGGGCTGATGCCGATGGGGTCGGCCACGTCGCCCAGGGGGGCACGCTTTGGGGTTGGGGCGTGAGGGCGATGATAGAGAGGGGCTTGTTCAGCCAGGGGGTCGAGGGGGATGTCGGCTTCGACCTGGCCGTTATGCTTGACGACGATGTGGCCGGTGTCGGTCAGGTGGCCGATAACGGCGAAGTCGAGTTCCCACTTGTCGAAAATAGCGCGGGCGACGTCCTGGCGGTCGGGGCGAAGGACCATGAGCATGCGCTCCTGGCTCTCGGACAGCATCATCTCGTAGGCGGTCATCTCGGATTCGCGCTGGGGGCAGTGGTCGAGGTTCAGCTCGATGCCGACGCCGCCCTTGCCGGCCATCTCGACTGACGAGCTGGTCAGCCCGGCGGCGCCCATGTCCTGGATGGCGACGATGGCGTCGGTCTGCATCAGTTCGAGGCAGGCTTCGATGAGGAGTTTCTCGGTGAAGGGGTCGCCGACCTGCACGGTGGGGCGCTTTTCCTCGCTGTCGGCGCCGAATTCGGCCGATGCCATGGTGGCGCCGTGGATGCCGTCGCGGCCGGTCTTGGAGCCGACGTAGATCACCGGGTTGCCGATACCGGCGGCGGCGCTGAGGAAGATGCGGTCCTTGGGAGCGATGCCGACGGTCATGGCGTTGACCAGCGGGTTGCCGTTATAGGCGGCGTGGAAGTTGACCTCGCCGCCGACGGTGGGGACGCCGACGCAGTTGCCGTAGCCACCGACGCCGCGGACGACGCCATCCACGACCCGGCGGGTCCTGGGGTCGCTGGGCAGGCCGAAGCGGAGCGCGTTGAGGTTGGCGATCGGCCGGGCGCCCATGGTGAACACGTCGCGCAGGATGCCGCCGACGCCGGTGGCGGCACCCTGGTAGGGCTCGATGAAGCTGGGGTGGTTATGGCTTTCCATCTTAAAGACGGCGACGAGACCTTGGCCGATGTCGATGACGCCGGCGTTCTCGCCGGGGCCGTGAACGACCCAGGGAGCGGTTGTGGGAAGTTGCTTCAGCCAGACGCGGCTGGATTTGTAGGAGCAGTGCTCGGACCACATGACGCTGAAAATGCCGAGTTCGGTGAGGCTCGGGGTGCGGCCCATGATGGCCAGCACCTTGGCGTACTCGTCAGCGCTGAGGCCGAAGGAGCGGGCTAGTTTTTCATCAACGATCTTGGTCATGCTGAGATCTTTTCGACCATGCCTTGGAAGAGCGGGAGGCCGTCGGTGCCGCCCATCAGGGGGTCTACGAGGTCCTCGGGGTGCGGCATGAGGCCGAGGATGCGGAGGTTGGGCGAGTAGATGCCGGCGATGGCGCGGGCGGAGCCGTTGGGGTTGGGGCCGTCGTAGCGAAAGGCGACGAGGTTCTCGCCTTCCAGGCGGTCGAGGGTGGCCTCATCGGCGAAGTAGTTGCCGTCGCCATGTGCCATGGGTGCGCGGAAGATCTGGCCGGGCTGGTAGTGGCTGGCATAGGGCGTGTCGGCACGCTCGACTTTGAGGTTGCAATCCTGGGAGAGGAAGCGCAGCGCGGCGTTGCGCAGGAGCGCGCCGGGGAGCAGGCCTGCCTCGGTGAGGATCTGGAAACCGTTGCAGATGCCTAGGATATGGCCGCCTTTCTGCGCGAAGTCGCGGATGGCGGTCATGGCGGGGGCTCGGGCGGCCATGGCGCCGCAACGGAGATAGTCGCCGTGGCTGAAACCGCCGGGAAGGACGATGAGGTCTAGGCCGGCGAGATCGGACTCGTGGTGGAAGATCATGCGCGGCGGTTGGCCGGTGACGCGTTTGAGGGCGATGGCGACGTCCCGCTCGCGGTTAGTGCCGGGGAAGACGACGATGCCTGCTTTCATGAAACGCTTTCTATTCGAGGTGTTTGGGCTGTCAGCCTGGCCGACCACCCTCATCCTCACCCTGCCCTCTCCCGCCGATGAGAAAGGGTTCTAAGAGGTGCGGCGTTATTTCGTCTATTCGCCCGCACAGGCGAAGCTGTCGTTCAGAGCGCGCATGGCAGCCTGGGCAGCCGGCTGCTTCTGCGCCTCGCTGTGAGCGCGGAGCCAGGTGACGTATTTCTCGCGGAGTTGCGGGCCGGTGGTCGGGCCGGGGACGCAGACGTAGTCGGGCAATTTACCCTTGTCGCCGTCCTTCGGCAGCAAGTGTTGGTAGAAGCTGATGGCGTCGGAGATACCGTCGAGGTAGGCGCTGCACGCTTCCAGCTGGGCGGCGGACTTGCTGATGCAGATGTCGCCGAGCTTGGCGCCGCTGATGTTGGAGACGCGCTGGGCGTGGGCGGTGCCGGCCAGGGCGAGGATGCCGGCAGCGGCTAGAACGATCGTTTTCATGCGGATACCTCTACGCGGAAGCTTTCGATGACCGTGTTGGCGAGGAGCTTGCGCGCCATTTCCTCTGCCTGGATCTTGGCACGGGCCGGGTCGGTCTCGGTGAGGTCGAGCTCGATGATCTTGCCAGCGCGGACGTCGTCGACGCCGGCGAATCCAAGGTTCTGCAGAGCGTGGCCGATGGCCTTGCCCTGCGGGTCCAGCACGCCGTGCTTCAGCATGACGGTGACGGTTGCCTTCATTACTGCATCAACTCCGGGCCCTTGAGGTCGCTGTTACCAGCTTCGGGAAGAATGCCGAGTCGGCGGGCAACCTCCTGGTACGCCTCCTCGACCCGGCCCATGTCGCGGCGGAAGCGGTCTTTGTCCATTTTGTCGTTGGTGCGGCTGTCCCACAGGCGACAATTATCGGGGCTGATCTCGTCGGCCAGGACGATGCGCATGTCCTCTTCCTCCCACAAGCGGCCGAACTCGACTTTGAAGTCGACCAGGGTGATGCCAACGCCCAGGAACAAGCCGGATAGAAAGTCGTTTATCCGCAACGCCATGCTGACCATCTCGTCGAGGTCTTGGGTGCTGGCCCAGCCGAAGGCGGTGATGTGCTCCTCGGCGACCATCGGGCGGTTTAGCTGGTCGTTCTTGTAGTTGTATTCGATGATGCTGCGCGGGAGGCGGGTGCCTTCGGGAATACCGAGCCGGGTCGAGAGGCTGCCGGCAGCGACGTTGCGGACCACGATCTCGAGCGGGATGATCTCGACTTCGCGGATCAGTTGCTCGCGCATGTTGAGGCGGCGGACGAAGTGCGTGGGCACGCCGATATCGGCGAGCTTCATCATCAGATATTCGCTGATGCGGTTGTTGAGCACGCCCTTGCCGGTGATCGTGCCCTTCTTGGTGCCGCCGCTCGCGCTGGCGTCGTCCTTGAAATATTGGACGAGGGTGCCGGGCTCGGGGCCCTCGAAGAGGACCTTTGCCTTCCCCTCGTAGAGTTGCCGCCGGCGTGCCATCAAACCTGATCCTTAAAGCGGCGGCCCTGAGCGGGCCGCTGGGTCTCGCGCCACCAAAGTGGGTGACGGAGGGCTTCCTATAGCAAGGGTACCGCCACTCCGCCACGTCGCGTCGTCAGGACAGGGTCAACCTTCTAGAGTCAGTAGCGCGGGTAGCCATACGGCGGCGGCGGCGGGCCGCGGCGGAATTCGTGAGCCTCGCGCCACGCCTCGCGACGACGCCATTCCTCACGGCGGCGCCACTCTTCGCGACGGCGCCATGCTTCGCGTTCGCGCCAACCGGGCTCGTAATACTGAACCGACTGAACGCTGGGCGCCCATTCCTGCGGCATCGGCTGCGCCGCTGCGGGCTGCGATGCCGCCGACCCGGCAACAGCGCCGAATGCCACCAGAGACAGAAGAAGTTTACGCATCGTGTTGGGCCCTCCTCGTTGGCCTTGAGGGGGAATAAAGCCCCCGATGTTGGCGAATTCAGGCCGCGACTGCGGCGGAAGCGTGGCGTGGAAAGATACGATCGAAGATGCTGTCGATGTATTTGAGATGCCGTTCCGAGCGCATGGCCTCGTCGAGCGACTCCGGCGAGATGCGTTCAGCGACCTGCGGATCTGCGTCCAGGTTGGCGCGGAAGCTTTGGCCACCGGGCTTACCGAGGCCGGACCAGGTGGCCATGGCGCTGCGCTGGACGATGGCATAGGCGTCCTCGCGGGAGATGCCGGCGCGGGTGAGCACGAGAAGGACCTCGCCGCTGTGGACGACGCCGCCGAGGCTATCGAGGTTAGCCTGCATCTGCTCGGGGTAAACGGTGAGCTGGTCCATCATGCCGGCGAGGCGATGGAGCGCGAAATCGAGGGTGACGGTGGCATCGGGACCGATGAAGCGTTCGACGCTGGAGTGGCTGATGTCGCGCTCGTGCCAGAGGGTGACGTTCTCCAGCGCCGGGATGGCGGCAGCGCGGACGACACGGGCGAGGCCGGTGAGGTTTTCGGACAGCACCGGGTTGCGCTTATGGGGCATGGCGCTGCTGCCCTTCTGGCCGGCGTGGAAGAACTCCTCGGCTTCGCGGACCTCGCTGCGCTGGAGGTGACGCACTTCGGTGGCGAGGCGTTCGATGCCGGTGGCGATGACGGCCAGGGTGCAGAAGAAAGCGGCGTGGCGGTCGCGGGGGATGATCTGGGTGGAGACGGGTTCGATGGCCAGGCCGAGCTTGTCGGCGACGTAGGCTTCGACGGCCGGGTCGAGATGGGCGTAGGTGCCGACCGGGCCGCTGATGGCGCAGGTGGCGATCTCGGCGCGTGCCTGTTCGAGGCGGACCCGGTTGCGGGCGAACTCGGCGTAATGCCCGGCGAGCTTAAGGCCGAAGCTGGTGGGCTCGGCATGGATGGCGTGACTGCGGCCGATGGTGGGGGTGTATTTGAATTCCAGGGCGCGCTTCTGGAGCGCGGCGAGGACGCGGTCGACGCCGACCAGCAGGAGGTCGGCCGCCTGGGTGAGTTGCACGGAAAGGCAGGTGTCGAGGACGTCGCTGCTGGTCATGCCCTGGTGCACGAAGCGACTGTCGGGACCGATGCCTTCGGCGAGCCAGGTGAGAAAGGCGATGACGTCGTGCCGGGTCTCGCGCTCAATGGCGTCGATGCGTTCGAGGTCTTCGGCCGTGATGTTGGCGACCTTGGCGGCGCCGCACTCGCGGATGGTTCGGGCGGCGGTTTCCGGGATGGCGCCTTGGGCGGCCATGGCCTCGGCGGCGAGCGCCTCGATATCGAACCAGATGCGGAAGCGGTTCTCGGGGGCCCAAATGCGGCTCATTTCGGGGCGGGCGTAGCGCGGAACCATCGTTCTTCCTGCGGTTTATCGGACTACCATGCGGTTACGCCGGGGTAACCGATCTGACAAGAACGGAACGCCCTGGTTCCTCTTAAACGGAAATTGGAAATTCTTTGTTAATTAGCGCGCAGTTATGGCCTGAATTCGTCGCTCTCCTCCAGGTGCTCCTGATCGACCTGGTGCTGGCCGGCGACAATGCGATCGTGGTGGGGCTGGCGGTCAACGGACTACCCGCCGAGCAGAGACGGCGGGCCATTGTGTTCGGCGTGGCGGCAGCGACGCTGCTGCGGATCGCGTTCGCGCTGGTGACGCTGCAGCTACTGGCGATCGTCGGGCTGCTGCTGGCCGGGGGGCTGCTGCTGCTCTGGGTGTGCTGGCGGATGTATCGCGAGCTACGGCGCGGTGATGCGGGGCATGAGGCGACCGAGGCGGCGCCGAAGACCATGCGAGCGGCGATGTTCCAGATCGTGCTCGCCGATTTGTCCATGAGTTTGGACAATGTCCTGGCCGTCGCCGGTGCGGCGCGGGAGCACCCTTGGGTGCTGGTGCTCGGGCTGGCGATCTCCGTAGTGCTGATGGGGGTCGCCGCGAGCCTAGTGGCGCGCCTGCTCGAGCGCTACCGCTGGCTAGCGTGGGTCGGGCTGGCGATCGTGCTATATATCTCGTGCAAGATGATCTGGGAGGGTGGCCACGAGGTGTTCGCGGCGCTCCACTAGCGTTTCCGCGCCGGGTTCAGCCGGCGCGGACCAGACGGTGCTGCTTGCGGCCGGCGGATAGTTTTACCGCCCCGTCGCGAAGGTCGGCCGGAGTGACGATCAGGGCCTCGTCCGTGATGGCCACGTCGTTGACGCGGGCGCCGCCGCCGCGGATCAGGCGCCGGGCTTCGCCGTTGCTGGTGACCAGGCCGGATTCGGTTAGGAGGCGGAGCACGGGGATGCCCGCGGCCAAGGCGGATGCCTCGACGAGATGGGTCGGCAAGTTGCTGGCCGCCTCCCCTTCCTCGAACGCGCGGCGTGCAGTGTCGGCGACCTGTTCGGCGGCGTCATGACCGTGAGCGAGGGTGGTGACGGCAGTGGCCAGGACCTTCTTGGCTTCGTTGATCTCAGCGCCGGGCAGCGCTTCGAGACGGGCAATCGCGTCCAGGGGAAGATCGGTGAACAGGCGGAGGAAGCGGCCGACATCGGCATCCTCAGTGTTGCGCCAGAACTGCCAAAACTCGTAGGCGCCGAGGCGTTCCGGGCGGAGCCAAACGGCGCCGGAGGCCGACTTGCCCATCTTAGCGCCGGAGGCTGTGGTGAGCAGCGGCGTGGTCAGGCCGAAGCCCTGCTTGCCGTCGGTGCGGCGGATCAGCTCGGCGCCGGAGACGATGTTGCCCCACTGGTCCGAGCCGCCCATCTGCAGCACCACGCCGTGGCGGCGCTGCAGCTCGCGGAAGTCGTAGCTTTGCAGGATCATGTAGTTGAATTCGAGAAAGGTCAGCGGCTGCTCGCGATCGAGGCGGAGCTTGACGCTGTCGAAGGTCAGCATGCGGTTGATCGTGAAATGCGGGCCGACGTCGCGCAGGAGGTCGATCCAGCCGAGTTTGTCGAGCCACTCGGCGTTGTTGAGCAGCAGCGCGTCGGTGGGGCCGTCGCCGAACTGCACAAAGGGAGCGATGCAGGCCTGGATACCGGCAATGTTGGCGGTGATCTGCTCGTCGGTCATCATGCGACGGGATTCGTCCCTGCCGGACGGGTCGCCGATGCGGGTGGTACCACCGCCCATGAGCACGACCGGCTTGTGACCATGTTTCTGCATCAGGCGCATGAGCATGATCTGCACCAGGCTGCCGACGTGGAGGCTGTCGGCGGTCAGGTCGAAGCCGATGTAGCCTGCCACGATGCCGGCCTCGAGGGCGGCGGAGAGCGCCTCTTCGTCAGTGCACTGGAACACGAAGCCGCGGGCGCGGGCCTCCTGTAGAAACGGGCTGGTCGGCATCGGAAACTGTCCTGGTTTGACGGAGCGGGGCTAACACCGCTTTGCTGCGGTCGCAAATGACGCCCCATCCCGAACGACCGCGATTGGTTCCGCGCACCCGCGGCGAAACGATTCGCCGGCTGAACCTCCGGCATCGGTGGTGGCAGGACATCTACCATGAGGCCCTGACGATGGGCTGGGGGATGTTCTTGCTGTGGAGCGTCGCGGCCTACGTGCTCATCAACGCTGGGTTCGCCGGGCTGTATCTGTTGCAGCCCGGCAGTCTCGCCAATGCGCGGCCGGGCTCGTTCGCGGACGCGTTCTTCTTCAGCGTGCAGTGTATCAGCACCATCGGGTTCGGCGGACTGGCGCCGGCGACGCTGTATGCCAACCTGCTTACGACCGCCGAGGCGATCGTAAGCCTGGCGATCGTGGCGTTGGCGACCGGGTCGGTGTTCGCGCGGATTAGCCGGCCGCGGGCGCGGGTCATGTTCGCGCGGCACGCGGTGATCGGGAGGTATGACGGTAAGCCGACGCTGTTCATCCGGATCGGAAACGAGCGGTCGACGCAGATCCTGGCCGCCGAGGTGCAGGTGACGGTGCTGCGCTACCAGACGACTGTGGAGGGCGAGGTGTTCCGGCGCTTTTACGACGTCGCGCTGTCGCGTAGCCGCACGCCAATCTTCGCGCTGACCTTCACCGTGATGCACACGATCGACGAGAACAGTCCGCTATTCGGCGCGTCGACGGACGGAATGCTGGAAGACGACACCGAGTGCCTGATCACGGTGACGGGGATGGAGGAGACGACGTCGCAGACGGTGCATGCGCGGCACTCATATGGCGGCGGCGATATCCTGTTCGGGCGGCGCTATCGCGACATCTTCGGGCTGGACGAGCATGGCCGGCGGACGATCGATTACGGCTGGTTCCACGACACGGAACCAGCCGCTTAGGTGGTCAGTCGGCGGCGAGCGCCATGGCCTTGCGGGCCATGATCTGGCCGACATGCTCTTCGATGGCGGTGCCGACCTGTTCGGCGTGAGTGGCAAAAACGTGATCCACGCCGGGATAGACGCGGTAGTCGACGACGACGTTCTTCTGGGTGTTGAGCTTGTCGACCAACTTGCGGACAGCGGGCTCGGGGACGAGTTCGTCGTTATCGCCATGCAGCATCAGGCCGCTGCACGGGCACGGGGCGAGGAAGCCGAAATCGTAATGGTTGGCCGGCGGGGCGACGCTGACCCAGCCGGAGATCTCGGGGCGACGCATCAGCAACTGCATGCCGACAAAGGCGCCGAACGAATAGCCGCTAATCCACAGGCCGCCCGAACTCGGGTTGACCATCTGCATCCAGTCCAGTGCCGCGGCGGCGTCGCTGATCTCGCCGAACCCGCCATCATACTTGCCCTGGCTACGGCCGACGCCGCGGAAGTTGAAGCGCATGACGGAGAAGCCGAGCTTCTGGAACGACTGATACATCGAATAAGTGATGCGGTTGTTCATGGTGCCGCCATGCATCGGATGCGGGTGCAGGATCAGCGCGAGCGGGGCACCAGCCTCTTTCGAGTGGTGGTAGCGACCCTCCAGGCGGCCGTCTGGGCCGGCAAACAAGATCTCGGGCATGGCATTCCAATCCGTTTACAGCCGACTGCATAGGCCGGCGATCAATTCGTTTCTCCGATGCCGGGCCCAAATTGACCGAGTGGCATGGAGCAGGTTAGCGTCCGTTGAAAGCTCGGGCCCACGTCCAACATGAGTTGGAACGGCTAGACCCTCGATAGCCGGCTTGTCGGGAATATAGGCAGCCACCCTGCCGATTCATAATGGATTTGTCGCATGGCATTCATGTTTCTGCGGGAAATCATCAGCACCTACCGCCAACGCGACCCGGCGGCCCGCTCTTCGCTCGAAGTTTTACTGTGTTACCCCGGCGTCCATGCACTGATCTGGCACAAGCTGGGACATGCCCTGTGGATGCGCGGGCTGCGTCTCCCGGGTCGATTCGCGTCTCATTTGGGGCGATGGTTTACGGGAATCGAGATCCATCCGGCCGCCCAAATCGGGCGCCGCTTGATCATCGATCACGGTATGGGTGTCGTCATTGGCGAGACTGCGATCGTGGGCGATGACGTGTATCTCTATCATCAGGTGACGCTGGGCGGCACGAGCAGCGAGCGTGGCAAGCGTCACCCGACGGTTGGCAATGGCGTGATTGTCGGTGCCGGGGCGAAGATCCTGGGTGACATCGTCATCGGCGACGGGGCACGGGTGGGCGCCAACGCCGTGGTGGTGCAGCCGGTAGCCGCAGGCGAGACGGTGGTCGGCATTCCGGCGCGACCGATCGAGCGCGATCCGCTGAAGAAGGTTCAACGACTACCCAACTTCATCGCCTATGGCACGCCTTGCGAAGGCACGATGGATCCGATCGTTTGTGCGGTCGAGACGCTGCGGGCGGAGGTATTGATGCTCGAGGCCCGAGTGTCGGCAATGCAGCGGTCGCCTGCAGCCGAGTAATCCGCTGGCGGCGATGATCTATCTGGATGCCAACGCGACCGAGCCGTTGCGGCCGGGGGCGCGGGCGGCCGTGATCGACGCGCTTGGCCTAGTGGGCAACCCTTCCAGCATCCACGGCCCGGGGCGGGCGGCGCGGCAGATGCTGGAAAGCAGCCGGCGGGTCATCGGTTCGCGATATGGAGCACCGGTCGGCGGCGTGGTGTTCACGTCGGGCGGGACGGAGGCGGACGCCCTGGCGGTGGCCAGCCTGGGATGGGGGCGCCGGGTGCTGATCGGGGCGACGGAGCACGATGCGGTTCGCGCAGCCTCCGAGCAGGCAGAGGCGGTTCCGGTGGATCGGGACGGCGTGATCGATCTGAGCGCGTTGGAGCGGTCCTTGATGGCGGGCCCGCCGGCATTGGTTTGTGTGATGCTGGCGAACAACGAAACTGGGACGGTGCAGCCGATTGTCGACGTGGCGGCGCTGTGTCGGCGGTTCGGGGCGCTGCTGCATGTGGATGCGGTGCCGGCGGCGGGGCGCATGGTGGTCGATCTGGCGGCGCTCGGGGCGGACAGCCTGGCGGTGTCGGGGCACAAGATCGGGGGGCCGAAAGGGGCTGGGGCGCTGCTGCTGGCCGATGACGGGCACCTCGCGCCGCTGATCGCGGGCGGCGGCCAGGAGCGGGGACGGCGCGGCGGAACGCCGGCGCTGCCGGCAATCGCGGGATTCGCGGCTGCGGCACAATGCCCCCTCCCCGACTTGCTGCCGCTGCGTGATTCGGCCGAACGGGCGGCGGTGTCGGCGGGAGCCATCGTGCTGGGGGGAAGCAATAGGCTAGCGAATACGAGCTGCCTGGCGCTGCCGGGCGTGCGGGCGGAGACGCAGGTGATCGCGCTGGATTTGGCAGGGATCGCGGTATCGGCCGGGGCGGCGTGCAGCAGCGGCAAGGTGTCGCGGAGCCATGTGCTGGACGCGATGGGGTGCGGAACCTTGGCGGGCGAGGCGATCCGGGTGAGCCTGCCGTGGAACGCGACGGCGGAGGACGTTGCCGCGTTCGAGGTCGCCTACCGCGCGATGGTGACCCGGTTGGGGCGTTTGGTGGGCGCCTCGTAGCTTCCTATATCCGTGACCATGCGTCCGAACCGGCCCGTTTATCTCGACAACCAGGCGACCACGCCGATGGACCAGCGCGTGCTGGCGGCGATGTTGCCGTGGTTCACCGAGCGGTTCGGCAATCCGCACAGCGCCGAGCACGGCATGGGGCTTGAGGCGGAAGCGGCGGTGGAGGTCGCGCGGGGCGAGGTCGCCGGGCTGATCGGGGCGGAAGCGCGGGAGATCGTGCTGACGTCGGGGGCGACCGAAAGCAATAACATCGCCATCAAGGGGGCGGCGCGGTTCGCGCTGGCGGCCGGCAGCGAACGGCGCCGGCTGATCACCGTAGCGACCGAGCATAAATGCGTGCTGGAAAGCGTGGCCGACATGGCGGCCGAGGGGTTCGAGCCGGTGGTGTTGCCGGTGCGGCCCGATGGCCGGGTGGACCCGGCGATGCTGGCCGATGCGCTGGCGGTGCCGACGCTGCTGGTGAGCGTCATGGCGGTGAACAACGAAACCGGGGTGATCCAGGACATCCCTGCCCTGGCCGCGCTCGCGCGGGCGCATGGGGCGTTGTTCCACACCGATGCCGCGCAGGCTGCCGGCAAGATTGCGATCGAGGTCGCGGGGATCGATCTGCTCAGCCTCAGCGGCCACAAGCTGTATGGGCCCAAGGGAGTCGGGGCGTTGTACGTGCGGCGGCGGCCACGGGTGCGGCTGGCGCCGTTGTTCTCGGGCGGCGGGCAGGAGCGTGGGTTGCGGGCCGGGACGCTGGCGACGCCGTTGATCGTCGGGTTCGGGGAGGCGTGCCGGCTGGCGCGGGCGGAGATGGCAGCGGACGAGGCGCGGATCGCCGGGCTGCGGCAGCGGTTGCTGGACGGGTTGGGGGTGCCGGTGACGATCAACGGATCGGTCCGCGAGCGGGTGGCGGGGAACCTCAACCTAACGTTCGAGGCGCCGGCGCTGGCGATGCTGCGAGCCATGCCGGATCTGTGCGTATCGACGGGGTCGGCGTGCAGTTCGGCGGCGGTCGAGCCGAGCTATGTTCTACGCGCGCTCGGCCTAGACACCGGGGCGGCGCAGCGTACCTTGCGTATTGGGTTAGGACGATTTACCAGCCCGGCGGACGTGGACTTTGCCGCCAAAGCCCTGAGCGAAGCCGCACGCGCCGCCACCGCCACCGCCGGAGCCGAACTTTAGATGCCGAAGATGACCTTTATCGAGAAGAACGGCGTGCCGCGCGACGTCGAGGCGCCGCTCGGGCTCTCCGTCCTCGAGATCGCGCATAAGTACGATATCGACATCGAGGGTGCGTGCGAAGGGTCGCTGGCCTGCTCGACCTGCCACGTCATCGTCGACGCCGCCTGGTTTCCCAAGCTGGCCAAGCCGACCGAAGACGAAGAGGACATGCTCGACCTGGCTTTCGGGCTGCAGGAGACGAGCCGGCTGGGCTGTCAGATCGTGATGACGCCGGCGCTGGACGGGTTGGTGGTCAAGCTGCCGGCCAGCACGAAGAACGCTGGCGGCTAGCTGGATGCGGCCGGCGTCACGGAGCGGACGATGCGCATAGTCGCCGCCATGTCAGGTGGCGTCGATAGCTCGGTGGTGGCGGGCCTGTTGGCCGAGCAGGGCCACGAGGTCATCGGCGTTACGCTCCAGCTTTACGATCACGGCAGTGCGGCCGGACGCAAGGGTGCGTGTTGTGCCGGACGCGACATCGGCGATGCGCGCGACGTCGCGGACCGGCTGGGGATCGCGCACTACGTCATCGATGCCGAGGCGCGGTTCCGCGCGGCCGTAATCGACGATTTCGCCGACAGCTACGCGCGTGGCGAGACGCCGATCCCATGCGTACGATGCAACCAGAGCGTCAAGTTCACCGACCTGCTTGGGTTGGCAAGGGATTTAGGCGCCGAGGCGATGGCGACGGGGCATTACGTGCGCCGGGTCGAGGGTGCGGCCGGGCCGGAGCTGCATCGGGCGCGAGACGATGCACGGGACCAGAGCTGGTTTCTGTTTGCGACCACACGGGATCAGCTGGCGTTCAGCCGCTTCCCGCTCGGCGACATGCCGGACAAGGCAGCGGTGCGGGCGGAAGCGATGCGGCTCGGGCTGGCTGTTGCCGAAAAGCCGGACAGCCAGGACATCTGCTTCGTGCCGAGTGGCAAATATACTGACCTTTTAGCGAAGCTGCGGCCGGAAGCGTTGGCCCCAGGCGAGATCGTCGACGAGGCCGGCATTGTGCAGGGCCGGCACAAAGGGCTGGCACACTATACGATCGGGCAGAGCAAGGGGCTGGGCCCGGCCAGCACGCTGGATGGGGCGCGTCAGGCGGTGCTAGGGCTAGATGCTGCCAGGAACCGGGTGACGGTCGGGCCGCGCAGCGCGGGACGGCAGGTGATCGCGATACGGAACCTGAACTGGCTGACGGACGAGCCGGAGATTTTCCGCTGCGACGTGAAGCTGCGGGCTCGCGAAGTTCCGCATGCGGCGACGGTGCGGCAGACGGAGGCGGGAGCCACCGTGGAGCTCGACGAGCCGTCATTCGCGGCGCCGGGCCAGGCTTGCGTGATGTATCGGGGCTCACATCTGATCGGCGGCGGATTCATTGCCGCAGAGAGGCGTTCAGCGGATTGACGGCAGAGAGTTGGCGGGGCATACGGTGCGCCCCGCGGCAGTGCTGAACGGCATGTCTCGGTGGGTTTGGCAGCGTAGCTCAGTGGTAGAGCAGGAGAATCATAATCTCTTGGTCGGCGGTTCAAATCCGTCCGCTGCTACCAACCCATTCCTTAGCGCCCGTTGAAGCTAGGCGCTCTTTTCTCAAGAAAAGCTGCACGGCCTTCGGCGTGATCTGCCGTCTGGAACAGTGAAGACTGAACCTCGCGCTCCCAATCCAAAGCTGCATCTAACCCGGCGGCGAGATATTGCTTCGTCAACGCGATCGGGATCGGAGCGGCCTTGGCGAAAGTCCGGGCGCGATCCAGCGCGACGGCCAGAGCCTCGCCTTTCGGTGTGATATGATCCACTAGACCGATGCGTTCGGCAGCGTCGCCAGTAATGGTCTCGCCGTAAAGAAACACCTGGCGCGCCCTGCCCTGCCCGATCCGGGCCGGCAAGGTATGCAGCAGGCCGAGATCGGCGATCAGCCCAACACGACCGAAACCGGCGGCCAGCTTGGCATCAGTAGCGGCGACAATGGTGTCGCAGCAGAGGGCAAGGGACAGGCCAGCACCGACGGCGTGACCTTCGATGGCCGCGATGACTGGCAGGCGCGACTTGATGAGCAGGCGGACCAGCCTGTGCGTAATGCGAAAACGCTCGCGGCCGGCGAGAAGATCGTTCGAATCCATGCCGCTGATGTCGCCGCCGGCGCAGAACATGCCGCCAGCGCCGGTGAGGACGACGGCCTTAATCGTTCCGTCGCTTTCCATTGTCTCGAATGCATCGATCAGGCCCTGCCGCATCGGCATGGCAAGCGCGTTGCGCCGGGCAGGATAATCGAGGGTCAGGATGACGGTAGCGCCGTCCCGACCTTGGGTCAGCATAGGACGCGTCCGGCGACGGCGTCGAGCTTGCTCATGAGGGCGGGGTCACGATGCTCGGGGCGGGTGATCAGCGCATGCTCAAGCGCGCGGTCACAGCCGGCCGGGCAAGGGCCACGCGGAGCACCGAGGGCTGGGACAACTTCTGCGACCAGGGAGCGGGCCTTGTCGGCGTTGCCGAGCAGGACGCGAACGATCTGGTCGACGGTGACCGCCTCATGGTCCTCGTGCCAGCAATCATAGTCGGTGACCATGGCAACCGTGGCGTAGCAAAGCTCGGCTTCACGGGCGAGCTTGGCTTCCGGCATGTTGGTCATACCGATGACGCTGCAGCCCCAACTCCGGTACAGATGGCTTTCGGCGCGGGTCGAGAATTGCGGGCCTTCCATGACTAGGTAAGTGCCGCCGCGGGTGACCGGTAGGTTGAGGCGCCTGGCGGCAGCTTCGAGCGCGTCGCCCAGACGGGGACAGACCGGGTCGGCAACGGAGACATGCGCGACGCAGCCTTCGCCGAAGAAACTCTTCTCGCGGGCGAAGCTACGGTCGATGAACTGGTCCACAATCACGAAATGACCCGGTGGCAATTCCTCCTTGAGGCTGCCCACAGCGGAAAGCGACAACACGTCCGTGCAGCCGGCGCGCTTCAACGCGTCGATGTTGGCGCGGTAGTTCAGGTGGCTGGGAGACGTCGTGTGCCCGCTACCGTGGCGCGGCAGAAAGACACAGCGGACGCCGCCCAACTCGCCGAACAACAAATCGTCGGAGGGAGCACCCCACGGGGTCTCGATACGCCGCTTCTCGCGACGCTCGAGCCCAGAGATATCGTACAGGCCGGAGCCGCCAATGATGCCGATGACCGGAGTCACCGGAGTGGTGGAGCTCAGTGCAGGTCCTTCCAGACCTTACGCTTCACGCCGTAGGTCAGACCGGTCATGAGGGCGAGGAACAACACGACTTTGACGCCGAGTTGCTTGCGCCGCTCCATGTTGGGCTCGGACGCCCAGGTCAGGAACTGCACAACGTCCTTGGACATCTGCTCCACGGTCGCCTTGGTGCCGTCGACGTAATCGACCTGACCATCATGCAGCGGCTGCGGCATGGCGAGGTAGTGGCCCGGGAAGTACTCGTTGTAGTACTGGCCTGCGGGAACCACGGTTCCAGCTGGCGGATCGACATAGCCGTTCAGCAAGGCATGAACGTAGTTCGGGCCGTTCTCGCGCGCCTTGATGATGAGCGATTGGTCCGGCGGCAACGCGCCACCGTTGGCGGCGCGGGCCGCCTTGTCGTTCGGGAACGGTGACTTGAAACGGTCGGCGGCGGTGCCGGGACGATCAACCGGCTCGCCGGCGTCGTTGGTGCCACCAGGAACGGTGATGTCGGCGGCGATTGCCTTGATCTGCTCGGCATTGAGGCCGATGCCAGTCAGGTCACGGTAGGAGAGCAGCTTCATGCCGTGGCAGTTGGAGCACACCTCCTTGTAGACCTGGAAGCCGCGCTGCGCCGAGGCGTAGTCATAGGAGCCGAATGGACCGTTGAAGCTCCACTTTACCGATGGAGCTTCAACGTGTTCCGCCTGAGCGAAGGCCGGTGAAGCCAACGCTGCAGAAGCGAGGAGAACTAGAGCGAAGTTACGCATTATGCCCGATCCATCGGCTTGGCGGCCGCACCTTGCGGCAACGGGCCACCGCCACCACCCGAGAAGGGCGGACGAGCGCGGAGCACCGGGTTGCTGATGCTCTCGGGCAGCGGCAGGGGACGCTCGATCTTGCCGAGGACTGGCAGGATCACCAGGAAGTGCAGGAACCAATACGCCGTGGCAACGCGGCCGATCACGACATACGCACCTTCCGGCGGCTTACCACCGACGTAGAGCAGGGCGAAGAAGGAGATGACCAACAGGGCGACGAACGGCTTGTACATCGGGCGGAAGCGCGTGCTGCGAACCGGTGACGTGTCGAGCCAGGGCAGGAAGAACAGCACCAGGATCGAGGCGAACATCACCATGACGCCACCGAGCTTCCACTCGACTGCACGAAGCATGGCGTAATACGGACGGAAGTACCACTCCGGGGCAATGTGCGCCGGCGTCACCAGCGGATTGGCAGTGATGTAGTTGTCGGGGTCACCGAGCAGGTTGGGCAGGAAGAACACCAGGATCGCGAAGACCAGCAGGAAGACGCAGAGGCCGACGCTGTCCTTGGTGGTGTAGTACGGGTGGAAGGGGATGGTGTCCTGCGGCGACTTGACGTCGATGCCGAGCGGATTGTTCGAGCCGGTGATGTGCAGCGCGACGACGTGCAGGAACACGACGCCGAAGATCATGAACGGCAGCAGGTAGTGCAGGGCGAAGAAGCGGTTGAGCGTTGGGTTATCGACGCTGAAGCCGCCCCAGAGCAGAGTCACGATACTGTCGCCGATCAGCGGAACGGCAGAGAATAGGTTGGTGATGACCGTGGCGCCCCAGTAGGACATCTGGCCCCAGGGCAGCACGTAGCCCATGAACGCGGTCGCCATCATCAGCAGGAAGATGACCACGCCAAGCATGAACAGGATTTCGCGCGGCGCCTTGTATGAGCCGTAGTATAGGGCGCGGAAGATGTGGATGTAGACCACGATGAAGAACATCGAGGCGCCGTTGGCATGGGCGTAGCGCAGCAGCCAGCCGTAGTTCACGTCACGCATGATGCGCTCGACGCTATCGAAGGCCAGACCGGTATTGGCGGTGTAGTTCATCGCCAAGAACACGCCGGTCGCGATCATGATGATCAGGTTGACCGTGGCGAGTGCGCCGAAGTTCCAGAAGTAGTTGAAGTTCTTCGGCGTCGGGAAGGAGCCGTATTCCTTCTGCATCATCGTAAACAGCGGCAACCGGGTGTCGATCCAGTTGATCACCGGGTTTTGGTAAGTGGATTTGTGCAGGCCTGCCATGGATCTCGCTCCTCAGCCGATCTTGATCTTGGTGTCGTTCATGAATGCGTATGGCGGCAACACCAGATTGGCCGGTGCCGGCCCGAGGCGAATGCGCCCGGCAGTGTCGTACTGGCTGCCGTGGCACGGGCAGAACCAGCCGCCGAACTCGCCGCGCGGATCGGTCGGCTTGTTGCCGAGCGGGACGCAGCCGAGATGGGTGCAGATGCCGATGACGACCAGCCATTGTTCGTGCCCGGCCTTGACGCGAGCAGCGTCGGTGATCGGGTCTTTCATCGCGCTCAAGGGCGTGTCGACGGCTTCCTTGATCTCCTTGGGGGTGCGGTGCCGCAGGAAGATCGGCTTGCCACGCCAAACGATGGTGATGCCCTGGCCTTCAACGACCGGGGATAGATCGGCCTCGACGCTGGACAGTGCCAGCACGTCACGGGCCGGGTTCATGCTGTCGATGAACGGCCACACCATCGACCCGGCGCCGATGACGACGGCGCTGCCGGTCAACAGCTTCAGGAAGTCACGCTTGGTGACGTCCGGGTTCCCCACCGTCGTGATCGCTTCGCGGACATTCGCGGTAGCGGTTGCAACTTCAGCCATGCCCGTCCTCGTTCTCAATAGCGACAGCGCGCGCAAACGGCTGCCTCGCTCGACCCTTCGGTCCTATACGGGCGCGTGCAGGCCCCTGCAACTCGCGCACGCCTCGTTCTATGCTGAACAGCAGATTGGAGTGAATCTAAATGTCGCAAGCCGTGGAACTTCTGCCGCCGCCACATGCCGTGCTGCAGACGGAGGCACGCGCCTGGTTCGAGACGCTGCGGGACCAACTCTGCGCCAATTTCGAAGCGATCGAGGCGGAAAGCGACTTGCCGCTCGGCGATCGGGCGCCGGGTCGGTTCGCGCGGACCGAGTGGCAGCGGCCGACCGACTCCGGGGATGCCGGGGGTGGCGGCGTGATGAGCGTTATGAAAGGCCGGGTGTTCGAGAAGGTGGGCGTGAACGTCTCCACCGTCTGGGGCGAGTTCAGCCCGGAGTTCCGCAAGCAGATCCCCGGCGCCGAGGAGGACCCCCGCTTCTGGGCCTCGGGGGTGAGCCTGGTCGCACATCCGCAGAACCCGCGTGTGCCGACGGCACATATGAACACGCGCATGCTGGTGACGACACGGGGCTGGTTCGGCGGCGGTGGCGACCTGACGCCGATGGGAACCGACAAGGCCGAGATCGCCGAGGACGAGGCGAGCTTCCATGCCGCCTTCAAGGCGGCCTGCGACAAGCACGACGCGGGCTACTACCCGAAGTTTAAGAAATGGTGCGACGAGTATTTCTATCTGCCGCACCGGGGCGAGACTCGGGGTGTCGGCGGGATCTTCTACGACCACCACTTCACCGGCGACGTCAGGGACGATTTCAGCTTCACGCAGGATGTCGGGCGCGCCTTCCGCGACGGCTACACGGCCATCGTGCGGCGGCGGATGCGCGAGGCGTGGACGCCGGAGGAAAAGAATCACCAGCTTCTGCGCCGGGGCCGCTACGTCGAGTTCAACCTCCTGCACGATCGGGGAACGCTGTTCGGGCTGAAGACCGGAGGGAACGTCGAGGCGATCCTGATGAGTCTGCCGCCGGAAGTGCGCTGGCCGTAATTACGCCTTTCGCGGCAAGCAGAGTTCGATTCGCTTATCATTGGAGGATGTCTTGAAGCTCACCCGCACCAGTTTCGCTGCCCTCGCCGCCCTGGTTCTGTTCACGCCGGCTTATGCTCAGGCACCCGCGACGGCGCCGGCAGGTCGAAGCGCGCCCGCGCCGAGCATGCCGGCCGCGACGTCGCCGACCATCCCAACTCGCGTCGCGCCGACGGTCGGGGCGGCCGCCACCCCTGCCCCGTCCGCGTCGACCAAGAAGATCGACATCAACGCCGCCAGCGAGACCGAGCTTGCGACCCTACCCGGCATCGGGCCGGTCACCGCCAAGGCGATCGTCGATGGACGGCCCTGGGACAATCTGAACGCCCTATCAACCAAGAAGGTGATGACGCGGCCGGCGTTCGCGCAGAACCGGGATCGGTTTGCGCTGGCCGACATCAACACCTCCTCGGCGACCGACATTGCCAAGACGCTGCCGGGGATCGGCGAGAAGACGGCACCGAAGATCGTGGCTGGACGCCCCTATGCGACGCCGCAGGATTTGGTAACGAAGAAGGTGCTGACCCCAGCGCAGTTCGCAAAGATTCGGGACCTCGTCACCTACTAACACCTACCTGCCACGCCGGGGCAGCCCGTGCCGCGTTGGTGCGGGCGGCCTCAGCTCAGGCGTTTGCGCCGGCGCTGGAGGACGGCCAGCAGCATGCGGACGTCGAAGGCACCCAGGAGCTGGCCGGCCACTGCGTAGGCCGCGAGCCCGGCGCCGACCAGGAGCGCCAGCGCGCCCCAACGCAGCCCGGCCGCCATTTCCACCCGCACGAACACGTAGCGCTGCATCATGATCAACGTCACGGCCATCGCCAGCGAGGCGCCGGCCATGCGCAACAGCCGTAGCCGTAGCCGCCGGTCCACCACCAGCTGACCGCGGCGGCTCAGCAGCACGCCGAGAGCGACAACGTTGAAGATGGCCGACAGGCTGGTCGCCAGCGCCGGGCCCATGTGACGCAGCGGCACCATGAACAGCAGGTTCATGATCAGGTTGAGCGCGATGGCGATGAAGCCGATGCGGACCGGGGTCGAGGTGTCGCCATGGGCGAAGAAGGCCGGAATCACGACCTTGACGGCGACAAAGGCCGGGAGGCCAAAGGCGTAGGCGGCGAGCGACTGGGCACTGAGTTCGGCCGCCGTCTGGGTGAATTCACCGCGGCCGAACAGCACCAGCATGATGGGCTCGCCGGCCACCGCGAGCGCGAGCGCTGCCGGTAGCGTGAGCGCCAGGCTGATTTCCAGGGCGCGGGCGAGCGTGTGCCGGGCTTCCTCGGCCTGGCCGGTGCGCGCCTGGCGGGAGAGCAGCGGCAGCAACGCGGTGCCGACGGCGGTGCCGATGACGCCGAGGGGGAGCTGGTTCACGCGATCGGCGTAATATAGCAGGCTGGCGGAGCCCGGCGGCAGCAGGCTGACGATGAAGATGTCGACGGCCAAGTTGAGCTGGGTGACGCCGGCGCCAAGCAGGCCGGGCCCCATACGCCTGAACAGGTGTCGCATCTGCGGGGTCAGGCGCGGACGCGGGATGCTGAGGCGCATGCCGGCGCGGCGGACCGCCCAGGCCAGGAGCGCGAGTTGCAGCACGCCAGAGACGGTCACGCCCCAGGCCAGCGAGAAGCCGACATTGGGAAGGTAGGGCGTCAGCAGCAGCATGGCGGCGATGGAGACGGTGTTGAACACCAGCGGGGCGGCGGCGGCGGCGGCAAATTTATCGAGGCCGTTCAGGATGCCGGACAGCAGAGCCGCCAGGCAGATGAGCAGCACATACGGGAAGGTGATGCGCGCCAGGGCAATGGTCAGCTGCTCCTTGCCCGGTATGTCGGTGAAGCCCGGCGCCAGCACGTGCATGATCTGCGGCATGAAGATCTCGCCGACCACGGTGAGCAGCAGGAGCCAGAACGCCATCACGGCGATAGTCTGCTGGGCGAAGTCGCGGGCGGGCTCGGCCCCCTCAGTGGCGTAGATGCCGGAGAATTCGGGCACAAAGGCGGCGTTGAAGGCTCCCTCGCCGAACAGGCGGCGGAACAGGTTGGGCACGCGAAGCGCGATAAAGAAGGCGTCGGCGATCGGGCCTGTGCCGGCCAGGGCGGCGATCAGGATGTCGCGCACGAAGCCCATGAGGCGGCTGGCCATGGTCCAGCCGCCGACGGTGACGATTCCACGCAGCATTTAGTGCCCTGTCCCGTTCTTCATGGCTTTATTCATCACGCATCGGTCGCGCGAGCAGTGCCGCGACGGCGCGCTCGACGGTCATTTCACCTGCGAGCAGCGCGGCGACCGCGGTGCAGATCGGCAGATCGGTGCCGGCGGCGCGGGCGAGCAGGGCCGGCGCGGTGGCGACGCCCTCCACCACGCCGGGCGAGGCCGCCAGGGTGTCGGCCAACGTCGCGCCCCGACCGAGCGCGAGGCCGCAGCGGTAGTTGCGGCTGGCGGCGCCGGTGCAGGTCAGCAGCAGATCGCCGAGGCCGGACAGGCCGGCGACCGTGGCGGCGCGGCCGCCGAGGGCGACGACGCAGCGGGTCAATTCGGCCAGGCCGCGGGTGATGAGCGCAGCCCGCGCGTTCTCGCCCAGGCCGGCACCGGCGACGACGCCGGCGGCAATCGCGATCACGTTCTTGGCGGCGCCGCCGAGTTGGGCGCCGACCGGGTCGTCATTGCCGTAAAGGCGGAAGGTGCCGCTGGCGAGGAGGCGGATGATCGTGGCGCGAAGGGCCGGGTCGGCGGCGGCGACGACGGACGCCGCGGGCAGCCCGGCGGCGATCTCGGCGGCGAAGTTCGGGCCGGAGAGCACGGCGCCGGCGAGATGCGGATGCAGGGAGGCAACGATCTCCAACGGCAGCATGCCAGTCGTGGCTTCGATGCCCTTGGCGCAGATGACGACGGGAGCCGTGGGGCGGAAGCGGGCAAGCACGTCGCGGAGGTGCTGCACGGGGATGGCAAGGAGGATCGCGTCGTGACCGCCGCCGGGGAGGATGCCGGTGATGGGCAGCCCGTCACCGATGGCGGCCGGGTTGCGGGCCCAAAGGGTGGTCGGGGTGCCGGCACGGATGGCCTGAGTGGCGAGCGCGCGGCCCCAGGCGCCGGCACCGAGGATGGCGAGGCTACTCATGGGTTATACGGATGACGACGCTGCCGGCGTCGTCGCCGCCCAGGCGCTCGGCGAGAGCAGCGAGCATTTCGGTCGCGGCGGCTTCGAAGCCGTAGGGAGCGTTGCGGACGAGGAGGCCGCAGCCGTTGAGCATGGCCGGGTCAAGGGGACGGCGTAGCCAGAGTTCGGCGGCGACGACGTTCTTCAAGCGGGCCAGGCCGATGGCTTCGTGAAAGGTGTTCACCGGGGCGCGGTGCTTGATGGGATACCAGACGGCATAGATGCCGCGATCGAAGCGGACGGCGCCGTCTTGCAAGGCGGTGACGACGCGCTCGAATTCACCCAGGACTTCGTAAGGTGGGTCGATCAGGATCAGGCCGCGACGCTCCTTGAACGGGAGCAGGGCGCGGATAGCTTCGTAGCCGTCGCGGAGATGGACGCCGGCATGGCCTTCGCCGCGGAAGAGTTGTTTCAGGATTGCGGCGTCTTCGGGGTGGAGTTCGCAGCAGATCAGGCGGTCGGTTTCGCGGAGGGCCTGGTAGGTCAGCAGCGGCGAGCCAGGGTAGATGAATTCACCCTCGTTGCCGACGGCGGAGACCGCGTCGACATAGCGTTGGAGGCAGGCTGGAGGCTCGTGCAGCAGGCGGGCGATGCCGTCGCGCCATTCGCCGGTGCGGGCGGCGTCGCCGGCGATGAGGTCGTAGCGGCCGAGGCCGGCATGGGTGTCGAGAACGAAGAACGGGGCCGGCTTGCGCTGGAGGGCGTCGAGCATCCAGAGCAGCAAGGCGTGCTTCATGCAGTCGGCGAAGTTGCCGGCGTGGAAGGCGTGGCGGTAGTTCATGCTGTCATCTCAGCAAGGGGCCAGCGAGGGCGTGGTTTGAAGCCGAGATCGTCGGCCAGGCCGAGGCGCAGGCGCTCGATGGTGGCCCAGGCGACCATGACCGCGTTGTCGGTGCAGAGGCGGATCGGCGGGGCGAGAAGCGTGAGGCCGTGGGCGACGGCGACCTTGGTGAGCGCGGCGCGCACGGCACCGTTGGCCGCGACGCCGCCGGAGACGACGAGGGAGCGGGCGTCCGGCATCATCGCCAGAGCATGGGTCGCGCGGTCAGCCAGCACGGCGGCGACGGCGACTTGGAAGGCGGCGGCGATGTCGGCGGCGTCGGCGGCTGGGAGGGGGCCGTCGGGATAGGTGGCGACGCGTTTGGCGACGGCGGTCTTGAGGCCGGAAAAGCTGAAATCGCAGCCGTCTCGGCCCAGGAGCGGACGGGGAAAACGGATGGTGGCCGGGTCGCCGTTGGCGGCGAGGCGCTCGACTTCGGGGCCACCGGGCCAAGGGAGGCCGAGCAGCTTGCCGACCTTGTCGAAGGCTTCGCCGACGGCGTCGTCGATGGTGCTGCCGAGCAGACGGTAGCGGCCGACCGCCTCCACGGCGACGCATTGGCAATGTCCGCCGGAGAGCAGCATCAGCAGATAGGGGAACGGCGCGCCGTCCGGGACCAGGCCGGGCAACCGTGGGGTCAGCGCATGCGCCTCCAGGTGATTGACGGCCACGAACGGGATGCCGGCGGCGAGCGCGATACCTTTGGCCACGCCGGCGCCGACGATGAGGCCGCCGATCAGGCCGGGGCCGCAGCTGGCGCCGATCCCGGCGAGGTCAGCGATGGCAACGCCGGCCTTGGCCAGGACGTCGCGGACCAGACCCGGAAGATGCGCCAGATGCGCCCGCGCCGCGATCTCCGGCACCACGCCGCCGAAGCGGCGATGTTCCTCCAACTGACTCAATACGATCTCGCCCATGACCCGGCCGTCGGCGTCCAGCACGGCGGCCGCGGTCTCGTCGCAGGAGGACTCCAGCCCGAGGACCGGCCCCGTTAATCCCTTTGAAAGGGAACAAGCATAGGAGGCGTGCATGTCGTGTCTTTTCCTCGAACCGGCGATCCCATAGAGCAATCCGATGCCCGACGCCCAGCCCACCCCCCTTCTCGACCGGACGATGCCGCGCAGCGACACCCATGCGCGGCGCGGCCTGCCGCTGCGCGTCGGCACCCGCGGTTCGCCGCTGGCCCGGGTGCAGACGCGCGCATTCATCGGGTTGTTGGCGAAGTTCTGCCCGGTGTTGGCGCCCGGCTTCAACAATGATGAGGTGTTCCAGGAACACGTCATCCGCACCACCGGCGATGCGGTGCAGGACCGGGCGTTGGCCGAGATCGGCGGCAAGGGGCTGTTCTCGAAGGAAATTCACGAGGCGCTGGCCGATCGGCGGATCGATTTCGCCGTGCATAGCCTGAAGGATTTGGAGACCGAGCTGCCGCCGGGGATCGTGCTGGCGTGCACGTTGCGGCGCGAGGACTCGCGGGACGCGCTGATCCTGGGCCCCGATTGCGCCACGGCGGACCCGACGGAAGCGTTCTCCATGCTGCCCGCCAGCGCGGTCATCGGCACAACCTCGCTGCGGCGGCAGGCGCAGTTGCTGCACGCCCGGCCGGACCTGTCGATCACGCTGATGCGCGGCAACGTGCAGACGCGGATCGACAAAGTGATGGCGGGGCATTGCGCGGCGAGCCTGTTGGCAGTGGCCGGGTTGAAGCGGTTGAAGATCGAGACGCCGTACGTGCCGATCGATCCGGAGGCGATGGTGCCGTCTGCGTGCCAGGGCATCGTGGGCGTCACGGTGCGCGAGGAAGACCTGACGTTGCGGCAATTGCTGTCCGGGATCGAGGATCCCGAGGCGCGCGCCGTGTCGTTGGCCGAGCGGGCGCTGTTGGCCGCGCTCGACGGCTCGTGCCGGACTCCGATCGGGGGACATGCGCGGCTGCTGCCGGATGGGCGGCTGCACCTAACCGGGCTGGTGGCGCGGCCGGATGGAAGCTTCCTGCTGAAACGGAGCGTCCACGGGCTGCCGACGGACTCCGAGCGGCTGGGCACGGCGCTGGGAGACGAGTTGCGCGCCGACTCGCCACGCGATATTTTCGCCTGAAATGCTCGCGGTGGGGCGTCGCGGCGTGTTGGTCACGCGTCCGGCCGCCGACGCGGTCGAGACGGCTGCGTTGGTCGCCGCGCATGGGTTCGAGCCGGTGATCGCACCGGTGATGACGCTGCATCACCGTGAAATTGCGCCGCATGGGCGGTTCGACGCGGTGGTGACCACCAGCCGGAACGCGGTTCCGGCGTTGCCGGACGGACTCAAGGCGTTGCCGCTGCTGGCGGTCGGCAGTGCGACGGCGACCCGGGCGCGGCAGGCCGGGTTCACGACGGTGATGGACGCACAAGGCGACGGCGTGGCGCTGGCCGGTTTGGCGAAGCGGCGGCTCGATCCGGGGTCGCACATCCTGTTCGCCCATGGTTTTCGCCAGGGCGACGCCTTGGCCGAGGCGCTGGCCGGGGCCGGATTCTCGGTGACGCGGGCTTGTGCCTACGAGGTTACGCCAGCACGACGGATGCCGCAGGCCGCCATCGCGGCGCTCGAGGCCGGCACGCTGGCAGCGGCGATGTTCCTGTCGACCGAGACGGCCGCGGCCTTTGTTGCCATCATTCCGCCCCGCCTGCATCCGGCACTTGCCTATGTCGCCGCCGTGGCAATCGGGCAGCGTGCGGCAGACGTTCTGGCCCCCTTGCCCTGGCGCGGGGTCCATGTGTCTTTAAAGCCGACCCTGGACGGAGTATTGGCGCTACTATGACAGACGAACCGGCGCTG